>CAYRLC010000054.1:3678-16420 GCA_964424995.1 uncultured Croceicoccus sp.
GCCGCCTGAAACGGCGGGCGCACTGCCGGTTGGCGCTTACTTGGGTGCCAGCACCGCTTACTTGGGTGCCAGCACCGCTTACTTGGGTGCCAGCACCATGACCATCTGCCGCCCTTCGAGGCGGGGGAAGGCTTCGACCTTGGCGATCTCTTCCACGTCGGCGCGCACGCGGTTGAGCAGTTCGAGACCCAGTTCCTGGTGCGCCATTTCGCGGCCACGGAAGCGCAGCGTGCACTTCACCTTGTCGCCGTTTTCTATGAACTTGACGATGTTGCGCATCTTCACGTCGTAGTCGTGATCGTCGATGTTGGGACGCATCTTGATCTCTTTGAGTTCCTGCGTCTTCTGCGTCTTGCGGGCGAGGTTCGCCTTCTTCTGCGCTTCGTAGCGGAACTTGCCGACATCGAGGAACTTGCAGACCGGCGGATCTGCGTTGGGCGACACCTCTACGAGGTCGAGACCCACTTCGGCCGCGCGCTCGATGGCCTCGCGCGTGTACAACACCCCAAGGTTCTCGCCCTCATCGTCGATGACGCGAACCTTATCTACCTGAATGAATTCGTTGAAGCGCGGTCCGCTCTTGACCGGCGGTTGAAGTGAGCGGCGGGGTGGACGGGATATGGGGCCTTCTCCTCGTGGTGGCTACGGTATCAATGTGGTGGGGAGGCCGCTGATCGAAAAGGTGCCCGAGTCTCCCCCTCGCGCGCGGCCTTAAAGCCAAATGGCCCGCGATTAAAGGGTGTACGCGCATGGCGCGCGCCGGTTCCGCCGCCGGTGATGCTAGGCTGCCGCACTCCACAGCGGAAAACGCAGCAGGCGGCCGGCCGCAGGAACGATGGCATCGGCATGAAGGGCCGGGCGCAGGGCTGCGCGAATCGCCGGGTCCGCCGCGTCCATCCCGGCGGTCAGCGCGCCGAATGCGGGCAGGATCAGCTTGCTGCCCGCCGCCACCGCGCAGGGGCGCACGATGCGCCGCCCGCGGATCGATACCTGCAGGCGCGGGTGGAAATGGCCGGACAGTTCGGGCCGCGTCTCGCCCGGCACGGTGCGGTGTCGCAGCAGCAGCCCGCCCGCCTCCAGCTCTTCCACCTGCGTGCCGCCGGGAGCGAGGCGCAGTCCGTCCTTCTCGTCGTGGTTGCCGGTGATCCAGACCCAGTCCACCGCGCGGGTCAGCGCGTCGAGCATGCCCCTTGCGTGCGGCTCCAGCCGGTCCGGTCCTTCGCCGTCATGGAAATTGTCGCCCAGCGTGAAGACGCGCCGCGCACCGGTCGCCCGGATCGCGGCGGCGACGCGTTCCAGCGTCTCGCGGCTGTCGTAGGGGGGCAGTGGCTGCCCGGCCTTGGCATACCAGCTCGCCTTTTCCAGATGCAGGTCGGCCACCAGCAGCGCCTGTTCGCGCGGCCAGTAGAGCGCACGGCCGTCGACCATGTGCCATTCTTCGCCGGCGAAGGAAAAGGGTGCGAACGAAACGCGAACCATGCGCTGGCTATTGCCGCAGGGCGCGCGCTTTGGCAAGCGCATCTCCATGACCCAGTGGATAGAACAGACCGCCCAGGCCAAGGCCTGGTTCGAAGCGCTCCGCACCCGCATCTGCGACGCGTTCGAAGCGATCGAGCGTGAGGCGGGCAGCGACGCTGCCTTCGAATTCACCGCGTGGGACCGCGAGGAAGAGGGCAACGACGCCCCCGGCGGCGGCGTGCGCGGGGTGATGAAGGGCAAGGTGTTCGAGAAAGTCGGCGTCAACGTGTCGACCGTGCACGGCAGCTTCGCGCCGCAATTCGCGACATCGATAAACGGGGCCAGCGCCGAAAACCCCGAATTCACCGCCACCGGCATCAGCCTCGTCGCGCACATGGCCAATCCGCATGTCCCGGCGGTGCACATGAACACCCGGTTCCTGACGACGCAGGCCGCATGGTTCGGCGGCGGGGCCGATCTCAATCCGCCGATCCCCTACGAAGAGGACACGGCCGAATTCCACGCGGCCTTCCGCGCCGCCTGCGCACGGCACAATCCGACGTATTACGACCGTTTCTCGAAGTGGGCGGACGAGTATTTCTTCATCCCTCATCGCGGTGTCGCGCGCGGGGTGGGCGGCATCTTCTACGATCACATGGAATGCGACGATCTGGCGGGGTTCGACCGCAATTTCGCGCTGACCCGCGACGTGGGAGAGGCGTTTCTCGACGTCTATCCCCGGCTGGTCCGCCGCCGGATGGATACGCCGTGGGACGAGGCGGACAAGCGCCGGCAGCTCGAATGGCGGGGGCGCTATGCCGAATTCAACCTGGTCTACGACCGGGGCACGCTGTTCGGATTGAAGACCGGCGGCAACGTCGACGCGATCCTGATGAGCCTGCCGCCGGAGGCGAGCTGGAGTTGAGGGCAGTTGCCAACCTCAGGTTAACCTGCGCCTGCCTAGATGGTTGGGGAAATCAGGCGCTTGCCCGCTACTGGCCGTAAGCGGGGCAATGCCATATGACGTTGCGGTATCAGGATTCTCGCGCCAGTGGTGATGACGGCGCGGGCAGGGGATGATTTCAGATGATTGTTTCGGTTCTCGCGTTGTCGGTCTCGCTGGCCAATCCGGGGCAGGGCTGCGCGCAGGAACTGGACTGCGTCGCCGCGCCCGAATTGGTCGCCGCGCCGGGCTTTGACCTGTCGGAAGCCGGTTCGCTGGAAACGGGTGCGATTCGCAACCTCGCCATCGCCAATGCCGCGCTGTGGCAGGATGCCGATCCCGCGCCGCAGCCAGATCCGGGCTCGCAAGGCGCGCCCGAGGTCGTCGCAACGGTTCCCCAAGAGGCCGAGCCGGGCGACACCACCGGCAACGAGATCGTGGTCGAGGGCGAAATCGCCGCGCCGGTTGGCGATCCGGCGGAAAAGGTCAATGCGGCTACGTACAAGGCGGTCGAGGCGGTCGACATCGCGCTCGTCGAACCGATCGCGAAGATCTACGACCAGGGCATCCCCAAGCCGATCCGCCGCGGCCTCGGCAATTTCCTTCGCAATCTGGGTGAGCCGATCACCTTCCTGAATTTCATGCTGCAGTTGAAGCCGGGAAAGGCGGTGAAGACGCTGGGCCGCTTTGCGATCAATACCACGATCGGCATGGTCGGCCTGTTCGATGTCGCCAAAAAGAAGCCCTTCAACCTTCGCTACGAATACAATGGGCTGGCCAATACGCTGGGCTATTACGGGGTCGGTCCGGGACCCTACCTTTACCTGCCTTTCATAGGTTCGACCACGGTACGCGATCTCGTCGGGCGGTTCGTCGACTTGTCGATCATCCCCTTCGTCGCGGGCAAGCCGTTCAACAGCCCCTATTACGCGGTGCCGGTGGGCGCTCTCACCTCGCTCGAATCGCGGATCGAGACCGATGCCCAGATCGACGCCATCCGCGAACGCTGCGGCGACGGTTATGCCGCCAACCGCGACCTCTATCTCATCCAGCGCAAGCTCGAGATCAACCGCCTACGCGGGCGGACCACCGACAACCTCGGCGAAATCCAGGAGCGGCTGGAGTTCAACTGCGACATCGAGATCAACACGCTCTACCGGCCCAAGAAGGGCGAGGGCTTCGTGAAGGGAGCGACGACGCTTCTCGACGATCCGGCCGCCGCCACGCCGGAAGCCACTCCGGAACCTGCGCCCGCACCCGACGTCCCGGTCGCGCAGCAATACGCGCCCGGTTCGGCCGCAGGGCTGGACGGTTCGGTGGATGGCGGAGAAACCGGGCAGCCGAGCGAAGTCGAAACGCAGCAGGGCGCGCCTGCGACGTCGCCGACGACGGTCGGGGAGTAATCGACTAGCCGTCTTGCAATTGTCGAGACGAAGGCATCATCTCTCCCGATTGATTTGCTATCGGCGTGGGGGGCGATGACGAATTCGATCGATACGGCGGTTGATTCCGGCAATACTGCGGCAACGCGCCAGTCCATTATCCTGCGCCTGCTATGCGCCAGCGCGTTGATGCTGTTCCTCGAACTCGCGCTGATCCGCTGGCTCGGATCGAACATCGTCCACCTGTCCTATTTCTCGAATTTCGTCCTGCTGGGATCTTTCCTCGGCATCGGCGCCGGCTTTCTCATTTCGCGAAAATCGTGGTCGGCCTGGCGTTACAGCATGCCGTTGCTGGCGATGCTCATCGTCGGGGTCATGCGCTTTCCGGTCTCGATCGAGGGGACGAGCGACGAAATCATCTATTTCACGTCGCTCCACCTTTCCGGCCCGCCGGCAATCGTCGTGCTGCCGCTCGTTTTCCTGATGGTCGCGGCGATCCTCGCCGGGCCTGCGGAAATCGTCGGCCGCTGCTTCCCCCGGCTCGAGCCGCTGAGTGCCTATCGCTACGACCTGCTCGGTTCGCTGGCGGGGATCGTGGCCTTCTCGCTGCTGAGTTTCGCCCACGCACCGCCCATCGTCTGGGGTGTCGTGGTCGGTGTCCTTGCCCTCTACCTTGCGTCGCCAGGCTATGAACGACTGCTCTTCCTCGCCTGCACCGCGATCATCTGCACCCTGCTGACGATGGAGACCCTGCAGCCCGGCACGAGCTGGTCGCCTTACTACAAGCTGCGGGTGGACGAGCCCGATCCATCGATCGAGGGCATGCGCCTGATCAGCGCGAACGGGGTTCCGCACCAGTTGATGGCCCCGGCGCAGTGGAAGCTGACCGAGGGTGAGAAGCAGTATGGGACGCCCTACCTGCGTTTGCCGGAAAACGCGCTGGGTGATGTGCTGATCGTCGGGGCGGGTTCGGGTTCGGACGTCGCCATCGCCCTGTCGAATGGGGCCCGTCATGTCGATGCGGTCGATATCGACCCGCTGATCATGAATGTCGGCCGCCAATACAACGTCGATCGCCCGTACCAGTCCGATCGCGTGACCACTCACGTCAACGACGGGCGCGCGTTCCTGCAGAGCACGGACAAGAAGTACGATCTCATCCTCTTCGCGCTTCCGGATTCGCTGACGCTGGTGAACGGGGCCTCGCAGATCCGCCTCGAATCCTTCCTCTTCACGGCCGAGGCGATGCAATCAGTGCACGCCCACCTGAAGCCGGACGGCGCTTTCGCGATGTACAACTATTACCGCGAACCGTGGCTGATCGATCGGCTGGCCAACACGGTGAAACAGGCCTTCGGTCACGAACCCTGCGTCGACCTGTTCGCCGGCGCCCAGGCAGTGATCACGATCGCGCAAAACCCCGCGATGCAGGCCTGTGCCTCACCACACCAGACGGCGGCCACGGCCCTGTCGCCGGCGACCGATAACGCGCCGTTCCTGTACTATCGCGGGGGCAGCCTGCCGACGCTCTACTGGGTGACGCTGGGTGCGATTCTGGTTCTGTCGATGCTGGTCGTCCGGACATTGGGTGGGCCGTTCTCAGGGATGCGCACCCACCTCGACCTGTTCTTCATGGGGGCGGCATTCCTGCTGCTGGAAACCAAGAACGTCGCGTCGTTCGCCCTGCTGTTCGGCACGACCTGGTTCGTAAATGCGCTGGTCTTCGCCGGCATTCTCGTCGTCGTGCTCTGCGCGGTGGAAGTGACGCGGCGTTTTCGTACGCCGTCGATGGCGGTGGTCTTTGCCGGCATCGCCCTTTCGCTGGTGGCGGCCTGGCTGGTTCGGCCCGAATGGCTCCTCGCCCTGCCGTTCTGGCCCCGTTTTGCCGCCGCCAGTACCCTGGCCTTCCTGCCCATTTTCCTCGCCAATGTCGCCTTTTCCAAGCGCTTTGCCGATAGCGAGGATTCGCAGGGTGCTTTCGCCCTCAACCTGCTGGGGGCCTTGCTCGGCGGCTGTCTCGAATATGCGGCGCTGCTGACGGGTTATGCCAACCTTCTGATCGTCGTGGGGCTGTTCTACCTGCTGGCCTTCGTGCTTCTGTCGCGAAAGCGTGTCGCAATCGCCGGATAGTCGCCACTTTGCCATTGCATCGCAGCATCGGATGCGCACATCGTAAGCGAACATGCTGCGTCAGTACGAACTTGTTGAGCGGGTAAAGGCCTACGATCCCGATGCGGACGAGGCGTTGTTGAACCGTGCCTATGTCTACACGGTGCAGAAGCACGGCACGCAGAAGCGGGCCAGCGGCGACCCCTATTTCAGCCATCCGGTCGAAGTCGCGGGCCTGATGACCGACCTGAAGCTCGATCAGGAAACGATCATCACCGCGCTGCTCCACGATACGGTCGAGGATACGCTCGCCACGATCGAGGACGTGGAGAAGAATTTCGGACCCGACGTGGCGCGGCTGGTCGACGGTGTGACCAAGCTGTCGAAGATCGAGCAGATGCCCGAGAACGAGCGCGCGGCCGAAAACCTGCGCAAGCTGTTCCTGGCGATGAGCGAGGACCTGCGCGTCCTGCTGGTGAAGCTGGCCGACCGGCTGCACAACATGCGCACGCTCCACTTCATCGCGAAAGAGGACAAGCGCCGCCGCATCGCGCGCGAGACAATGGACATCTACGCCCCGCTGGCGGAGCGGGTGGGCATGTACGAATACATGCGCGAGATGCAGCTTCTCGCGTTCGAGCAGCTGGAACCGGCCGCCTATGCCACGATCACCGGGCGGCTGGCCCAGATCCGCAGCCAGGAAGGCGGCGTCGACGTCGAGGTTTCGGGGCGCGAGAAGCATCCGTTCTCGATCTGGAAGAAGATGGCCGAGCGGCACGTCAGCTTCGAGCAGATCACCGACATCATGGCGTTCCGCGTGATTACTCAGACGCCGGAGGACTGCTATCGCGCGCTGGGCGTCCTGCACCGCACATGGTCGATGATCCCGGGCAAGTTCAAGGATTACATCTCGACGCCGAAATCGAACGGCTACCGTTCGCTGCACACCTCGCTGATCTACGAGAATTCGATGCGCGTCGAAGTGCAGATCCGCACGCGCGAAATGCATCGGACCAACGAATTCGGCCTCGCCGCGCACTGGTCCTACAAGCAGGGCGGGGCGACGCCCGACGGGCAGGTCGGCTGGCTGCGTGACCTGATCGAGATCCTGGAAACCGCGGCGGACGCGGAGGAACTGCTCGAGCAGACGAAGCTGGCGATCTACCAGGATCGCATCTTCGCTTTCACCCCCAAGGGCGCACTCTATCAGTTACCCAAGGGCGCGACGCCGGTCGACTTCGCCTTCTCGGTCCATACCAACCTCGGCGCGAGCGCGGTCGGCTGCAAGATCAACGGTCGCCACATGCCGCTGCGCACGCCGCTGGCCAACGGCGACATCGTCGAGATCATCAAGGGCCCCGACAGCGAACCGCAACTGGGCTGGCTGTCCTTTGTCGTCACCGCCAAGGCCCGCGCCGCGATCCGCCGTTCGGTGCGGCAGAAGGAGCGCGATGAGACCGCCCGCATCGGGCAGGAGCTTTACGATTCCATCGTCCAGCGCATGCCCGGCAAGATCGGCAAGAAGGCGATGGCGGGCGCGCTGAAGCGGCTCGATCTCGAAGACGACACCGCGCTGATGCTGGCGATCGGCACTGCCAAGCTGTCGGAAAAGGACGTGATGGAGGCGCTGGTTCCGGGCAGCGCGGCGGAGCTTCCCGACGACAGTTTCTGGCATGCGCCCGCCCGTTCGGTGCGCCTGCGCGGCCTGCCCAAAACCGCGGAGTTCAAGCTTTCGACCTGTTGTCACCCGGTGCCGGGCGACCGCATCGTCGGCGTCAAGGAAGGGCGCAAGGTCGACGTCCACACCATCGATTGCATGACGCTGGCGCAGGAGGACGACAAGCGCTGGATCGACCTGTCGTGGGATGCGCGCAGCGACGGCGCGACCGGCAATCTCCGGGTCATCCTTTACAACCGGCTCGGCACGCTGTCGGAAATGACCGGCGTCTTCGCGGCCAACCACGCCAACATCACGCAGCTGGGCCTGATCTCGCGCGATGACCTGTTCGGCACTTATGAAGTCGGCATCGAGGTGCGCGACCTCGCCCATCTCACCCGCATCATCAGCGCCCTTCGCGCCAGCGACGCGGTGGCGCAGGCGGACCGGGTCTAACCCTCGATCCGCTTCACCGGCACCGGCAGGTTGCACACATCGGCACCGCCGACGGGCACCGAATAGAACGTGTCCTGACGGTTCGCCTTTGCCTCAACCCACTGCGCAAAGCTGTCGCTGTCGGTGTCCATCACGCGAAACCGGGGCCGTTCGGCCAGGGGCAGTTCGCTGGCCATTCGGACCGAGACGATCGGCGTCCGTTCCTTCGCCGTTTCATAGACGCCCGCCTCGCCGGTGCCGCGCGGCAGTATGGACAAGTGTTCGATCCCGGCGATGATCTTGCCGACGACCGCGATGTTGCGGTCCAATTGGCGCGGCGCATGGCCGATCACGGTATAGAGTTCCGCGCCGTTGCCTGCATCGGGCGTCAACCCGCGTGCCACCCCGACCGAGGCATAGCAATGCACCGGCCAGATGGTTGTAGGGCGGCTCACACCCTTTGCAATCGCGAGGTCGCTCGCCACCGGCAGCCCGTTCACGTAGCCGAACGCCGCGGCATAGGGATCGGCATAGCGTGATCCTAGCGCCGTCTTGGCCTTGGCAGACTGCTCGGCGCTGCGGCGGCCCTTGTCCGACCACAGGGTATTCACCAGCCCCTTGCGCCAGGGCAGCGCATAGCCTTCGGGCGAGGTCGCCATCATCGTCGGCGGCAGTGCCTTGGGTGCGGCGACATCGCCTTCGCCCCATTGCACCACCCAGTTGTCGACCGAACGATAGACCGACATCCCGTCCCACCAATGCGCCCTGGCAATCGCGCGAATGTTGTGCGTCCACGCAGCAGACCAGGGTTCGGGGTAGAGCTGGATCACCACCTGACGCGCCTTGCCGGCATTATCGGGAGCCAGCTGCATCACGACCAGGTCATCGGCAGGAATCTCGCGCCGTGCGTCCTGCGGCGCGGCATCGACGATTTCGGCCGGATTCGCGGCGAGGGCGGGAAGGGGGATCAGACCGAGCGCCAGCGCCGCGGGAAAAGCGAATGTTTTCATCGCTGCAGGTTCGCGCAAGCCGTCATGCCGTGCAAGGGGCATCGGCCGATCGGCTAAACTGGACCTTCCCCCGCGCGAATCTTTGCGCTAAGCGGCCATCCGCGGGGCGGTTAGCTCAGTTGGTAGAGCATCTCGTTTACACCGAGAGGGTCGGGGGTTCGAGCCCCTCACCGCCCACCAGCCTCCTTCGGGAAGGCTCCGGCAGCGGACATATCGGTTCGGGCGCCAAAAGGGCCGACCGGACGATCCGGCCGGCTCCGTCCAGCTTACTTCTTCGCGCCTTGTGCCCGCCATTCGGCTGCGCGCGCACGCAGGTACTGGCGGATGGCGGCGAGGTCCTCGTCGCTGAATTCACCGAACTTCGGCATGCCGTTGGGCACCAGCACACCATCCCGCACGACGCTGGCAAAGGCTTCGTCGCTGAGCGGCACGGTCGAGTTGCGGAGGTCCGGTGCGTGGCCCGACGCGATCGCATCGACGCCGTGGCAGACCGCGCAGGAGACTGCGAACGTGTAGAGCCCCTTGTCCTCCAGCGCCTTGTTCGGCTTGTAGTCGGCGTCGGCTATCGGGGTCAGCGGCTCGTTCTTGCTGACCGGGATCGTGGCCTTGCCGCCGATCGCGAACGTCAGCACCCGGCGCGCCTGTGTGCGATAGTCAATCGACACCGGCAGCAGGGCACCGAATGCCGCGCCGCTGGTGCCCATTCCGGTGAGCACGGTGATGTACTGCTTGCCGCCCGCCGAATAGCTGATCGGCGGTGCGGTCACCGGGGCCTGCGCGGCGAAGCTCCACACCTTCTTGCCGGTGTCGGCGGTGTAGGCGTCGAAAGTGCCGTCGATCCGGCCCTGGAACACGAGATTGCCCGCGGTGGTCATCACGCCGCCGTTCCAGATCCCGGGGGTGGGCACGCTCCACACCTTCTTCTGGGTGACCGGGTTCCATGCGATCAGCGAACTGGTGCCGTTGGGCGGCCCGGCATCCTTGACGACGAAGTTCGGGTTGGTGCCGCCGTCGACGGCCGCACCGGGCCGGCGCTTCCAGTTCTTCGTATCGATGCCGACGTCGTTGTAGCTGGTCGCCATCTCGATCGCGGGAATGTACACCAGCCGCGTCCTGGGATTGTAGGCCATCGGCAGCCAGGTGTGCGAACCGACCGGGCCGGGCCACAAGGTAAAGGTCGTCCCGTCGGGATAGCGCGCGGCGGGGTTTTCGACCGGGCGGCCGGTGGCCAGATCGATCTTCGAGGCCCAGCTCACCTTGGCATAGGGTTCGGCGCTGATCAGTTTGCCGGTCACGCGGTCGATCACGTAGAAGAAGCCGTTCTTGGGTGCGGTCATCAAGACCTGGCGCATCTTGCCGCCGATCTCGATGTCGGCCAGTGCCATGTCCATCGACGCGTTGTAGTCCCAGCTTTCGCCGGGGTTGGTCTGATAGTGCCACTTGTAGGCGCCGGTATTGGCATCGAGCGCGACGATCGAGGAGAGGAACAGGTTGTCGCCCTTGCCCTCGCTGCGAATCTTGTGGTTCCACGGCGCGCCGTTGCCGACGCCCAGGATGATCGAGTTCGTCGACCTGTCGTAAGTCATGGCGTTCCACACGGTGCCACCGCCGCCGTACTTCCACCACTCGCCCGACCAGGTCTTGGCCGCCATCTCCTGCGCCTTGTCCTCGAACCCGTTCGCCGGGTTGCCGGGCACGGTGTAGAACTTCCAGAGTTCCTTGCCAGTCTTGGCATCGAGCGTCGTGACATAACCGCGCAGGTTGTCGACGTCACCGCCGCCGAAACCGATGATGACCTTGCCCGCGAAATAGCGCGGCGGGCCGGAGATGAAGGAGGCATCGTTCTGGTTCAGGGTCTGCGTCGTCCACGCGACGCTGCCGTCCTTGGCGTTGAGGCCGATCATCCGGCCGTCATGCGTCGGCACGTAGATCATGCCCTCGCCATAGGCGATGCCGCGCATGCCCCAGCCCTGCCGCAGTTTGAGGCCGGCAGCCTCGGGCGCCTTGGGATCGTATTCCCACAACAGCTTGCCGGTCGGCGCATCGATGGCGCGCACGATCGAATAGCCGGTGACGGTATAGAGCACGCCGTCGACCGCAAGCGGCGAGGACACGCTGTTGCCCAGTGGCAGGTCCATCGACCACACGAGACCCAGTTCGCCGATGTTGTCAGACGTGATCTCGGTCAGGGGGCTGAAATGCGTCTCGTCGCTGTCTCCGCCAAAGCCGGGCCAGTTGCCGTTCCCCTCGGCGCTGGCGACTTCGCTGTCGCCCCCCGATCCGGTGCAGCCGGCAATCGACAGACTGGCGCCCAACGCTATCGCGGCAAGAACGGGAACAGCCCGTCGGCGCGGGCCAATGACGTGCGAAAACTTCACAGGGGCTCTCTACCTTTGCTCACCCCCGGCAAAACGGGGCGTTGTGTTGTTGGCGCGCGGGTCGTGACCCGGCACGGAATAGCGTAGTCGCTCGCACAATCATCCTCAGAGAGACACTCGCAGAAGGGAGAGGAGGCGCGCGCTGGGATCGATCGCGGCAGTCCCGTAGCGTTACGAGGTATTCATCTCGGCTGGGTGCGGGTCGAAGGGATGCCGTTCAATGGATCTCCTCGATCGCAATCACATGATCGCTCGGTGATGATCACCGCCCGTTTATCCCGGAATCCTGTACGTATTCCCAGATCCGACTGATCACGACCGAACCTTCGCCTACCGCGCTTGCGACGCGCTTGACCGATCCGGCTCGCACGTCTCCGACCGCGAAAATGCCGTCCGCGCTCGTTTCGTAGGGGTGATCGCGTCCCGCGGCCGCCCCGGTCAGCACGAAGCCGCGGGCATCAACCGCGGCCAGTCCGCTGAGCCAGCCCGTATTCGGCGCTGCGCCGATCATCAGGAACAGGGCTCGCGCATCGACATCTTCGTCTCCATCGGGCGTTCGCAAGGTTACCCCTTCGAGGCGGTTTTCGCCGTGGAGCGCGGCGACTTGCGTGCCGTAATGAATGGTGATCGCGGGATCAGCCTCCAGCCGGCGATAAAGATAATCCGACATCGAGGCGGCAAGGCTTTCCGCACGCACCACGACAGGGATGTGCTTGGCCGCGCGGCTGAGGTACATCGCCGCCTGGCCTGCCGAATTTCCGCCCCCGACGACAATCGCCTCGGTACTGCGGCAGAACCGCGCTTCCATGTCGGTGGCGGCGTACAACAGGCCCGCCCCTTCATAGTGCTCGATCCGCTCAAGCGGCAGACCTCGATATTGCACGCCGGTAGCGACGAGCACTGCGCGGGCGCAGACGCTTGCGCCATCGTCGAGGGCGACGATGAAGTTGCCGTCCTCTCGCCGCGAAAGGGAATCGACGCGCCGCGGCATCGCGAAGCGGGTGCCGAACTTCATCGCCTGTACCTGCCCGCGAAAGACAAGGTCGGTGCCCGAAATGCCGGTCGGGAAACCCATGAAGTTCTCGATCCGGCTGCCGGCCATGATAGCCGAAACACGTCTTGACCCAAGGCATTGTCGCATGCGAAAGGCTCCGCTTCGAAGGTTTGCTGAAAAATCGGCTGCAGGAATTGCGGCCCATCGGCCATCAAATCCTTGGTCTGCGGGTGTAGCTCAATGGTAGAGCAGAAGCTTCCCAAGCTTACGACGAGGGTTCGATTCCCTTCACCCGCTCCAGCCTTCCGACATGGACGAGAGTTCGCCGCCGGATAGGTGGAACTGCTTAGCCATTCCTGAAAATCTGCTTACGCGC
>CAYRLC010000055.1:0-16040 GCA_964424995.1 uncultured Croceicoccus sp.
CGTTCATCGGTTCGGGCGGACATTCGGCGGCCACGCCCTGCGACAATTCGTGATACCAGTGGTCACGGCCCTCGGTCATCGCGACCTCGCCGCCGGTGTGGCGCACGACCAGCACCGCCTTGACCGAGACCTTCTTCAGCGCCTCGTCGACGTTGCCCTTCAGCGGCACGCGCTTGCCGCCGCGCAGGCCTTCGTCGGCGCAGATGACGTAGTCGGACTGGCAATCCTCGATCCGACCGGCGATGGCATCGGGGCTGAACCCGCCGAACACGACCGAATGGATCGCACCGATGCGCGCGCAGGCCAGCATCGCCACCGCGCCTTCGGGGATCATCGGCATGTAGATGGTGACGCGGTCACCCTTCTTCACGCCCATCTTCTTCAGCGTGTTGGCCATGCGGATCGTGTCGGCCAGGAGTTCGGCGTAGCTGATCTTGCGGTCGGGGGTGTCGGGGCTGTCGGGTTCGAAGATCAGCGCGGTGACATCGCCCTTGCCGTTGGCGACGTGGCGGTCGAGCGCGTTGTACGACAGGTTGATCTGCCCGTCGGTGAACCACTTGATGCTGACCGGGTCGAACGACCAGTCCGCGCCCACGGTCGGTTCCTTCACCCAGTCCAGCCGCGCGGCCTGTTCCAGCCAGAACCCGTCGGGATCGCTCAGCGACCGGGCGTAGAGCGTGTCGTACTGCTCTGCCGTGCAGGCCGTCCCGACCCTGGCGCTTTCCGGCACCGGCACGACATCGGCGTGGCGTTCGATGGTTTCCTGCATGGCAATCCCCCTCGCGTTTCGAGTTCGTATAGATTTGGCGCGCGCCCGTGCTGCAGGCGCGAACTTGACCCGATTCACTACCGTTTCGCGGGCCCTCGCGCTGCCAAGACCTTAGTCTTATATACGATAGGCCCAGACGGCACGCCCGTTTTATGCCCCTTCGGACGGTGCGTGCGCCGCTGCGGACGGGGCGATTTCGGCATGGTCTTCCGTGGCCCGCGCCGCAGGCCGCGACAGGATCCGCGAATAGAACCAGCCGATCCCGATGAGACTGAAGCCGAGCGCGAGGAAGCTGGCGATCCGGGCGAGGCCGTCAAGCACGGCGGCATCGACGAGGAACACCTTGCCCACCGCCAGCAGCATCAGCACCAGCGAGCCGATTCGCCAGGCCCGATCATTGCTGCGCGCACCCCAGGCGAGGTAGCCGACCGCCAGGACGATCCCGGAGAGCGAGCGAAGCAGGTCCTCCCCCTGCCCCATCGGCACGGCGGTCAGCAGCGTTCCGGCAAAGCCCTGTCGCAGCAGGGTGATCGCGAGCATCGGCAGCAGGACCATCACTGCAACCTCCGGCCCGACCTGCCCCCTTGCGGGCAGCATCCGGAGTAGCAGCACCAGACCGGCCAAAGCCACGGCGTAAGCGGCGAGCGCCCAGTTGACGACCGGCAGCGGACCCACCGCCTGATCGGTCCAGAGCGGATTGTGCAGCAGCAGCGTGAACCAAGTGAAATGCGCCAGCGCCATGCCAAGCAGGCCCATCGCCGCCCAGCGCAGACCCGCGAGCCGTTCGCGAAGCAGCCACGCAGCAGTCGCGCCGGCCAGCAAGAGCGCCTGCCACGCCGTGCGTTCGATCATGCCCTGCGCCACGAAATCTGCGGGTGTGTCGAAGGGAAATGCCTCTCGGAACAGCACGTGGAGCGCGATCGCCCCGCCCGCAGCGGCCAGAACCGCGATGCCGGTCGTCGTCCGGCGCGCCCCGATCCCGCCCTGACGCCACGCGACCAGCAACCCGGCGAGCACCGACGGCAGGAGGAAGCGCGCCACATCGATCAGGTCCGGCAGACGGACATGCCGCCACGGTTCGCCCGTCACGGCGGAACTGGCTCCATAAAGCCACAGGCCCACCGGATAGATCGCGAAGACCGCCGCCGCGAAGAGGAACGTTCGCGCTGCCGCGATCCGGCGCGGCAAGGCCAAGGTCGCAGCCGCAGCCAGCAGCGCCCCGGTCGCCGCCGCCCAGTCGTCGGCCAGCACCCGCGACAGGCCCACCAGCAAAGTTGCGGCGGCCGAAGTCTCCAGCAACCAGCCGCGCCACTGCCCCGCGCCCACGCGCCACGCCCCGATGGCGGGCAGCACCGCAAGACCTGCGCAGGCCAGTGCCAGCAAAAGCTGGTGCCCATTGGACAGATCGCCGAAATGCCAGACTGCGGCGAATGCGACACCGAAAGCCGCGCCCGCAAGCTGCACCACGTCCGATGCCTTGGCCGCGTTCCGCCAGACCAGCGCCAGTGGCACGCCCGCGGAGATCAGCGCCATGCCGCCCACGACGAGCGCGAAGTGCCCACGCGAAGGATCGCTCCACGCCAGCAGCATGACCAGAGCGACGGCGGCGGCAAAGGCGCTCGCGTCGCGCAAGTCCGTCCGCTTCCAGCCGAGCACCGCCAGCGCCGCGCCGAGCAGGCCGTAGAGGCCCCATGCCAGCAGCGAGAAGCCGCCGTTCGCGACCAGCGCCGCCATCTGCACCGCCGCCACCGCTCCGGCCCCGGCGCGCAGCCAGCGCCGCCACGGCCCCTGCACCATCACGGCGGGCAGCACCACGCCGATGGCGACGAGGTAGGCGCCGACGAAGAATTCGTCCTGCGGTCGCAGGTCCTGTGCGACAAGCAGGCCCATGCCCCAGATCAGCGCCCCGCCCAGCGCCGCCATGCCGAGCCACGGCCGTTCCTGCCGGTTGCCGGTCAGCGTCAGGCCCGCCGAAACGAGCGCGAGATAGACCGAGAGCACCGGCAGGTTGGCATGGTCGCTGGTCACCATGACCGGCGCGGCGAACCCGCCGAGCAGGCCGATGACCGCGCAGGGCAGGCCAAAGCGGAACGACAGCCAGATCGCCGCGCCCGTCACCAACGCCAGCCCCACGAAGGCCGCGCCCGCGCCGATCAGGCCGTAGCCGGTGCCCGCCAGGTAGAAACAGGCATAGAGCGTCGCGATCCCCGCCCCCGCCAGCGCCTGCGGCACGCGGGGATCGCGGATGCGGGCATGCAGCCTTTCGGCCACGAAGGCCCCGCCCAGCAGCGCCGCGCCGAACGCGAAGCCCAGCAGCACGCGCACCGTCGGCGACAGCAGGCCGAGATCGATGGCGTACATGACGAGGAAGAAGCCCGCGATGGCGAGCGTGATCCCGCCCGCCCAGATGGGCAGCTGGCGGCCGAAGAGTTCCTCGAAATTGACCGAGAAGCCGCGACGGGGGGCAGGATCGTCAGCTTGTGGCCGAGCAGGGGAAGACGATAGGCGCGGCGCGGCCCCGACGATGCTCGCCACCGCGCGGCGCGCGGCCGGAACGGTCACGCGGGCCGGTTGCGGCTCTGCCAAGGGGCCGGAAGGATTTGCCGGCAGGTCGGTGGCGGTAGGCGCCTCGACCGGCAAGGCCGGCCGCCGCGCCAGCATCTCCTGCAATGCCAGCCGCTCTTCCAGCCGCTCGATCCGTCGCCAGAGCTGGTAGAGCGCGACGCCCAGTCCGATGATGATCAGCCATTCCATCGCCGCAGTCCTTTGCCAGTCAGTATCGGCCGGATAACGCAGAAATGAACACCGTTCAATATATTTATTGGACAGTGTTCAATTGACGCGCTAGGCCTGTGCCATGGGACGCCGGTCAGACCATACACGAGAGGAACTGCGCGCGCTCTTCGTCGAGCATGGCCATGCACATCTCGGCGAAGTCGGCCTCGCCCGTTTTTCGGGGCGCGAGGTGGCCAAGCGAGTCGGTTACTCG
Organism: uncultured Croceicoccus sp.; assembly: GCA_964424995.1. GTDB lineage: Bacteria > Pseudomonadota > Alphaproteobacteria > Sphingomonadales > Sphingomonadaceae > Croceicoccus. The sequence continues at coordinate 3,759 of CAYRLC010000055.1, forward strand.
GTCGGCACCATTTCCAACCTGTTCGGATCGGTCGACGGGCTGATCGTCGCGATCAATTCGCGCAGTTTCGAGATATGGGCCGACCTGCTGCGCGAACGGCTGGCCGATGCGGGCCCAGATCGGATCGCCGCGCTGGTCGAGGGTTATTTCGCCTTTGCCGAACGCCACCCCGACCTGTGGTCGGCGATCTTCGCGCATCGCCTGCCCCCCGGCATGGCCCTGCCCGACGACGACCGCGAACGCCGCGCTGGCCTCACCCGCATCGTCGAGGACGAGATCCGCGCCGTTTTGCCCCCGAACGCACCCGACGTTCCGCGCCTCGCCCGCTCGCTCGTCGCGGTGGTTCACGGCCACTGCAGCTTCGTCGTATCGGGCAGCTTCGCGCTGCTGGAAGAGCCGGACCCCAAGGCCGCGGCCCTCGCCCGCGTGCGCGAAAGCCTCAGCACCAATCTCGGCTAGTATCCCATCAGCGACAGCACTTCCTTGCGGCTGCGCTCATCCTCCAGGAACGTGCCCATCATCCGGCTGGTCGTCATCGCAACGCCGGGCGTGCGCACGCCGCGTGCGGTCATGCAGGCATGGCTTGCCTCGATCACCACGGCGACGCCATGCGGGTTGAGATGGTCCCAGATGCACTGCGCCACCTCGGCGGTCAGCCGTTCCTGGATCTGCAATCGCCGGGCATAGCCGTGCAGCACGCGCGCCAGCTTCGAGATGCCGACGACGTGATTGCGCGGCAGGTAGGCGATCGCCGCCTTGCCGATGATCGGCGCCATGTGGTGTTCGCAATGCGACTGGAAGGGGATGTCCTTCAGCAGCACGACCTCGTCGTAGCCCCCGACTTCCTCGAAGATGCGCGACAGGTGGATCGCCGGGTCTTCCTCGTAGCCCAGGCAATATTCCTTCCACGCCCGCGCGACCCGTTTGGGCGTATCGATCAGCCCTTCGCGGCCCGGATCGTCGCCCGCCCAGCGGATCAGCGTGCGGATCGCGTCCTGCACATCTTCCGGCACCGGCGGTTTCCCGCGCGGATCGTCTTCGTCCGGTCCGACAAGGCTGCTCATTCAGGTGTTCCCCCCGTCCATCATCGTGTCACGGCCATGTAGGCATCGATACCACAGCGCGCCACCGCATCATCCGTTCGGATGATAGAAATCGTATATCTGCCGCGCGACCGCGTCGGATACGCCGGGCACGCGCTGCAGGTCCGGCAACGCCGCGGCCCGCACCTTGCCCGCCGTGCCGAAGTGCAGCAGCAGCGCGCGCTTGCGGGCCGGACCGATGCCGGGAATCTCGTCCAGCGGGCTGGCGGTGATCGCCCGGCTGCGCTTGGCGCGGTGGGCGCCGATGGCGAAGCGGTGCACTTCGTCGCGCAGGCGCTGGAGATAGAACAGCACCGGCGAATTGGTCGGCAGGGTCTTTTCGCGGCCGTCGGGGAAATGGAACACCTCTCGCCCGTCGCGCCCGTGATGCGGCCCCTTGGCGACGCCGACGACGTTTACGTCCTCGATCCCCAGTTCCTCCAGCGTGTCCATCACCGCCGAAACCTGCCCCTTGCCGCCGTCGACGAGCACGAGGTCGGGCCATGTGCCGTTCTCGCGTTCCGGGTCCTCGCTCAGCGCGCGGCTGAAGCGGCGGGTCATCACTTCGCGCATCATGCCGAAGTCGTCATTGGTCTGCGCCGAACGGATGTTGAACTTGCGATACTGGTTCTTGAGGTATCCTTCCGGCCCCGCCACCACCATCGCGCCGACGCTGTTGGTGCCCTGGATGTGGCTGTTGTCGTAGATCTCGATCCGCTGCGGCACCTCGGGCAGGTCGAGGAATTCGGCCGTCTCGCGCAGGGTCGCGGCCTGGGTGCTGGTTTCGGCCATGCGGCGGTCCAGCGCCTCGACCGCGTTGCGGCGCGCCTGTTCGAGCAGGCGGCGGCGGTCGCCCCGCTGCGGCACGCTGATCGACACGGCGCGGCCCGCGCTTTCGCAGAACGCTTCCTCCAGCAGTTCGCGTTCGGGCAAGTCGCGATCGACGAGGATGGTCTTCGCCGGGGGCACTTCCTCGTAGAACTGCGCCAGGAACGCGGAAAGCACGTCCGCTTCTTCCAGCCCTTCGGTATGGCGGGGGAAGAAAGCGCGATGCCCCCAGTTCTGGCCGCCGCGAATGAAGAAGGCCTGCACCCCGACGTGGCCGCCCTTGCTGGCCATGGCGAAAACGTCGGCGTCGCCGACTCCTGCCGCATTGATCGCCTGCGTGCCCTGGATGAAGGTCGCCGCGCGCAACCGGTCACGCAGCATCGCCGCCCGCTCGAAATCGAGATCGGCGGCGGCCTCGGCCATCTGCTTCTCGATCTTGGTCTGCACCGCACTCGACTTGCCCGCAAGGAAGTCTTTTGCCTCGCCCACCAGTTCGGCATAGCCCGCCTTGTCGATCCGCCCGACACAGGGAGCCGAACAACGCTTGATCTGGTAGAGCAGGCAGGGCCGGTCGCGGCGACTGAAGAAACTGTCGGTACAGCTGCGCAACAGGAACAGCTTCTGCAGCGCGTTGATCGTGGTGTTGACCGAACCGGCGCTGGCAAACGGCCCGTAATAGTTGCCCTTCGCCCGCCGCGCCCCGCGATGCTTCATGATGCGCGGGTAGTCGTGTTCCGCGCGGAGCAGGATGAAGGGGAAGCTCTTGTCGTCGCGCAAGAGCACGTTGTACGGTGGGCGGTAACGCTTGATCAGCTGCGCCTCGAGCAGCAGCGCCTCTGCCTCCGAATTGGTGGTCACGATGGTCATGCCGCGCGTCTGGCTGACCATGCGCTTCAACCGCGTCGGCAGCCGGTCGACCTGCGTATAGTTCGCCACCCGGTTCTTCAGCGCCCGTGCCTTGCCGATATAGAGCACGTCGCCCTTCGCGTCGGTCATTCGATAGACGCCGGGCTTCGGCTTCAGCGTGCGCAGCACCTCGCGGATCGCGGCGACGCCGGCGGTAATATCCGGCTGCGACCCGCGCACGGTGTAAGTCGCCTTCTCTTCCAGAAAGCGATCCTGTCCCTTTGGGTGGGAGGGGGTTCCGGCCTCGGTGCGCGACATCGCCCCCCAGATAGGTTTCGCAGAGGCGGAAGGGAACCCGCGGGCGGTGTCTTAGCCCCGGTGAAATGGTTCAGGGCCAATCGCGTCAGGCGATGGCGGGCCGCACCGTTTCGCCGCGATCGAGATAGGGCATGCGGAACTTCAGGAACGGCTCCTCGATGCAGCGATACGAGATGCGCCCGACCCCGATCATCAAGAGGAAAAACAACGTGCCGAAGGGCAGCGCGGCGTAGAAGTTCGAGATGTCGATCTGCCGGTGGATGGCCATGGCCAGTCGGTCGACCGCGAAGAAGTGCAGCAGGTAGATCGAGAATGAATAAGTGCCCGCCCTGGCCAGCAGGGTGCCGATGGCGCGCGGCAGCGGCAGCCCGGCCGGAAAGCGCCGATCGCACATGCCGATGATCGCGCCATATGCGGCCCCCTCGATGGTCGGCAGCACGATCCAGATCGGGCTGCGATTGGGATAGCCTGCGCCCGCAAAGTCGCGGAACCCACCCATCCAGTCGAACCACCAGTAGAAGGCGCAGAAGGCCAGCGCGATGGCCGGCAGATAGCGGGCATATGCGGCCAGTCGTTCGCGGTATGTCCAGGCCAGAATACCCATCGCGAACTGATCGAACCGGCCGATGATCGTCCAGTAGGCGCCGGACTGCACCGTGCCGTTCGCCGCCCAGATCCCCGTCCGCAGCGCGATCATCGCCGCGACAGACAGGGCCATGAAGCCCGCCCAGCGTCGATTGGCGAGCAGCAACAAAGGCAGCATCACGTAGAACTGCAGTTCCACCGCGATGGACCAGCCACCGTGCGGCCAGGTCGGAAACACGAAACCCCGGAAAAGCGCAGCGGGCAGGCCGCCGAGCGTGCCGAACAGCAGCATCGCCATGACCGCGATCATGGCAAACACCGTGAACAGCAGCGGGAACAACCGCAGGGCACGGTTCGCGAGAAACGCACCGTAATGAATGCGCCGACCCTCGCAGAGGCGGGCGAACAGATACCCGCTCAGCGTCATGAACAGCGCGACGCCGGTATGACCCTCATCGATCACCGCCAGCAGCGGCGCACCGTCATAAGGAACCGGAGCGGCGAGCCCGGAGGCCGAGTGCAGGAAATGCCACATGACGACCAGATAGGCCGCCAGCCCCCGCAACTGGTCGAGTACCAGGAAGTGCTGTCCGCTCGTCGATTTCATCCACCCCGCATATCGGCAGGATGGTTAAGGCCGGGTTTGCAAACGTCCCAGCCCCACCGGATCGGAACTAAAGATCAGAAGCGCTTGCGGAAGTCGATGCCGATCACCCGGCCCTTGGGATCGAGGAAATCGGGCTGGTAGCTGACCGGCACCGTGCCGTTCTCGTCAGTCACCCGCTGCTGCGCGTCGAAGATGTTGTCGACCTTCAGCGAAATCCGGCTGCCCTTCAGGAAATCGACGTTCTCGAACTTCCGCTCAAGATCCATGAACACGCGCGCGTCGAACGTGGCATAGGGATGGAAGTCGAGCGTGGTGTTGCCCGACGAACCGCTGCCCTCGATCGAGCTGCCGCCGTAGTAGTTGCCCGACAGGCGCAGGCCGATGCCGTTGTAGAACAGGCCGCCCTGCATCTCGATCTGGTGGCGCGGGGTCGAACTGCCGGTCAGGGCATCACCGTTCAGCAGGTCGAGCAAGGGGCCATTCTCGCTCACCAGCACGTCCTGCTGGAAGCGGACGGTGTGATAGAGCGCCAGGTTCCAGCGGCCGCCGCTGCCGCCGCCCGGGCCGCCACCCATTCTCCCCATGCCCGGCATGCCGCCAACGCCGCCCGCCCGGCCTCCACCTCCTCTGGCACCGCGCCCTTCACCGCCGGTCTCGCCGTCCTTTCCGGCGATCCTGTCCGAGATGTCGAAGCCGTAGCGCAGCCTGCGCCCGTTGGTTTCGGCAAAGGTCACCGGCCGCTGGTCGATCGACACCAGATTACCCGCCGAATCGCGGACCACGCGGTCGGGGAACGCGGCCTCGATCGCCTGTGTCAGCACCGGGAACGAGGACGAGACATTGCTCGAATGCTCGTCGTAATATTCGACGATGACTCGCGAACGGTCGAGCACCGGCACGTCCCAGTTCAGCGCGAACTTCCAGTCCTGCTGCTTTTCGGCCAGCAAGTCGGGATTGCCCCCCGACAGCAGGTCGACGATCGCGGTCTGCCCGGTGGTGAAGTCGTAGACGGTCGATCCGCTGGTCACGATCTGCGGCGCGCCCAGCTGGGTCAGCGTCGGCGCTTCCTCGTTGTAGATGAAGCTGGCCGACAGATCGAGATTGGGGGTCACGCCCCAGGTGATCCCGGCGCTGCCGTTGGTCAGTGTTCCGAAGTCCGAAACCTCGCGTACCCCGCCCGACAGGTCGAGCGAGAGATCGCCGACACCCGACAGCACGTCGTTGCGGCGGCTGGCGATGGGCAGGCCGAGGGTGAACCCGGCGTTGCCGCTGGTCCGCGAAAGCCGCGTGTCAAAATCGGCACTGCGCGAATCGCTGCTGTCGATCTCGTTCCATTTGGCCCCGGCCTTCAGCACCACCGCGACTTCGCCGGCGGGCAGGCTGAACGGATGGCCGGTCATCGTCACCAGCGAATCGACCTCATCGGTGTTCGACGTCGCGGTGTAGGTATCGCGCGCGCCGACCAGCCCGGTGGCGATCAGGTCCGCCGCCGATGCGTTGTACGCGACCGTGCCGGCCGCCACCGCGGCCTGCAGCGCGTCGGTATCGATGCTGGCATCGGTCGTCGTGCGGGTCTCGCCGTGCGCCCAGTTGGCCGTAGCGGTCATCTGCCAGTCGCCGATGTTGCGGTTGTAGGCGGTGCCCACCTCCAGCCCTTCGGTCTTGGTATCGCGCAGGCGCGGGCCGAAGCCGGAAGACGGGTCGTAGATCGTGCGATAGGCGCTGTTGCCCGCGTCATCCTCCAGCGTCACGGCATCGAGGCCGCGCAGCGACAGGCTGTCCGACCGGGTCGCGGTGGCCGACAGCGAGATCTCGCCGCCGGAGCCGTTTTCGCCCAGCGTGCGCGACCAGCTGCCGTTCAGCTGCAGATCGCGGCTGTCGGCGACAAGGCTGCGGTAATCGGATTGCAGCGCATCGCCGGTAAAGGGCGCGGCGGTGATGGTCGACACGCCGCGCTCACTCTCGGTCAGCATCGAGGTGTCCTCGGCCTCGAACGCGATATTGATCCGCTCGGCCCCGTCGATCCGCAGCAGCGAAACTTCCTGTTCGTTGGTGGCAAAGCCGCCGGCGGTCGGGAAGTCGTATTCGACATCGGCGGTGACCGAGTTGAAGTTGTCCTTCAGGATGAAGTTCACGACACGCTGGTCGGGGCTGAAGCCATAGCGCAGCGCCACTTCCTCGGGCAGCACCTCGATCCGGCGGATCGCCTCTGGCGGGTAGTTGCGCATTTCGCGGAAGCCGTTGATCCGCCGCCCGTTGACGAGGAAAGCCGGACCGCCGCTGCCGCGCCCGCGCGCCGATCCGGTCTGCGGCGCGATCTGTTCGATGAGATCGGCCAGCGAACTGGCGCCGAAGGTCGCGATCTCTTCCTCGTCATAGACCGCGATGGGGGCCTGCGGCACGTCGACAGACCCGCGAATGCGCGCGGCGGTCACCACGATTTCGTTGTCCGCCGGCTCGACCACGGAATCGTCGGCAGCGTCCTGCGCCGACGCGGGGGCGGTCCATGCCAGGGAAGCGAGGGTCATCAGCGCGACATGCGCAACGCCGCTGCGGAACGACGGCATCCTGCCGCCGACATTAGTTTCGTTCGTCACCATGGCGCCACAACTGGCGATCAGGGTGCGTCGCAACAAGCCGCCTTGGGTATCATATTGTCGCAACCGGGCCACTGCGCCCGGGCCACCGCCAATTGAAAATCGCGCGCGGGCTTCCCATTTTGCGCTCGTGCGGCTAAAGGCCCGCCCACGAATTCTCCGACAGACACGACGTCACGAAAGGAAGGGCACGTAAAGCCCGACTATGGCCAAAGAAGAACTCCTCGAAATGCGCGGGCAGGTGGTGGAACTGCTGCCCAACGCCATGTTCCGGGTCCGGCTGGAAAACGACCACGAGATCCTGGGACACACCGCTGGCAAGATGCGCAAGAACCGCATCCGCGTGCTGGTGGGTGACGAGGTGCTGGTCGAGCTGACCCCTTACGACCTGACCAAGGGTCGCATCACTTATCGCTTCATGCCGGGTCGCGGCGGTCCCGGGCCGCAGTAAGCGGCCTTGGCCCCGGTCCTTGCATCGCGCGACGTGGCAGCGCGTCCGATGCGCCTGCTCCTTGCCTCTGCCAGCCCGCGCCGCCGCGAACTGATCGCGCGGCTGGGCGTGGTGCCCGACGGCATCTCCCCTTCCGATATCGACGAAACACCCGCGCGGGGCGAATTGCCGCGCGACTATGCCCGGCGCATGGCCCGCGAAAAGGCATTGGCCAGTTTTGGCGCCGGTGCGAATAGCGACGCGCATGTGCTGGCGGGCGATACGGTCGTCGCGCTGGGCCGCCGCATCCTGCCCAAGGCGGAGGACGAGGCGACCGCGCGCCACTGTCTCGAACTGATGAGCGGGCGGCGGCACCGGGTTCTTTCCGCCGTCGCGTTGCTGGCGCCGGATGGCACTCTGCGCGAAAAGCTGTCGGAAACCGTGGTCCGCTTCAAGCCGCTGCACCCGCAGGAAATCGACGCCTACATCGCGGGCGGCGAATGGCACGGCAAGGCGGGCGGCTATGCCATCCAGGGCGCGGCCGAAGGGCTGATCGCCTGGATCGAGGGCAGCCATTCGGGCGTCGTCGGCCTTCCCCTGTTTCAAACGCGGGCGCTGCTGCGCGCGGCGGGTTTCGCCATTGGCTGAGCGGCGATGAGCGAACGGGCATGAGCCAACGGCCATGAGCGAGTGGCTGGTCGAACGCGGCATCGGCGAGGATCGCGCGATCCGTATCGAAGGTGACGCGATCGTCGCGGCCAAAGTTGCATGGCACGGCGAACTTCTGGCCGGATCGGTGGTTTCGGCCAGACTGATCTCCCGCCATGCCGGATCGTCGCGCGGCACCGCCCGGCTCGACGATGGCAGCGAAGTGCTGGTCAGCCGCCTGCCCCGCGATGCGAGCGAGGGCGCGACGCTGACGCTCGAAGTGACCCGCACCGCCATCGGCGAAGGCCACCGCCGCAAGCCGGCACAGGCCCGCCCCGCGACGTCCACCGCCAAACTGCGGACGCTGGCCGATACCCTGACCGCGGAAGGTCACGGCGTACGCACGGTCCACCGCTTCCCCGTCGCCGGCTGGGACGAGATCTGGTCCGGGATCGCCGATGGTGAGGTCAGCTTCTCGGGCGGATCGCTGCTCGTCTCCCCTACCCCCGCGATGACTCTCATCGACGTGGATGGCACCCTGCCGCCCGCCGCCCTCGCGCTTGCCGCCGTGCCTGCCGTTGCGGAGACGCTGGTGCTCTGGGACATCGGTGGATCGGTCGGCATCGACTTTCCGACCATCGAGGCCAAGGTTGAGCGCCGTGCGGTCGACGATGCACTGGAACATGCTCTGGCGGACCGGTCGCACGAACGCACCGCGATGAACGGCTTTGGCTTCGTGCAGATCGTGTCGCGCAGCACCGGCCCTTCGCTGCTCCATCGCCATGCGCAGGACCCGGTGGGCTGCGCCGCCCGCCTCCTGCTGCGGCGGGGCGAAGCGGTGGAAGGTGCAGGCGCGATCCTCCTCACCTGCCACCCCGCGGTCGCCGCCGCGCTGCAACCCGCGTGGCTGGACGAACTGGCCCGCCGCACGGGGCGCACGATCCGCGTCCATCCCGATCCGGCGCTTGCGCCGCACGCCGGATTCGCGCAGTCGGTGCCGCTATGACCATGACCCGCAAATGCCCCATCTGCGGCAAGCCGCGCAGCCCGGATCACACCCCGTTCTGCTCGACCCGATGCCGCGACCGCGATCTCGTCCAATGGCTCGACGACGGCTATGCCATCCCGGGCGGCGCGGCCGGAATCACGTCGCCCAAGGACGAGGACGAGATCTGACGAAATCTCGTGAAATAGGGGCTTGCCAGCCGCTGCGGGTTTGGCCATAGGCGGCGCTCCCGTCGCCGGACGCCCTTTCGGCCCCTCGCGACGCGGCCTGCCGCAAGGCAATGCCCGGGTAGCTCAGTTGGTAGAGCATGCGATTGAAAATCGCAGTGTCGGCGGTTCGACTCCGTCCCCGGGCACCACTCCCCCAGCGTCGATCGATTACATTCCGCCCATGTCGTGGTCCGTCCCGGCGCTGCCCGATGCCTGCCCGGTTGCGGCGGGCATCGGCTCTCCGCGCAGCATCGCCTCGACCATCGCGACTTCGGCCATCTGCTCGTCGCGCGTCTCCTCGATCTGGGTGCGCACCGCACCGGTCGCACCGTTGGCCAGCGCAATGTCCGACATGGCGACGGCTCCCTTGTGATGGGCCAGCATCTTGGTGAGATAGGCCTCCGAAGCGGTCGCGCCGCCCGCCGCCATCATCGCGGAGTGCATTTCCATCTCCGACGCCTCGTATAGCTTCGCGCTCGCCGCATCGGGCGTGCCCTGCCGGATCAGGCCGCGCAGCACCTCGTTCTCGGCCCCCTGGTTGTCGATCGTCATCTGCGCCATGCGGGCGACGTCGGCGGTGGGGTTCTGTTGCAGCACCACCCGCGACATCTCGATCGCGCCGTCGTGATGCGCGATCATCTTGCGCACCCAGGTATCCGCCGCGTCGATGCCGACCGCCGCCTTCATGGCCTCGTCCATCGCCTTTTCCGAAGCCGCGAACGGCCCTTCCATCTCCATCGCGGAATGGTCCGATGCCGTCGCGGCGGGCTGGTCGGCCTGCTCGGGCTGGTTACAGGCGGCAAGGGTGAGAGTCAGGGTGGCGGCGGCCAGGGCGGTGCCCAGAAAGGCAGTGGTCTTCATCGGTACAGATCCTCGATTCTTCGCGCCCGTTCGCCTGCGGGCATGCGATGTCGTGCGACAGGAACCGGCAAGCCACTGCGACCGTTCCCGCGCCATCTTAATCGGCATCGCCCCCGTCGGCTTTTATATCCGGCCATATACAGCTAAGGCATCGGCCATGACCCGACTTCTCGCCCGCCTCTCCCGCGCGATCTCCGCCGTAATCCTTGCTTTTGGAGGGCTTGCCCTGCTCTCAGCCTGCGCGGATGAGCCGCAGCCCACCGGCCCGGTCGTCCTCGCCGCCGCCAGCATGCAGGAGGGGATGGAGGCTGCCGCCGACGCTTGGGCGGCGCAGGGCCACTTGCGGCCGGTGCTGTCCTTCGCCGGATCGGGCGCGCTGGCGCGGCAGATCGCGACCGGCGCGCCGGCGGACCTGTTCATCAGCGCCGACGAGAAATGGATGGACTGGGTCGTGCAGCAGGTGGGCGTGCGCGACGGCAGCCGCGCCGATGTCGCGGGAAACACGCTCGTCCTCGTCGCTCCGGCCAGGACCAGCGGCGCTTTCCCCGCCAAGGGCGGCTGGGGCAAGGCGCTGAACGGCGGCAAGCTCGCCATCGCCGACCCCGACGCCGTGCCCGCCGGACGCTATGCCAAGGCGTCGCTGCTCTCGACCTCGGTCTGGGACGAGGTGAAGGATCATGTCGTCGAAACCGCCGACGTACGGGCCGCGCTGGCATTGGTGAGCCGCGGCGATGCGGCGCTGGGGGTGGTCTATGCCACCGATGCGCGGGCCGATCCGGGCGTGCGGGTGGTCGGCACCTTTCCCGAGACCAGCCATCGCCCGATCGTCTACCCCATGGCCATCCCGATCCGCGCGGTGAACCCGGATGCCGATCCATTCCGCCGCTTCCTGCTGTCCGACGCGGGGCAGAAGATCCTCGCCGATCACGGCTTCAGCCCGCCGCCTGCCGACGACGGCGATGCCGACGGGAGTACCGCCGATCTCGAAGTGACGACCGGCTGACGCGATGCTGACCGGCGCCGAATGGGCCATCGTCGCGCTGTCGCTGAAGGTGGCGCTGGCCGCCATCGTGCTGACCCTGCCCCCGGCCTTCGCGCTGGCCTGGGTGCTGGCGCGCAAGGCGTTTCCCGGGCGCATGCTGCTCGACACGCTGGTCCACCTGCCGCTGGTCCTGCCGCCGGTCGTCACCGGCTGGCTGCTGCTGCTGTTCTTCGGCGCGCAAGGAGCGGGCGGGCGCACCCTGCAGGCGCTGTTCGGTACGACGCTCATGTTCCGGTGGACCGGCGCGGCGCTGGCGGCCGGCATCATGGCGCTGCCGCTGATGGTGCGCGCGATCCGGCTCTCACTGGAAGCGGTGGATCGCCGCCTCGAATCCGCTGCGCGCACGCTGGGCGCATCACGGTGGCGCGCCTATGCCAGCGTCACCCTGCCGCTGGCCCTGCCCGGGGTCGGCGCGGCGGTGGTGCTGGGGTTCGCGCGGTCGCTGGGCGAATTCGGCGCGACGATCACTTTCGTCTCCAACGTGCCGGGCGAAACGCGCACCCTGCCGCTCGCCATCTATACCGCGCTGCAGGTGCCGGGGGCGGAGGATAGCGTGACGCGCATGGCCGTGGCCTCGGTCGTCCTGTCGCTGGCGGCGCTGGCGGTATCGGAATGGCTGGTGCGCCGGGGCGGAGGGCGCGCGCATGTCCTTTGACCTTGCCATCGCGGTCCCGCGCGGAGAGCGCACGGTCCGCGTCCGCATCGACCCCGCGCCGGGCATCACCGCGCTGTTCGGCCCGTCGGGCGCGGGCAAGACGACGGTGCTCGACGCGGTCGCCGGGCTGGTCACGCCGACAGAGGGCCACATCGCCGTCGGCGGCACGCCCCTGTTCGACAGCGGCAGCGGCCTCGACCTGCCGCCCGAGCGGCGCGGCTGCGGCTATGTCTTTCAGGACGGGCGGCTGTTCCCGCACAAGAGCGTGCGCGACAACCTCCTCTACGGCCACCGCCTCGCCCCGCCCGAACAGCGCTTCCTGTCGCTGGACCAGGCGGGCCGCTTTCTCGGCATCGCCGACCTCGACGACCGTTCGCCGCGCACACTGTCGGGCGGGGAGGCGCAGCGCGTCGCCATCGGCCGGGCGCTGCTGTCGGGCCCGCGCGCGCTGCTGATGGACGAGCCGCTCTCCTCGCTCGACATGGATCGCCGCGAGGGGATCATGCAGGTCATCGAACGCATCCGCGACGACCTCGCCCTGCCGATCCTCTACGTCAGCCACGACCGC
>CAYRLC010000056.1:0-15888 GCA_964424995.1 uncultured Croceicoccus sp.
CCAGGGGGTCACTGTTGGACGCCGATCAGGGGTCAAAATCCCGCGCCGGTTGACACCTGGTGAGCCTCATGGTGAAGGAATCGGGTGTGGAAGAGTTCGACCCACCCCGGCGCCTGCCATCGAAGATGAAGCTGCGCGAGATCATCGAGACCGAACTGCGTCGCACGAAGGCCCTCCACGATGCAGGACACATCGTGGCATTCGACTGCACCGCGCTGACTTGGGCGGTTTCGCCCCAGCTTCCGCATTGTCTGTTCACGGTGCTGGACCGGGGAACGAGGGCGATTCTCGGCCATCACGTCGGCACGTTCGACGACGGTATTGGCGGATACGCCATGGCTGCAAGGCAGGCGGTCGACGAGGTGGGACTGCTCGAACTCCCTTGGGCGCGCGACCTGCTTTCCGTCCAGATCGTCGCTGGCCCCGTATCGAAAGGGTTTTTCGAGCTGGCCGAGAGGATGGAACGGGATTTCCGCATCTCGGTCCAGATCGCATCCACGACGGGCCGCTTCGGTCGGTATCTCAAGGGCACGGTAGGCGAACGTCTAGGACCTGTGGTGTTTGCACCCAAAGCTACGCCAACCGGGAGTGCGCTGTATGAGGGGCGTATCGGTGGTTCGCATCTGCCCCGGGTCAACGGCGCGATCGATGTCCGGGATACGTCGTGGGTCCGGAATGCAGTCGAGCTCGCGGTCCGGGAATTTAACGAAGGTGAGGTAATCCCTCAGCTGAAGACGCGCCCCGACCCCGCCCCCAATCGCCCGGTGCCTCCCCGCCTGCTCGAGATGCTTGATTTCGTCGCGCGCCAAAAGTCCTGATATCGACTGGCTCTGGTCGGTCTATTCACCGACTGTCCTCGTCTCTGGTCATGTTGTCATTGTGACGAAGGACCGCATCGCCAATGATCGCTTTGGCCTGTGCGGGGCTCAACGCCGAGTTCATGCGCCCACGGACGCGCCGTGCGAGCTTCTCGTCGCCTCCCGGGTAGTCTCGATGCAGCACGGTCAGGCCGCCGATGCGGCTGCCGAGCAGAACCGAGCCGCTCCTGGCTTTGCCTGCCGGCGTCACCAGCGGCCTCAGTTCGGACGGCAGGGTCGGGAGCTTCTTGGTGGCCACGTAGATCTCCGCGCCATCGGTGCTTGAGATATTGTGTGCGTGGACCGCGCGAACGGTTCCGGCCAGGTCTGCGGCTTCGCCGATTGTCACTGTCTCATGGAGGATCCGCCCGGTGGCGAGGTCGATTGCTCCGGTCAGCCAGGGAGACCGAATGCCCTCGGGTGTGCTGACGGGCAGCTGGAGCCGACACTGGAAGACGCTATAGCCCTCGTCCGATCCGAAGCCTGCGTCGCTCCGGTATTTCATGAGCCGGTAGTGGACGGCGGTGCGCGACGGGGGCGCGACACCCGCCCTGCGGCAGCGTGTCTCGACCTCCCGCGCGATCGCGAGCCCGGAATGGCCAACGCCCATGTCCTCGACTGTCCTACCGAGGATGGCGAGAGCCTCGCCTTCGATTTTGGATTGCCGGTCCTGCTTGATAGTCGCGCCGGATATGGCCTCGGCGTCGGGGCGCAGCAACCAGGCCTTGTGGATCGTGCGAAACCGGTTGCAGCTGACTCCCATCGCCGCTGCGAAGGTCGCCAGGTCGCCTTCCTTGGGGTCCTTCAGCCGGGAGAACTCTTCCAGCAATGCTTTGCGCTTCAGCACGTCCGCCATGCGGACGGGATCGATACCGTCAATTTTTTTCATCACAGGTTCCTTTTTCTGCTCATCGTGTTTCTGTTTTGTTCCACACATCCTTCTGGACGAACTGCCTCATTCTCAGTGCTCGATCGCGGGATGACCGATTGTGCCACATGAACATGAGGCGCTTGCAGGATGACCGTCGGCCGCGGCGCCCACTCGGGGCACCTAGGTGTCCGTAACCATGGGAACCCGTTGTGGCGGGGCGGCGAACGCCAGAGGTGCGGCAAACCCGTCGAGACCCGGGGAGGGAATTTCCAAGGGAATCGATGTGCGACGGATGGAAGGAGACCGGCCTCTCAGGTGGGCGTTCGCCGCACCTCGGCGCGCTTATCGCAGGCGACGTTTACCGCGCCTTGGCAACTTTTGCTGCCAGGAGGCGGGCGGTCGCATACCTATGGGTTGCCCTCCGCCAGGCCTTGGGTGCGAAGGTCGATCTGGGGTGATCGGCCGCGTTTGGCAGCTTAGTCCGAAAGAGCTGCCGCGATCTGGTCGCGCATGTAGCGACAGGCACTCACCATCCACGCCCTTACCTCGTCCTGGCTCTGAGGGCCGTGCACGTGGGGCACCGGCTTCACATCGGTCCAGTCATCGTTCATCCAGCGGGCGGATGCGGCCATGTGGAGTCGCGATGACCAGCGTAGATCGGGCGTCGCCTTCGCTTCCGGGATGGTTGTTAGGATTGTCTCGGCGGGCACCTGTGTCGGCCTCGTATCGAAGCCGCCGAGGTCGACCTGCCAGTGCGGGTGCGCGATCTCCCCGTCGAAGTTTGTCTCGGCATTTCCGTCGAGAGCCTCCCATTCCAGACGAAGGAACTGGGTAGCCGGCTGACTGGATCCGGATTGCTGCAGGAACACGATGAGCTGGCAGTCGACGAAGGCCAGCATGTTTCTTCCGTGGCTGGACCAGGTCGTCGCTGCGCCGAGAAGTGCACGCCAGCCGCGCCCGGCGGAGATCTGCACCACCGGCCGCTGGGCTCCTCTGCGGTCGAGCGCAATCTCACCGGTAGTGGTGGTGAATTCGAAGGTTGATTGCCTTGCGTTCGGCAGTGTGCGCCTTGTGAAGTTCGCGAATGAATTGCCCGGGAGGCCGATGCTTCGACCAATTCGAACCTGCATGTCGGCGTGGAGTGCGGACACGTCGCGTTCCTTTACCGAGAGGCGTTTGAGCATGGTGATCAGATGGTCGGAAAGCCGTAACACATGGAAGCGAAGCGGTTTCTCGTTTCCAGCGGGGGGAAGGGCACCTCCCATCGCGCCACCTCGTCAACAAGATGCGGCCGTTCTTGGGCGACTTGCGGGAGCAGGGGCAGAGGCACCTGCCGCAGGTATTTCTGCTGCAGCGAGATCTGGCCACCGGAAGCGCCGGTGGAGTATTCACGGCAGACCCGGAAGAACACGTCCGAGCTCATCATCACTGCATACCAGCGCAGTATGTCCTCGAGAGCGAGGCCAGTGTCATAGCGGCTGATAGCGGCGATAAGCTCCTGTTTCGGAAACCAGGCGTATCCTTGGACAACAGCGAACGAGCCGTCGACGTCCACGGCGAAGCCATCGTTGCGGAACCACTGGCGGCTGACGATCCGTGGGTCCTTCCGGGCCTTCCATGTGTTGCGCGCTTCAGAATGTTCCCACCAATGTTTTGCGATGCGCGTCCGGGAAGACAGTTTGTCCTTGAAGGGAGCAAGATGGTCCTCGTAGTATCGCGGCAGACGCATCTTCAGTTCGGCTTCGCTGGCGAAGTCCTGTCCGCCCTCGAAGAGCCAGAGTGCCGGTTCGACCCTTCCGTTCGCGATGGCCTGCTTCTCCGCCACCGGTCGGAAGGCTTGCCGCTCGCTCTTGGGCAACGCCTCATAGGCGGCACTGTCGAGCAGGAATGCCTGACGCTCGCCGGCCCTCACTCCGGTGCGGACATGAAACAAGTCCTCGACGATGTAGTCCAGGCGATCCAGCGCCCTACGTTCGGCCGGTGAAAGGAGGCCAGGAGCTGGAAGCCAGTTCGGCTTTCGATGGAGAGCGCCGGTGTCGGTCGGATAGAGGTTCCAGTTCGCCTGGCCGTTCTCTCCCCCCGATTGCTCGACGACCCCATTTCCGTTGCGGCTCTGCCGCAGAGTTCTCAGTGCATGCGACGCCGCACCTGTGCGCTCCGACGCCCAAACCATCTGCAGTTCCCGGCCCGCTGATGCTTCCCGGTCGTTCGCAGGGGCCCTTTTGTCCAGGACCAGTGCGCAAACGGACACGGTTGCGAAGCGGAAGAGGGAATGATCGCCGAAGGCGGCGATCATAGTAGGCGCCGCCTGCTCCATCAGGGCGTCCCGCCATGGCTTCGAGGTTTCCCCGGAAACCACGCCGACGGGCAGGATGACCCCAATGGTGCCGGTTTCGGCAGCGATTTCGACAGCACGTTGGACGAATGTCATGCTTTTGTCGGGCCGCCCGCGATAATTCGTGCCGAGGATGTCCTTGGTCGTCGCGCGTTCCTCGCCGTCCATGTCCTGCCATGCCCGGAACGGCGGGTTCATAAGAATGATGTTGGGCCGCAGGTCGGACGGGACCTGCGTAAGAAAGTCGCCAAGGTGAAACTTCGGGAGGACCTTGAACGGAAGTCCCTGCTGAACGGCACAGGCGACGGCGAAGCGGGCTGTCATGATCGCGCTCTCGGATATATCCATACCGATGAGCTCGACGTCCGAACGCCAGCCGCGGCGGGCGAGCGCGGCGAGGGCTTCGACGAGGAAGGAGCCTGACCCGCAGGCCGGGTCAAGGACGGTCAGCCTGGCGCCGCTGACCGGTGCGGCCTGGAAGACCACATGCTCCGCAAGGCTGCGTGCCAGCCCGACCGGTGTGTAGGCGACTTCCTTGAGGCTGTGGGGACGGACCCGGATGTTGGCCATCCCGAGGCCCCACAGTTCGCCTTGGCGGTGTTCGACGGGAGGTGCGAGCTGCGCCGCCTGGAACAACTCACCGCCGGCGTGGCGGATCGTGAGGTCGACAAGTAGCTGTCGATTGCTCCTGCGGTCTGTGGAGAGATGCTCGTGGAAGCGCGCAACGAGGTCGGCTGGAAGGTCTTGGATCAAGCCGACCGACTGCTGCGGAAGGTCGAAGCGCTGAATCGCCTTTGCAGTGTCGATGCCGGATTCTGATAGGTCCTCGTGGGGAACGTCGGGATTTTGGAGTCGCATGGCAAGCAGAGCAAGGAAAGCCTGCAGATGGTCCTCGTCACGACCGGGCATGCTGGCGCGCAGCGCCTGGAAGGTGGAAATGACATGGTCGACGACGTCGAAGCTCTGCTGCCCATTGGATTCCAAGTAACGTAAGAATCCCTCGAGATTGTCCTCGACTGCGCGCCGCGTGATGGTGTCAATCTGCGCGCCGTTTGACGGTGCGACCCTAACTCCATAGTCTCCTACGAGGACATGATGCCGCATCATTGAGGACCAGGAGAGATCCCGTAGGTCTGGGGCGGGCGATGTCTCATCCGTTGACAAGACGAAGCTGCCCGCAACGCCGTCGAGCATCGCGGCGTGCGCTGCGCTAGTTCCGCACTCGGTCCCGAACAGCGGTGCGACCGCAAGACCGAGCTGTCGTGACCAACTCTCGGCAATCATTGTCCATGTTTCCCGCAAAAAAACCTTGACTCGACTACATTCCGAGTCGCCCGACTACAAGGATTTTCTCACAATCTGGAACAAAGTGCGAACAAAAATGCGATCGCGGTGCTTGAGGCACGAACGAAGTTGGGCTGGTCTGTGTGCCGTACTGGCTTTCGGGTGTGAGATTTTCCCCCTGTTGCTTGCCGAGCCATCGATCCTGACCGCGATCTTCAGCCGCAAGAAACTTTCGTGTTCCGGCCCCTCCGCCCACTCCGTTCATTCTTGGAAGGGATCAGCTTCGGTATCTCCGCCTCAAAAGAGTGAGCAGGTCTTCGGTTAGCCGCGCTCGTTCGGCACGCAGCGCCATGCGGGTCCGATCCGGCGGATTGAGCATGACGGGCCCGGTCTCCAATCGCTCCATCGAAACCTGCATGGAATCGGGATTGGCGGCCTGCTGGCTCGCGGTGCGCCAGCCGAACACGCCGCTGGTGACGATGTCGGCTGCCATCACGATGCGGGTGAGCCTCTGCGTCCGGTCGATCTTTTCGAGCATACTGTCCGCAAAGGCCAGTCCCTTGCCAATGGCCTCGCCGACGTGCTCCTCGATGAGTGGCTTGAGATACCCGCTCGCCTCCTCGATCGGCACCGACAGCAGCAGTGCCCCAGCCTCGTCGATCTTCAGCGCGGCGCCGTTTTCCTGCTCGATGACCAGTGCCCCTTGCTCGAGGCGCGGTTCAGTGCGGCGACGGTAGGAGAAGTAACCGGCGGGCGCAGACAGGTCTGCGATAATCCCATCCGCGAGTTCCTGCTTCTCGATCTCGCTTGGACGCAGGACGGTCTGCGTCGGACCGCCGACCACCGCGAGATGCAGGAGCGGCCCGGTCATCCGCACGATGCCGCGTTCCTCGGCGGGGACCAAAGTGCGGGCTTTCTCGATCAGCGCACCGACGTCTACCGGCGTGGTCGCTGCCGACAGCTGGTGGCGCGAGATGGCGCGCGTCACTTCGGTCCGCAGGTTCTCCGGTGTGCGGAAGGTCCGGCCGCGATGCATACCGGTATCGTAGTTTTCTACCTCCTCGACGAACCGCTGCTGCGCCTCTTCGCGCGTCACGCCGGACTGCACGAATGGGATAACTTTTCCCTCCGCCGCAGCCTCCCGGAACTCCTCGTGGGTCGGGGAGAGGCCTGACTGCGTTTCGGACCAGCCGTAGCGATCGCCGAGTATCAGGACGACGAGGTCGGCTTCGCGCACACCTTGAAGGCATGCGACGCGTGAAGGGATTGTCGAAGCGGGAAAGTCTTCGGCGCGGATGGTCTCATGGTCGAGGCTGTGGATCGCCGCGAATGCGGCAGCCCGGTAATCTTCGAAACCGGTCATGACGCTGCTGACGAAGATCTTCATGGGGCCACCTCGCTTGGCATGTTTGGCGGCGCGAGCGTCGCTCCCGATGCGATCGCTGCCTGTGCCTTCTTGTGCGAACGCAGGCCCCCTGGCCTGTATGGCATCAGGCTGTCGAAATGCGGCACGCGCGTCGCCGACAATCGCTGATAGACCGTTTCATGCAGCTCGGCTTCGGGATGCACGGATCGGCTGGACTCGCTCCAACCCAGTCTGGCCCAGTTAGGCCACCACCGCGGCCACAATTCCCGGCTGGATTTCACCTCGTCGTGTTGACGACCCATCGGATCCGGAAAGGTCTGGACGAAACGGTCGTCGACCAGTGGCGGGTTGGGAATGCTCTTCAGTTCTTCGACCATCCACCGCAGCGCGATGTCCGACAGTCGCGACTCGCATTCGGGATAGCTTCCACCGATGTCGGAGTGGTTGCCCGCGAACCATTCCTGCTTGAGCCACGCCAGATCGCCACGGTTCTGCTGGCCGGTATCGTCGCTGTGGCCCCATCCGACGCGAGGGAACCGCTTTCGGTTCTCGTCGATCGAGATGGCATGCCGCGCGTAGCCGACGCTGCTGTCGAGGAAGCGGTCGTAGTTCTTCAGATTCCATGCCGCGAGGTGCCAGCTGAAACGGCCTCCCTGCGGCGGATCGGTGACGCACTTGAACTGCTTCTTCAGGGCCCACAGGAAGCTGGTCACGAGAAGGCCGGTGGGAAGCCAAGCCAGAGTAGACCAAGGCGCGTCCCAATCCTGCCATACGGATACGCCCCCCAGGATGAGGCTGATCAGTGCGAGGCCTGCGAGGATGCGCCGGACCATAACGCCGCCCAGAGCGGCCACCGTGTCGAAGACGCCGATGAAGGTCGGCGCGACGTTACCCTGGGGCTCGCCTCGCGTGCCGACGCCTTCGCTCGCGTGTTTTGCGCGGAAACGCCTTGCCTTCTCCTCGCGCTCCAGTTCGTAGCGGGCGCGGTCTTTGCCGGATCCATGCTCGTAAACGCTATAGACCGCTTCTTCCGCGATCTTGCGCAAGGCCACCCCGCCGGTCGGGAGCGGGCCTCCATCTGCAGCCCGACGAGGTATCCCGCACAGGTTCATGACGTTCGCGACGCAGCGGGCCGTGTATGCCCCGCGGCTGAACCCGAAAATGAAGACACGGTCGCCATCCTCGTAGTGCCGGAGGATCGCTTCGTAGCAGTCGATGATGTTCTCGCTGATCCCCGTCCCGAACGCGGCCGCAAGGATGTTGCGGATGCGCCCGCCGAGTTCTCCGGAACCCAAGCCGGGGTCGTAGTAGGCGACCTGCTTGGCCGGATCGATGCCGGTTTGGCTTCCGGGCCTCATGGCCCGATACATCTTGTAGATGTTCGAAAGCCGTTGGTCTGGCATGATGCCGCCATATTGACCGGTGCCGTCCGAGAAGATGACGATGTTCTTGCCTGCCCCGCTCACCTCGCCGGCTTGTCTGTCCGCACCTTCCTCCACCGCTTGGAACCTCTTTCTTCCCATCTGTTGCGGTTTGCCGATCTCCGACCGCTTTTCTGGGTAGCCCATCAGGTCTTCTTGCGACTGGCTACCTTCTTCGATTTGCCCGAGTTGGAATCCGCAACGACCTTGGGCACCACGGGCATTGCGGCGATCGAGGGCAGCGGCGGAAGGTTGACGCCGGCGTTCCACGCCATTTGTGCGGCCACGGCCCGGAAATAGGGGTAAGCTGCGAAAGAGCCGACGTGCTTGCAGAACGCCATCGCCGCTTCGGACGAAGAGCCGTCCGGGACTTCGTAGAGAACCGCATAATCCGCGACGCACTTGAACTCCTCGGTGCTGCCGTTCGTCACGCCAACCTCGAATTGGAAGATCGCGGCGGCGGCATGGCTCGTCTCGTCATACCGACAAGACACGAGTTTGCGGCCGAAGGCGAGGTGGCGCTCTTCCTCGTCCTGCGTCGTGTCGGTGTCCGTCTCGAGGACCAAGTTGACGAGCTTGATGGCGTCCAGCCGGGCGTTCATCGCAAGCGCGTTGTATTCGGCCCCGCTGAACCCTCCCCGCTTCGCGGCGGCTTCGACTTCGGCCGGGATGGGCGATCCCGTCATCGGCGGGACCCTGCGATAGCGAGAAGGCTGGCGATGCGCCCGTCGTCATCGGCGCAGACCGTGTCGACGAGGTTGTCATCGCTGATGTCGGTCCACAGTGAGTGGACATTGGGCGCAGCCTTCACGGCGGCCTTCTCGCGCCTGGCTCGGCGCTCTTCGCGCAGGGCCCGCGTTGCTTCCGATTCCACGCGAGGTTCCTCCCCCAAATGGAAGGCAGCACGCGCGAGCATCCGAACGGTCAGATTGGAATCGTCGGCGAACATCTGGCTCACCCGGGCACGGCTAACGCCCATCCGGCGCGCCAGTTCGGCGCGGCTGATCTTCTTGGCGTCCATGATCTCGTTCAGGTAGACCTGCACGTCGACCATGAAGCCCTCGATGGCTTCGATCTCGGCATCGTTCATGGCCTCGTCGTGGATCATTTCACTGGTCATCATTTTTCCTTTCCGAAGGCATCTGCACGATCCTTCAGTCTCGTAATCGTGTCCTTGCTGGCCTCGTTCTGCTTTTTGGAGAGGTCGGCATCGACAATCACGAACGTTCGCACATCGTCCATATGCTCCTCGAAGCCGTAAAGGCGCACCTGCCACGCCTTGAAGACCGCGATCGTCCTTCCGTCCTTGCTCTTTCCGTATGTTCCACCGGACTTGTAAACTTCGCGATGTAGGCGACGTCCTGCGCACCACTCCTTCATGGTCCGCTTGAGGCGACCCAGCCTCTTCGCGTCGAGCTTGTTCCATTCCTTCAGCGCCTTGGTGGATATTCCGACGCGGCCCTCGTCGCCCTCTACGAGAATGATACCGCCATGCTTCGCTAGTTGATCAGACTTCTGCTCGGGTTCCGCCATTCCGGCCTCTGTTAAGGTATGTATTAACACCGCGCAAGGGTTTCGTTTCCCCCCCGCGTCTGTCTCGAGCCAAAGCCAAAAGAGATTCTGGTCCGACGCCAAGGTGACCGCGCACAATTTTCCTCAAGCCGAAGCGAGGCCATCACAAGCCCGTGACGGAAAATTGGGCTATTGGCGCCAGGCTCCAGAAAGACGAGCAAAGTTGGCTACCCCGGCGGAAGCACGCTGCGGCGCGGACCGAGGTTTTGCATCGATGGAGCCTATTTCCGCGAGCCGTTGCGACGCTTCCTTAATGGCGTCAGAGTCAATCCGGTAATAGACGAGCTTGGCTTCCTTGCGGGTCTTTACGAGACCTGCATTGCGCAGGACCGCCAACTGCTGTGACAACGTCGGCTGCCCGATCGCTGCGGCTTCGTCTATTTCACCAACGTTGAGTTCGGCACCGGTCAGCGCTTGCATGATGCGCATGCGCACGGGGTGAGCGAGAGCCTTCAGGGCGTCGACCAGTTCTTCGTCGGTCATCTGCGAGACCCTCGCTTGGTTTCCTTCATGAACCAGTCGGTCTGCCCTTTGGCGGAGAAGACCGTGTTCAGCGATGCATCGGGCTGAGCCAGCAGGGCTTCCCCCGGCACCCAGTTCGCGGGGGCGAGAACGGGACCATCATCGACTGCCTGAAGCGCGTCGAGGGTCCGCAACATTTCGGGCGTGGATCGACCTACGTTCGCGGGATAGCAAGTCATCGCGCGGATGACACCATTGGGATCGATGAAGAAGGTCGTCCGCACAGTCGAGCTGTCGTTATCGTTCGGCGCCACCATGCCGTAGGCGCGGCCAATCACGAGCGTCGGATCCTCCACGATCGGAAAGCGCACCTCGATGTCGTAGCGATCGCGGATCAGCCGCAGCCAGGCGAAATGCGAGAACAGACTGTCGACGGAAAGCGCCATCAGCGCACAGTCGCGCTGCTCGAACTCGCCGACCGATCGTGCCAATGCGACGAACTCGGTTGTGCACACCGGCGTGAAATCAGCCGGGTGCGAGAACAATATCAGCCAGCGCCCCCTGTGATCCGAAAGGCGGACGTTCCCGGTGGTGCTTCGCGCCGAGAAATCCGGCGCAAGGTCTCCGATCCGCAGACCGGCGCAGGGGGCTTCTCGTTCGGCAGTAGCGTTGCTCGTCTCAGTCATTCGACCCTCATAGCACTTGACACGGACAAAGCAACACATATAAACGGTTTATGTAATTGATTGGAGATTGTGCCATGGCTAATGATCGCAACCGCGACAGCGCCGCTTCCCAGATTGAGCGCGCCCAGGCTGACAAATGCCTACGCCCCTCGATAGCGGGCTTCTTCGACGAAGCCACGAACACCGTTTCCTACGTTGTGCACGATCCTAAGACCAACGAGGCGGCCATCATCGATTCGGTGCTGGATTTCGAGGCAGCGTCCGGCCGCACGTCGAATGGGTCAGCAGACCGAATTATCGAATATGTCACTTCGAATAATCTGAAAGTGACATGGCTGATCGAGACCCATGCCCACGCCGATCACATTTCGGCAGCGCCCTATTTGCAGGATCGGCTCGGCGGGAAGCTGGCTATCGGCCGCGATATCATCCGCGTGCAGGAGGTATTCGGAAAGCTCTTCAACGCAGGCACCGATTTCGAACGCGACGGGTCGCAATTCGACAGGCTTTTCGACGATGGCGAGACTTTCGAGGTCGGCGAACTCGAAGGTATCGCCCTTCACGTCCCCGGCCACACACCGGCCGACATGGCGTTCGTCATCGGCGATGCGGCGTTCGTGGGCGACACGATCTTCATGCCGGACTTCGGGACTGCCCGGGCGGACTTCCCCGGTGGTGATGCGCATCAGCTCTATCGGTCCATCCGCCGATTGCTCTCGCTGCCGGATGAGACGCGGCTGTTCCTGTGCCACGACTACAAGGCGCCAGGCCGCGACCAATACGCTTGGGAAACCACCGTCAAGCAGCAGCGTGATGGGAATGTCCATGTGAACGACGGGGTAAGCGAGGAGGAGTTCGTCGAAATGCGGACGACCCGCGACAGGACGCTCGCCATGCCTAAGCTGATCATGCCTTCGGTTCAGGTCAATATCCGCGGCGGCCGCCTGCCCGAGCCCGAGGACAACGGCGTTAGCTACATCAAGATCCCGGTCAACGCCGTATGACCCTGCCGGGATTTCCCGAAGCCGCACCGCTTGCGGGACTATTGGGTGGCGTCCTGATCGGCCTCGCCGCAGCTGTGATGCTGCTGGGTCTTGGTCGCATCGCCGGTGTGTCCGGTCTGGCCGCGCGTGCGGTGGGGTTGAGCGGACAGGGCATCCAGCGCGCCGGAGCATGGGCGTTCGTCGTTGGGCTGCCTCTCGGCGCGCTGGTCGTCATCGCCGTGACGGGCGGCCTCGATCCTGTCTTTGCCAGCACGCCCTACTTGGTCGTCGCCGGACTGCTGGTGGGTGTCGGGACCCGTGTCGGCAGCGGCTGCACCAGTGGCCATGGCGTGTGCGGTGTGAGCCGGCTCTCGCAACGTTCGATCGTCGCCACTCTCACCTTCATGGCGGCCGGCATTGCCACTGTCTTCATCATGAACGCGATGGGCATGGAGAGCTTCATATGACCAGGAACATGGGTGCGATCGATCGCACGGTCCGCATCGTTATCGCAGCAGTGCTGGCGTTTCTCGCCGCGACGGGCCGGATCGACGGGGGCCTGGCCATCGCCGCATGGGTGGTTGCCGCGGTTTTCCTTCTTACAAGCCTGGTCGGGTTCTGCCCGGCCTATCGCCTGGTCGGGATCGACACATGCGGCAGGTGATCGCGGCCCTGGCAGCGGGGACGCTGTTCGGCGCCGGACTGACCGTCGGCGGCATGACCGACCCGGCACGTGTGCGCGGCTTTCTCGACCTGTTCGGCAACTGGGATCCTACGCTTGCCTTCGTGATGGGCGGCGCAGTGCTCGTCATGGCGATTGCCTGGCAGGTTCAGAAACGCGTCGCGCACCCGCTTCTGGCCGAGGGATTTTCACTGCCGGACCGGACCGATCTGTCTGGTCGGTTGGTCCTTGGCTCGGCGCTGTTCGGCGTGGGGTGGGGTGTCGCGGGACTGTGCCCTGGACCGGGCATCGCCGCGCTCGTCATCGCGCCATCTGCGGCGGCAATCTTCGTCATCGCGATGATCGCAGGAATGGCGATCGCGCGTTTTTTGGAAAGGGCCGCATGATGGACAGCAAGACAATTTCTCCCGAATTTTCAGTGTCGGCGCAGGTCGCGCCTGCCGACATGACCGACCTGTCTCGTCAGGGCTTCGGCACGATTATCTGCAACCGCCCCGATGGCGAAGAGTCCGGCCAGCCCAGCGCAGAGGAAGTGCGCGCAGCGGCCGAAGCGGCGGGCATGCGGTTCCACTACATCCCGGTCGCCGGCGGCGAGTTTCCTGACGATGCCGTGGCCGCTTTCGGAGAGGCGCGCCGGTCTGCTGAAGGAAGGACACTGGCCTATTGCCGGACCGGGACCCGGGCCATCACGCTCGATGCGCTGGCCAACCCCGAGGCCTTGCCGGCGAAGACGCTGATCGAGCGCACGAAGGCCGCAGGCTACGACCTCAGCGGCATACGCGACCGTCTGTGAAAATACGACAGGACAAGGAGAGAAAGCCATGGCGAGCACTCACATTCACGACGTCGTGATCATCGGCGGCGGCGCGGCCGGCATCGCGACCGCGGCCTCCATGCTGAAGCGCCGCCCCTCGCTCGACATTGCAATCGTCGAGCCGGCCGAGGACCATTTCTACCAGCCGGGCTGGACTATGGTCGGCGGGGGCATCTTCAAGGCGCCGCAGACCAGGCACACCATGGCGAGCGTGATGCCGAGACAGGCGAAATGGCTGCGGCAGGCCGCCGCGAGCTTCCAGCCCGACGACAACCAGGTCACGCTCGCAGATGGCACCGCGGTCCATTACAAGGTCCTCGTCGTCGCCGCGGGCATCCGTCTCGCGTGGGAAAAGATCGCAGGTCTCGAGACCGCTCTTGGCAGGAACGGCGTTACCTCGAACTACCGCTACGATCTTGCGCCTTACACGTGGGAACTGGTGCAGTCGCTGAACGGCGGCCGGGCGATCTTCAGCCAGCCGCCGATGCCGATCAAGTGCGCTGGTGCGCCGCAGAAGGCGATGTATCTGTCCTGCGACGCGTGGAAGCGGCGCGGCGTGCTCGGCGACATCGATGTCGAATTCCGCAACGCCGGCGGGGTCCTCTTCGGCGTGAAGGAATACGTCCCCGCGCTGATGGAATACGTCAAGGACTACGGCATCGACCTGATGCTCAATCAGACGCTGGTCGCCGTGGACGGTCCCGCGCGGCAGGCGACGTTCAAGACCGCCGACGGCGAAGAGACGGTCGGGTTCGACATGCTGCATGCGGTCCCGCCGCAGGTTGCACCGCAGTTCGTCGCCGACAGTCCGCTTGCGAACGCCGAGAGCGGTTTCGTCGATGTTGACAAGTTCACCCTGCGTCATGTGCGCTATCCGAACATCTTCGGGCTCGGCGACGCGGGCTCGACGCCGAACGCCAAGACGGCAGCCGCGGCGCGCAAGCAGGCCCCAATCGTCGCGGTCAACGCGCTCGCCGCGCTCGACGGCAAGGGGCTGGTGGCGGACTACGATGGCTACGGCTCCTGCCCGCTGACGGTCGAGCGCGGAAAGATCGTGCTGGCCGAGTTCGGCTACGACGGCAAGCTGCTGCCGAGCTTCCCGAACTGGGTGATCGACGGAACCCGGCCTCGCCGTCTGTCCTGGCTGCTCAAGTCCGAAGCGCTGCCGTGGATCTACTGGAACGGCATGCTCAAGGGCCACGAATGGATGGTCAAGCCGACCACCCGGCACGCGGCCTGAGGAGTCC
The DNA here is from genome assembly GCA_964424995.1 of uncultured Croceicoccus sp. GTDB lineage: Bacteria > Pseudomonadota > Alphaproteobacteria > Sphingomonadales > Sphingomonadaceae > Croceicoccus. Next base: position 14,581 of record CAYRLC010000056.1, read on the forward strand.
GGCACGGTGATCGATACGCTCCACCTGATACTCGGTGCGCTGTCCGGCGCACTGGTCGGATTCTCGCTCGGCCTCGTCGGCGGCGGCGGCTCGATCCTGGCTGTCCCGCTCATGGTTTATCTCGTCGGGGTGAAGAGCCCGCACGTGGCGATCGGCACCAGCGCCCTGGCCGTGGCCGCCAACGCCGCAACCGGTCTCTTTCAGCATGCGCGCGAAGGCAACGTCCGGTGGCGCTGCGGGCTGATGTATGCCGGTGCGGGCATCGTCGGAGCCTTCGCGGGATCGACGCTCGGCAAGAACTTCGACGGCCAGAAGCTCCTGTTCCTGTTTGCGATCCTGATGCTGATCGTGGGCGCCCTGATGCTCCGCTCGCGCAACGCGCAGGGAACGCCGGGTGCCGCATGCAACCGCGAGAACGCGCCGAAGGTCCTCGGCTATGGATTGGGGACTGGCGTCTTCAGCGGTTTCTTCGGAATCGGCGGTGGCTTCCTGATCGTGCCCGGCCTCATTGCATCGACCGACATGGTGATGATCAACGCGGTTGGCACCAGCCTTGTCGCCGTGACCGCCTTCGGTCTGACGACGGCGGCCAACTATGCCTTCTCCGGCCTGGTCGACTGGCTGCTCGCCGGGGTGTTCATCGCGGGCGGGGTCGCGGGCGGAGTTGTGGGAACGAGCATCGCCAAGCGTCTTTCGGGAGGCGGCCAGCTCAAGACCGTCTTCGCCGGCCTCATCTTCGTGGTCGCGGCCTACATGCTCTGGAAGAGCTGGAACGCGCTGTGACCCGCATCGCCGACAAGGACGAGCGCTGCAAGGAAATCGAGCGCCTCATCGCGACCGGACTGGGCGTTTGCGAAAGCTGCCGCGAGATCGGTGTTTCCGAGAAGACCTTCTATCGCTGGCGCAGAGCACGTGCCGGCAACCAGATCGGATAATTACATGTTCGAGCAATTCGACGCGCTGGTGCTCGCCCGCATCCAGTTCGCCTTCACGGTCAGTTTCCATTTCATCTTCCCGTCGTTCTCGATCGGGCTGGCGAGCTATCTGGCGGTCCTCGAGGGGCTATGGCTGAAGACCGGAAAGGCGATCTACCTCGACCTGTTCAAATACTGGATCAAGATCTTCGCCATCGCCTTCGCGATGGGCGTCGTCTCGGGCATCGTGATGAGCTACCAGTTCGGCACCAACTGGTCGGTCTTCAGCGACAAGACCGGGCCGGTTCTCGGTCCCCTGATGGCCTATGAAGTGCTGACCGCCTTCTTCCTCGAGGCGGGTTTCCTCGGCGTGATGCTGTTCGGCATGAACAAG
>CAYRLC010000057.1:0-778 GCA_964424995.1 uncultured Croceicoccus sp.
ACGCGATGGAAGGCCCGACCCCGGTGTCGGCGCTGATCCACGCGGCGACGATGGTGACCGCGGGCGTGTTCATGGTCTGCCGCCTGTCGCCGCTGTTCGAGACGAGCCCGATCGCGCTGACCTTCGTGACCTTCATCGGCGCGGCGACGTGCCTTTTCGCCGCCACCGTCGGCACGACGCAGACCGACATCAAGCGGGTCATCGCCTATTCGACCTGTTCGCAGCTGGGCTACATGTTCTTTGCCGCCGGTGTCGGTGCCTATGGCGCGGCGATGTTCCACCTGTTCACGCACGCCTTCTTCAAGGCCCTGCTGTTCCTCGGCGCCGGTTCGGTCATCCACGCGATGCACCACGAACAGGACATGCGCTATTACGGCGGCTTGCGTAAGCATATCCCGATCACCTTCTGGGCGATGACGGCGGGCACGCTCGCCATCACCGGCGTCGGCCTGTGGTTCGCGCATGTCGGCTTCGCGGGCTTCTATTCGAAGGACGCGATCCTCGAGAGCGCGTTCGCCAGCGGGACCGAGATGGGGCGCTTCGCCTTCTTCATCGGCATTACCGCGGCGCTGCTGACCAGCTTCTATTCGTGGCGGCTCGTCTTCCTGACCTTTCACGGCAAGCCGCGCTGGGAGCAGAGCGAGCATATCCAGCACGCGGTGCACGACGATCATGGCTACGGCCACGACGATCACGCGCATCATCATGAAGCGCACGGCGACGGCACCGCGGGCTATCATCCGCACGAAAGCCCGCTGTCGATGCTGATCCCGCTGGT
>CAYRLC010000057.1:788-15753 GCA_964424995.1 uncultured Croceicoccus sp.
AAGCCGCGTTGGGAACAGTCGGAGCATATCCAGCACGCGGTGCACGGCGATCATCACGATCATCCTTCGGACGAGGACGCCGGGCACGATCCGCATGCCCCCGCACACGGCGCGATCGGGCATGGCGACGGGACGGCGGGCTATCACCCCCACGAAAGCCCTTGGGTCATGCTGACGCCGCTGGTCATCCTGTCGCTGGGCGCGATCTTCGCGGGCGCGATCTGGAGCCACTCGTTCCTCGATAGCGCGGAATTCTGGGGCGGCTCGATCTTCTACAACGAACACCTGATGCACGCGATGCACGAGGTGCCGACCTGGGTGAAGATCGCGCCGGGCGCGGTCATGCTGATCGGTCTTGCCATCGCCTGGAACAACTACATCCGCGATCCCGCGGCGGCCGGGCGTTTCGTCGGGATGTTCGGCGGGGTCTACACGTTCCTCAAGAACAAGTGGTATTTCGACGAGGCCTATCACGTCCTCTTCGTGAAGCCGGCCTTCTGGCTGGGCCGCAAGTTCTGGAAATGGGGTGACGAGGGCACGATCGACCGCTTCGGCCCGAACGGCGCGGCATGGGTCGTCGCGCAGGGTTCGCGTTACGCGCAGGTCGTGCAGAACGGTTATCTCTACAGCTACGCGCTGGTCATGCTGCTCGGCCTTGTCGCCGCGGTCAGCTGGGTCATGGCGAGCGGGCTTGGGCACTAAGGGTACGGGGCAGGGTTTATTGTAATGGACGGCTTTCCGATCCTTTCGCTGATGTTGCTGGTGCCGCTGGTCGGCGCCGCCATCTGCATGTTCTCGAACGCGCAGACCGCGCGGATGGTTGCCCTTGCCGCAACGCTGATCGACCTGGCGCTGGGCATCGTGCTCTGGGCCAACTTCGACATCGGCGGCGCGCAATGGCAGTTCGTCGAGCGGGCGCCGATCTTCGCGGGCTTCTCGTGGGCGCTTGGGATCGACGGCATCGCGCTGTTGCTGATCCTGCTGTCGGTCTTCCTGATGCCGATCTGCATCGGGGCAAGCTGGCTTTCGGTCACCAAGCGGGTCGGCGAATACATGGCCGCGTTCCTGATGATGGAAACGCTGATGATCGGCGTTTTCGCGGCGCAGGACCTGTTCCTGTTCTACATCATGTTCGAGGCCGGCCTGATCCCGATGTATCTGATCATCGGCATCTGGGGCGGCGACAACCGCATCTACGCTTCCTACAAGTTCTTCCTCTACACGCTGATCGGCTCGGTGCTGATGCTGATCGCGATGTTCTGGATGGTGCGCGAAGCGGGCACGACCGACATCCCGACGCTGATGAGCTACGACTTCCCGGCAGGTGCGCAGAATTGGCTTTGGCTGGCCTTCTTCGCGAGCTTTGCGGTGAAAATGCCGATGTGGCCCGTTCACACCTGGCTTCCCGACGCGCACGTGCAGGCACCGACCGCCGGTTCGGTGATCCTCGCCGGCGTCCTCCTGAAGATGGGTGGCTACGGCTTCATCCGCTTCAGCCTGCCGATGTTCCCCGATGCGTCGGCGCATTTCGCGTGGCTGGTGTTTGGCCTGTCGATGGTCGCGGTGGTCTACACCTCGCTCGTCGCGCTGGTGCAGCATGACATGAAGAAGCTGATCGCCTATTCCTCGGTCGCGCACATGGCGATCGTCTGCGTCGCGCTGTTCAGCTTCAACGTGCAGGGCCTTGAAGGCTCGATGATCGTGATGCTCAGCCACGGTCTCGTCTCGGGCGCGCTGTTCCTTGCCGTCGGCGTGATCTACGACCGGCTGCACACGCGCGAGATCAGCCGCTACGGCGGCCTTGCGATCAACATGCCGAAATACGCGCTGTTCTTCCTGCTGTTCACGATGGCCTCGATCGGCCTGCCGGGCACGAGCGGCTTCGTCGGTGAATTCCTGTCGCTGGCCGGTGTCTATAAGATCTCCAGCTGGGTCGCGCTGATCTGCACCACCGGCATCATCCTGGGCGCTGCCTACATGCTCTATCTCTACCGCCGGGTCGCGTTCGGCGATCAGGTCAATGCCGATGCCGCCGCGATGCCCGATCTCGACAAGCGCGAATGGGCGATGATGCTACCGCTGGCCGCCGCCGTGCTGTGGATGGGCGTCTATCCCGAAAGTTTCCTCGCGCCGATGCGCAAGGACATCGCCTGGCTCGACCAGCGCCTCGCCTCGGCTGCGCCGGTAGGTGACGCGAAGCTGTCCGCGCCGAAGCCGAAAGCCGCTGGCGGCGAGGCGCATGCCGAACCTGCCGCGCATGAGGGGGAGGCCCACTGATGACCGACCTCTCGCAATCGCTCGCGATCATCGCGGCAGAGGAAATCCTCACCGTCGCCGGTCTGGTCCTGCTGCTCATGGCCGCGTGGATGGGCGACAAGGCGTCGCGTCTAATCTCGATCCTCGCGGTCGCCACGCTCGTCGCCTGCGCGTTCGTCGCCGCGCCGGTCCTGTGCCAGGGGCTGATGGGGGCGGAAACCGTGGCCTTTTCGGGCCAGTACACCGGTGATGCTTTCTCGGCCTTTGCCAAGCTGCTGATCTATGCCGCCGGCGGTGCCGCGCTGATCGTCGCGCCGTCGTTCTTCGGCCGTGCGGGCGTGGGCGGCACGTCGGTCATGCGGGCGGAATATCCGATCCTCGTCCTCTTTGCCGTGCTGGGCATGAACATGATGGTGTCGGCAACCGACTTCATCACGCTCTACATCGGGCTCGAACTCAACAGCCTTGCGGCCTACGTCCTCGCGGCTTTCCTGCGGACCGACGAGCGCTCGGCCGAAGCGGGCCTCAAGTATTTCGTGCTGGGCGCGCTGGCCTCAGGCATCATCCTGTTCGGCATGAGCCTTACCTACGGCTTCGCGGGGACGACCAGCTTTGCCGGTGTCCACGTCGCGCTGGCGGGCGATCTGTCGACCGGTGCGCTCTTCGGGGTGATCTTCGTCCTTGCAGGCCTCGCCTTCAAGATCAGCGCCGTGCCGTTCCACATGTGGACGCCCGACGTCTACGAAGGCGCGCCGACGCCCGTGACGATGTTCTTCGCCACCGCGCCCAAGGTGGCGGCGCTGGCCCTCACCATGCGCGTCGCCTTCCTCGCCTTCGGTTCGCAGGTCGGTGCTTGGCAGCAGATCGTGATCTTCGTCTCGCTCGCCTCGATCATCGTCGGTGCACTCGGGGCGATCGGGCAGAGCAACATCAAGCGCCTGCTCGCCTATTCGTCGATCAACAACATCGGCTTCCTGCTGATCGGCCTTGCCGCCGCCACGCAGGAAGGGGCTGCGGCCATGCTCGTCTATCTCGCCATCTACGTGGCGATGAGCGTTGCGGGCTTCGTCGTGGTGCTGATGCTTCGCGATGCGGCGGGCAACCCGGTCGAGAAGATCGCCGACCTCGCAGGCCTGTCGCGCACACGTCCGGCGCTCGCCTGGGCGCTGGCGGCGGTGATGTTCAGCCTAGCCGGCATTCCGCCGCTGTTCGGGTTCTGGGGCAAGTTCGTGGTGTTCCAGGCGGCGGTCAACGCCGACCTGATCCTGCTCGCGGCGCTCGGCATCGCGGCGAGCGTGATCGGTGCGTTCTACTACCTCAAGGTGGTCAAGATCGCGTTCTTCGACGAACCGGCCCATGTCGTCGCGGCAGAAGGCGATGCGGGCGCGGACGGCCTTGCTCACAAGGCGCTGCTGCTCATCTCGTGCCTCGCTATCTCGCCGCTCGGCTACCTGCTGACGCCTTGGCTCGGCGACATCGCCGGCAAGGCGGCGGCGGCGCTGTTCTTCGCAGGCTGACTTGGTCGAATTCGTCGCCGCGACGGGTTCGACCAATGCCGATCTCGCGGCCCGGCTGACGGGCGGCGAGCATCTGGCCGACGGGTTCTGGCTGCGCGCCGGTTTGCAGACCGGCGGCAAGGGCAGGTCGGGGCGCGACTGGATCAGCCCCGAAGGCAATCTCTACTGCTCGACGGTGGTGAACCTGCAACCCGGCGATCCGCCCCCTGCCACGCTGTCTCTGGTCGCCGGTCTTGCCGTGCATGACCTAGTGCTGTCGGCAGTGGGCGAGGGGGCCGGGCCGGTGCTGAAGTGGCCCAACGATCTCCTGATCGGCGGCGCCAAGGTGGCCGGTATCCTGTGTGAGATGGTCGGTCGTGCGATCGTCATCGGCATCGGCGTCAATCTCGCCAACGCGCCCTGCCTGGCAGACCGCGCTGCTACTTCCATTAGGGAACAGGGCGGCGAAATGAACGCTGAGCAGGCGCTGGATCGGCTTGCCGCTGCCTTTGTCGAACGCCTTGCACATTGGCGGGCGCAACCGCTCGGCGACACGCTCGCCGCTTGGGAGGCTCGTGCCACGCCGCGCGGCACGCCCATCACGGTCCATGCCGACACGCGCATCGAAGGTGCGTTCGACGGGCTTGAAAACGACGGATCGCTGCGGCTTCGGTTGGAGGATGGCTCGCTCCGTGCCATCTATGCCGGCGACGTGATCCTGCGGGAGAATGACTGATGCTGCTCGCCTGCGATGTCGGTAACACCAACATCGTCTTCGCCCTCATGGAAGGCCGCGAGGTCCGCACCCGCTGGCGCATCGCCACCGATCCGCGCCGCACCGCCGACGAATACGCGGTCTGGCTGCTGCAGCTCTTCGCGCTGGAGGGGCTGGACTTCAAGGCGGTGGACGACGTCATCGTCTCCACCGTCGTGCCGCGCGCCCGCCACAACCTGATGGTGCTGGGTGAGAAGTATTTCGGCAAGGCACCGATCTTCGCGGGCGAGGGCCCGGGGGGCTGGGGCATGGAGATCGACGTCGAGGAGCCCGCCAGCCTCGGCGCCGACCGCGCGGTCAACGCGGTCGCCGCGCATGCCGAACATCCGGGCGATCTCATTGTCATCGATTTCGGCACCGCGACCACCTTCGACGTCGTCGACTTCAACGGTGCCTACAAGGGCGGGATTATCGCGCCGGGCATCAACCTGTCGCTCGATGCCTTGGTCCAGGCGGCCGCCAAGCTGCCCCGCATCGCGATCGAGGCGCCGACGGAAACCCGCACGGTCATCGGCCGCAATACCGAGGCGCAGATGCACATCGGCGTCTATTGGGGCTACGTCGCGATGATCGAAGGGCTGGTTTCGCGCATCAAGAGCGAGATCGGTCGCCCCGCCAAGGTTCTGGCCACCGGCGGCCTTGCCCTGCTGTTCGACGAACACACCGACATTTTCGATGCGGTCGACGTCGATCTGACGCTGAAGGGGCTGGCTATTCTCGCGGAAAAGGCGTCTAAGCCGGGGCGATGACTCCCGGTAAAGAACTGCTTTTCCTCGCGCTCGGCGGCTCGGGCGAGATTGGCATGAATGTCAATCTCTACGGCTGCGACGGCAAATGGCTCATGGTCGATCTCGGCATGAGCTTTGCCGATCCCGGATACCCCGGCGTCGACCTCGTTTTCGCCGATCTCGAATTCATCGAGGAGCGGTCGGACGATCTCGTCGGCATCGTCCTCACCCACGCGCACGAGGATCACATCGGCGCGGTTCCCTACTTCGCCGCCGACCTCGGCGTGCCGCTCTATGCCACGCCGTTCACTGCCGAGCTGATCCTGCGCAAGCTGCAGGAAGCGGGGCTCGAGGGTGAGGTCGAGCTGAACGTGATCGACCATCTCGACGAGTTCGTGCCGGGCGCGAACGGTTCGCCGTTCAAGGCGCGCTACGTCCCGCTTGCCCATTCCATCGCGGAAGGGAACGCGGTGATCGTCGACACGCCCTATGGCCGGGTATTTCATACCGGCGACTGGAAGCTGGACGACGACCCGGTCATCGGCGCGCCCAGCACGCCCGAGGAACTGCGCGAGATCGGCGACAGCGGCGTGCTCGCGCTCGTCTGCGATTCGACCAACGTGTTCAATCCCAAGCCCTCCGGCTCGGAAGGGGCAGTGCGTCTCGCGCTCGATGCCGAAATCGCGAAGCACCGCGGCAAGCGGGTGGTCGTGACCACGTTCGCGTCCAACGTCGCGCGGCTGCAGACACTGGGGCAGGTGGCGAGGGAAACCGGCCGCCAGCTCTGCGTCGCCGGGCGCTCGCTCGACCGTATCATCGATGTGGCGCAGGCGAACGGCTATCTCGCCGATTTCCCCGATACGGTCGATTTCGACACCGCGATGGCGCTGCCGCGTGGCGAAGTGCTGATCATCGCCACCGGCGGGCAGGGCGAGCCGCGGGCCGCGCTGGCCCGCATCGCATCGGAAAACCATCCGATCGAGCTTAGCAAGGGCGACGTGGTCCTGTTCTCCAGCCGCCAGATCCCCGGCAACGAGCTCGCCATCGGGCGGATCATGAACCAGCTCGCCATGCGCGAGATCACCACGATCACCGACCGCAACGACCTCATCCACGTGTCCGGCCACCCCGGCCGGCCGGAGCTGGAGGCGCTCTACGGCTGGATCAGGCCCGAGATCCTAATCCCCGTGCACGGCGAAGTTCGTCACATGCGCGAGCAGGCAAAGGTCGGCAAGGAAGCCGGCGTTCCCTTGCAGGTGTTCCAGGTAAACGGCGACATCGTCCGCCTCGCACCCGGCAAGCCCGGCAAGATCGGCGAGACCCGCTCGGGACGGCTCGTGCTCGACGGCGACATCATCGTCGCGGCGGACGGCGATGCCATCGTCGAACGCCGCCGCCTTGCCGCCAACGGGCACGTCCACGTCATCCTGCCGCCGAAGGGGTCGAAGGCCGCACCGCTGATCAGCAGCGTCGGCCTCCCGCTGGACGAAGACGAGGCCGAGTTCCTGGCCGAGGCGCGCGCCGATGTCGTTTCCGCCATCGCCAAGGCCCGCTCGGGCCGCAACCGCGATCGCGAGAGCATGGTGGAAGCCGCGCGCCTGGCCGCCCGCCGCGCCGCACGCCGCTGGTCGGGCAAGAACCCGCAAGTCACCGTTCTGGAATTCGACGAAGAGTAAGGACCCGACGATGGAGTGGACCTCGATCATCGCGATCTACAGCCTGTTCTGGGTGATGGCCGCGTTTCTCGTCATGCCCTTCGGTATTCGGACGCATCAGGAAGCGGGGGAGGCGATGATCGCCGGGCAGGCCGACAGCGCGCCCAGCAATTTCCGCCCCGGTCGGATCGCGATCCGTGCGACGATCCTGTCGCTCCTGCTCTTCGGGCTGTTCTACGCGAACTATGTGAACGCCTGGATCACGGCGTCGGACATCAACTTCATCCATCCGCCGAAAGACATCGCCGAGGAGCAGGCGTGGCTCCGCGACGGCGCACCGGAAAAGATGCAGGAATAAGATCCGGAAGGTCCGGAAAGGGGCGGAGCGCTCGGCCCCGCCCATTCCGGCATCAGCGGCGCAGGCGCTCGATCGACTGGGCCAGCGCGACGTAGAGCTTGCCCATGTCGGACGACAGCATCGTCACCGCCAGCGAGTTGCCCTCGCGCGTGGCGAGGAGGTTGCGCAGCATCGCCTCGAAGTCGTGGATGTAGCGGTTGACGTGTTCGCGGAACTCCGCCTCGCGCTCGTAGTGATCGACGATCTGCCGGGTCTCGCCCGAATCCAGCAGCCGGACGGCGCGGCGGGTGAAGATCCCGCGTTCGCCGCGCAGGTAGGCCTGCCACGCACTGTCGCTGACTTCGGCGGACAGCACCTTGTCGATGTCGATCGCGGTCGAGTTGAGCGATTCGGTGATCTGCGACACGCGCTTGGCGAAGTGCTCGTCGATGTCCTCTTCGGCGCGGCGCTTGGCCGAATGGATACGCGCCTCGAGGTGGCTTGTGATCTCATCCACCCGGCCCAGCTGGGCATGGAGCTCGGCCGCAGCAGCCTTCGCCGCCGCCGTGGCCCGGCCCACGGTCGCGTCCAGACCCTCGAGCGCATCATTGGTGCTTTCCTGCAGGGCTCTGGTGACGACGATGCCGCTTTCGCGCGCCAGCTTGTCGGCAATGGCGCGGACCGCGTCGGATGACGTGCCCTCGATATTGGCGACAGCCTCGCGGCTCGCGTCGGATAGCCGGGCAATCGCGCCGTTGAGCGTCGCTTCGGCAGCAGTCGCCATGGCTTCGCTGTCGGAGCGGGCCTGCGACAGGGTGTCGCGAAGGTCGGCCAGCTGTCGGGCATGGGCGGATCCACGGTCCTGAAGGGTGCCGTGCAGCGCGTCGAGTTCTGCCAAGGCCTCCTTCGTCGCTTCGCGCGTGGTGTCGACCGCCTTGCCGAGCGCATCGCCGCGCTCGCCAGCCTGACCGAGCAGGTTGCGCAAGCCTTCGATGCGGGTGCTGACGCCTTCGAGGCGGCCCTCCGCCTCGGCCATCGCGCCGGGCAGGGCTTCGCGGGTGTGGCGCGAGCTGGCCTCGATCAGTTCTAGCAGGCGGACCGAGCTGTCGGTGAGCGACAGGATCGCTTTGTCGGTGCCGTCGAGCGCTTCGCGGCTTGCCTGCAACTTCGACGACAGGTTGCCGAGGCCGTTGACGATGGCATCTTCGGCGGCGCGGCTCTGGGTCGAGACCGCTTCCATCCGGTCGCCATACTCGCCGAGGCGGACGGCGATCGCTTCCGCATGGCGGCCCAGCGCGGCGCTGGCCTCGAGGTGGCGCTGGCGGCGTTCCTCGAACTCGGCGTCGTAAGTGGCGAGCAGGCCCTGCAGCCGTTCGGCCATCTCGCGTCCGGCGACCTCGTGCTTCTCGCGCCGCTCGGCCAAATTGCGGTCCAGTGCGGCCAGTTCGTCGGTATAGGCGACGGCAAGATCGCGTGCGGCCTGGCGGCTCGAGAGGCGGCGACGTTCGATCTCGCTGTCCAGCGCCTCGAGCGCGGTGCGCAGGTTTTCGGACATGACCGAGGCGGATTGCAGGCCGCGCTCACTGCGGGTCTCGATCTCGCTGTCGAGCGCGCGCAGGGCATGGGCGACGCCGTCGGTCATCGCCTTGCCGGCCGCTTCGCCGCGACCCGCGCGCTCCTCGATCTGCTGGTCGAGCGAGGCGAGGGCGGACGAAATGCGCGCGGCCAGCGCATGGCTGCGCTGTTCGCCGCGCAGGGTGCGCGCCTCGACATCGGCATCGAACCGGGCCAGCGCCTCGGCGATGGTCTCGGTGATGAGGCGTGCGCTTTCCTCGCTGCGGCGGGCGCGATCGCCCATGCCTTCGTCGAGCGTGGCGAAGCTGGTCGCCAGTTCCTCGACCAGCGCGCGGCTCGCCTGTGCCCCGCGCACGCGGCGCGCCTCGATCTCGCTATCCAGACCAGCGATGAGCATGGTGAGGCGTTCGGCAAGACCGCGGTTGGCATCCTCGCACTTGGCGATCCGCTCATCGATCTCGGCGTCCAGCGTCTCGCTCTGGCGGCGAAGGTCGCCGTGCAGGCGGCTGACCTCGGCGGAGAGTGCGGCGATGCGCGCACCGGCAGCGTCGAGCGCCTCGGTCGAACCGTTTTCCAGCGCCTCGAACAGCGACCCCGCATCGGCGTGGAGCGTTGCCACCCGGTCGCGCCATGCCGACAACGCGGTTTCCTCGCCCGCACGCATGCGGGACGAGAGGTCCAGCGCGGCCCCGTCGATCTCAGCCAACTGGTCCCGCAGCGAGCGTAGCGCGAACGTCTCGGTCTCCGACAGGCGCGCGCGGGTGGTTTCGAGCAGGGCCTCAAGCTCGTCGGCGCGCGAGCGCACGGCGGCGAGGGCCGCGATTTCCTGCTCGTCCATCCGTTCGCGCAGCGTTGCGCTTTCGGATTCCAGCGCGGCGAAGCGATCCTGCGCGATCTGGCCGAGCTGATCAGCGGCGCGGGTGAAGCGGTCCATCACGTCGTTGACGCGGGCCTGCATGGCATCGACCTTCAGCGTGCTTGCCTCGCCCGCCTCGCCGATGCGGGCGAACCCTGCGTACAGGCGTTCGAGCTGCGCGTCGGCGCCTTGCCCGGCTTGGCCGATGTTGTTCGTGAGGTCGCGGGTCGCGTTGGTGACCACGGGAAGCTGGTTGCGCAGCTTCTCCATGTTTTCCAAGGCGGCGGTGCTGACGGTGTGCAGCCGGTCCACCCGTTCGGAATTGTCGCCGACCAGCGATTCCAGCTTGCGCGCGCTGTCGCCCAGCCTTTCGCTGGCGATGCGGCCCAGCGCTTCGAGATCGCGGCCCTGCGCGATGATGAATTCGCGGGCGATCGACAGTTCGGAATTCACGCGGCTGAGCCGGTCTTCCAGCGCGCGGGATTCGGCGCGCAGGCTGGCGGCGGCGTCGCCGAAACGCGTCGCCTCGACCCGGCTGTTGCGCATTGCGAGCATCCACAGCGCGACGACCAGCACGGCGGGCATCGACCATTGCGCCAGCAGCACCGTGCCGTCGCCGGGGGTGGGAGCGGACAGGATCTCGCCCTGCCGCGCCCAGATGAAGAACGCGGTCCATGCCACCAGCGCGAAGCCGCCCAGAGCCGGGACGACCCAGCCGAGATTGCGCCCGCGCGCGTCATCGACCTCGTACCATTCGTCTGCCGCGGGGGCCGCCTCGGCCTGGCTTTCGATGATGGTATCCTCCGCCTCGGCCGCGCCGTCGGTGTCTTGCCCCCCGAAGGGTACGATATTCCGCCTTTTCGTCATGCTGGTGTGACTAACACCGAATGAACGCAACCGCACCTTCCATTTGCGGGCGCTGCGGTGTTTTCCCCCGGGCCATCCCCGGCGTTTCTTGCCCGCGCGATCAGGGTTTTACCGGGCGCTGGCGGCCGACCTTGCGCTTGGCCGCGCGGCGATCCATGAACCATGGGAATTGCAGTGGGGGTCCGCCGGGGGTGCGGGCGCGCTAACAGGGGCCTGACGAGACTTGCGCATTGCCGTCCTGTCGATGCTGGAACCGCTTGCCGCGGACGGGCTGATGACCCGCGCCGGTGTGCGCGTGAACGGCGAGCCGGTGGTCGAGCAGCAGCTCGCGCTCGCCATCGCGGCGGGGGCGAAGCGGCTGCTGGTGCTGGCCGACAGGCGAACCGTGGGGCTTGACGACCTCATCGAGATCTCGCGCGAAGCGGGTCTGGATGCGCGGATCATTTCCGACGCGCCCGGGCTGTGCGCCGAAGTGACGGCGGCGGACGAACTGCTGGTCTTCGGCGACGCGCTGCTGACCGATCCGGTGCTGGCGCTCCCGATGCTGGCAACAGCGGGCATCGCGACGCTGCCGGTGGAGCAGGGGCTGGCGGCCGGGTTCGAGCGGATCGATGCGGAAACGGCATGGGGCGGGGTGCTGGTCGTTCCCGGCGCGCTGGCCGAACGGTTGCGGCAGTTGCCGCGCGACTGCGATGTTGCATCCTCTTTGCTGCGGATCGCCCTGATGGCTGGCGTGGTGACGCGCGGGGTCGATCCCGCGGCACTCGGCGACATGCGCTGGACGATCGTGCGCACCAACAGCGATGCGCAGGCGATCGAGAAACAGCGCCTGCGCCGCAGCCTGGCCGAGGCACGAGGGCGGGCACCGGGCCGGGCGCTGGCCGGCTTTGCGGTTTCGCGCCTCGGCAGCCGGTTGTTCGAGGCGGACCGTTCGCCCGCACTGGTTTGGTGGGGCGCGCTGGTTCCGGCCGCCGCCGCGATCGCGCTGGCGGCGTTCTCTTTCCACGGTGCGGCTCTGTTCGCGCTGGCGCTGACATGGTTGATGGTGCGCGGGGCGGTCATTCTCGATGCGGCGGACAGGCAGGGGCGCATCGCGTCCGCCCTGCCGGACCGCAAGCCCGACCTGGCGCTGCTGGGCATCGATCTCCTGCTTCTCGTCGTCCTGGCCCTCGCGCTGGGGGCGGGAGCGGACCGCATCGCGGGCGCAGGGATTCTGCCGTGGTTTCAGGCGACCAGCTTCGTCGCGATGGCGAGAATCGGTGGCGCGGCTTTCCCCATCGTCAGCCTGCGGCCCTTCTTCGAAGACCGCTTTTCGCAGGTCATCGTGCTGCAACTTGCCCTATTCGGGGACGCTTTGGGCCCGATCGCCATGGTTTCGGTCATGTTGGCGATGATCGTCTGGACGGGACACCTGACATCGGTCAGGCTTCGTTCCGGGCACTAACGCGCCTTTAACCATGGGGCGTTACAGCGTTGAACTATGGGTGAACTCGAAAAGGCCACGGGCCTACAGTCTGTGATGCGCGTCGAACTGAAGCGCGGCGACCGGGTGCTGAGCGCGCGGGGCGTCGTGCTGCGCCAGTTGATCGCCACCGAAGATCGATCGATGTTCTCCGACGCCATCGTCTCGCGGGTGCGGGCCATGGCCGAGGATCTGGCCCGGCAGGTCGGGTACAAGCTGGCCCAGGCCGCTGGCGAACGCGATGCGCGGGCATGGGCCGATTCCATTACCGAGCCGCTGTCGGGGGCGTTGATCGATGAGCCGGTGATCGTCGATCACCTGCACTCGATCGCGCTCGAATGGCAGCTGACCGAATCGATGCAGCGCCGCGCCGGCGTCGATCCCTCGCTCTCCCCGCTGTTGCAGGCGCTGATCGGCGCCGACGATCCGACAAGTTCATCGTTGGCGATGGACCTGCTGACGTCGCAGGCGGCCTTCGCGCGGCATCAGCAGCGGATGAGCCTGCCGGTGACTGAGCTGCCGGCTGAAGTGCTGTTTTCGCTGCTCGAGACGCTGCGCCATGCCGTGGCAGGCGATCTCGCGTTCGAGGCCCATGCCCGCAATACCGAACATGCCATCCGCCAGACCTATGACGAATCGCAGTGCCGGATCTCGCTGGCCAACCGGCTTGTCGCGGCGCTGGGGGCAGGGGCTTTCGCGGCGCTGTCTATCACCCACGCGGGCGTCGCGGTGTTCCTGTCGGCGCTGGCGGCGGCCACCGGCGACAACCGCGATACGGTCGCGGTCTCGACCAGCGAGAGCCAGCTGGCCCGGCTCGCACTGTCACTGCGCGCGGCGGGGCTTTCCAATGCCGAGATCGAGCGCGAATTCTACGCGATCCACCCCGACATCACTCTTCCCGACGGGTTCGGGCGGTTGCAGGGCGGCGATGCCCGCGCGCTGCTGACCGGTCAGGGCGTCAGCGACGATGGCCGGGGCTGATACCCTCACCGACGATGCGGCGCTGGAGCCGCTGACCGCGCGGAGCGATGCGGCGGACCGGCTGGTGGCTGCCGATGCCCCTCTGGCGCGCCTACAGGACGCGTGCGGCGGCGACATTCCGGGCCTGATCGCGGCGCCCGACCTGCTCGAACTGGTCCGCAAGGCGCGCAGCTTCGGGATGCGACTGGGGCGTCCGCTCGTCATGCGCCACGCGCAGGGCCGGCTGGAAGGCTGGGCCGAAGTCGAACCCGATGCCGAAGGCTGCACCATCCGCCTGTCGGACTGGCACGTCACTGAGACCGAGGCACCCGCCACCGCCGTTCCGGGCGAGGAAACCCGCCTCGCGGTCGAGAACCTTCTGGCAGAGGGCATGATCTGGCTGGACGAGGGGCAGCGCGTGCTCGCCTGCGAAAGCCAGGCCTTCGATCTCGAGACGCTGAGCCAGCGCGTGCGCGACCATCGCGGCTCGCACTGGACCCGCCTGTTCGACTTTCCAGAAGCGGGTGATGTGCCCGCCATCTGGCAGGCGCGGCGCGGGATGAAGGTGGCCGTGCCCGGTTCCTTGCGCCCGTGGCAATTGCTGCTGGCGTCCGGCAACGGCGGCTCGCGCCTCTTGCTGCGACCGCTGAGCGATGCGGGGCAGGACGAGGGCGCGGCCGATCTGCTGCCGCCCAATCTCCTTCGCGACGAACTGGGCCCGGCGCTGCACGATCCCGTTCGCCGCATCATCCGTCAGGCCGAGGCGATCCGCGACCGGCTGGCGGGGCCGCTGCCCGGCGAATACCGCGAATATGCGGTCGATATCGTGCGCGCGGGCAAGCACTTGCGCGAACTGGCCGATGAGCTGGGCGATGCCGAGGCGATCGAGCATGGCACGATCGACATCGCGGTCGAGCCGGTGCGACTTTCGGAAATCATGGATTCGGCCTGCCGCATCCTGCAGGTGCGGGCCGATGCGCGTCACGTCACCCTGATGGCGGAGCAGACCACGCTGGTCGCGATGGTGGACCGGCGCCGTGTCTTGCAAATCCTGCTCAACATCGTCGGCAATGCGATAGATTACGGTCCTGCGGCGTCGACCGTCAGCGTGACGGCCAGCACCATCGGCGATATGGTCGAGATCCGCGTCGACGACGAAGGCAACGTGCTCTCGCCCGAAGATCGCATCCGCATCTTCGACAAGTTCGAGAGGCTGGGCCGCAGCGGCGATTCGGGATCGGGGCTCGGCCTTTATATCGCGCTGATGCTGGCCCGCGCGATGGGCGGCACGGTCGAAGCGCGTGCCGGTGAGGATGCCGGCAATTCTTTCCGCATCGCGTTGCCGCTGGCCTGATCGGCGCTGGCGCTCGCTCAACCAGCGCGCTGGCTGACCGGGCGTTTCAACGCATCCGGCGCTGCGCGATCCAGAACAGCAGCACTCCTGCCGCCGCAGCGATCACGCCATAGGCGGCCCATTCCTTCTGCCCCAGCATGAAGCTTTCGGCCGGCCACATGACGAGGCCGAGCCCTTGCAGCGTCCACAGGCCGCCGGACAGAAGAAGGGCGATGCCGAGGACCTGAACCAGAAACCTCGCCATCGCCCGTCCTTTATCTTGCCTTGATCCGATCAGCGTTCGCTGACGGGAACATAATCGCGCTCCGCAGGGCCGGTGTAAAGCTGGCGCGGACGGCCGATGCGCTGGCCGGGATCGGAAATCATCTCGTTCCACTGCGCGACCCAGCCGACGGTGCGGGCAAGGGCGAAAAGCGCGGTGAACATCGTGGTCGGGAAACCGATCGCCGACAGGATCACGCCCGAGTAGAAGTCGACGTTGGGGAACAGCTTCTTCTCGATGAAGTAATCGTCGTTCAGCGCCATTTCCTCGAGTCGCAAGGCGACTTCGAAGACCGGATCGCTGACCTTCAGCGCGTCGAACACTTCGCGCACGGTCTTCTGCATGACTGTCGCGCGCGGGTCATAGTTCTTGTAGACGCGGT
>CAYRLC010000058.1:0-15458 GCA_964424995.1 uncultured Croceicoccus sp.
GCATCAGCTGGAACTCGCCGATCGGACGGCCGAACTGCCGGCGTTCGCGGACGTAGGGGATGACCACGTCGAGACAGGCCTGGATCACGCCGAGCTGCACGCCCGAAAGCACCACGCGCTCGTAATCGAGGCCGCTCATCAGCACTTTCGCACCCTCGCCCACGCCGGCCATCACGTTCTCGTCCGGCACGAAGCAGTCGTCGAAGACCAGTTCGGCGGTAGGCGAGCCGCGCATGCCCATCTTCTCGATCTTCTGGCCGATGGAGAAGCCCTCGAACCCCTTTTCGATGAGGAAGGTCGTGATGCCCTTGGGCCCCGCATCGGGATCGGTCTTGCCATAGACGACGAGCGTATCGGCACAGGTCGCGTTGGTGATCCAGAACTTGGTGCCATTGAGCACCCAGCCGCCGTCGGCCCGCGTCGCGCGCATCTTCATCGAGACGACGTCGCTGCCCGCACCCGCCTCGCTCATCGCCAGCGATCCGACATGCTCGCCGCTGACCAGCTTCGGCAGATATTTGGCCTTCTGCGCATCGCTGCCCCAGCGGTGGATCTGGTTGACGCAGAGGTTGGAGTGCGCGCCATAGGACAGGCCGAGCGAGGCGCTGGCCCGGCTGACTTCCTCCACCGCGATCAGGTGATCGAGATAGCCGAGGCCGAGGCCGCCGAACTCCTCCGCCACGGTGATGCCATGCAGACCGAGGTCGCCCATCGCGGTCCAGAGCTCGTCGCGGGGGAACCAGTCGTCGCGGTCGATCTTTGCCGCGAGCGGCATGATCTGCTCGTCCGCGAAACGCGCCGCCGCGTCGCGGATCATCGTTGCGCTTTCGCCAAGCTGGAAGTCGAAGTCGGGGGTCGCGCGCATCCTGAAGTCCCGGGCTATTTCTCTTTCGACCGATCTACCCCGCGGCGCGTCCTCGGCCAAATCGGAAGTGCGGGTGGCCTGTCATAGGTTTTTCCGATGATGGTCTCGCCGTATCAGAGCGGCTAAGCTCGCAACCGTTCCGCGACGCCCCTCAGGTGCTCCCGGCGGGCATCGGTCAGCCAGCCCGGATCGGTGCGCAGGCCGATGCTGCGGGTGAACTCGTACCCCTGCACCGCGATCGGCACTACGCCATCGCGGCGGTGCGAAAGGGGCGCTGTCGTCACGCCCAGTCCGGCCGCGACCATCGCCATGCAGCGGCCCTCGCTCTCGCTGCGCAAGGCGAAGCGCGGACGCACCTGATGGCGGGTGAAGAAGGCGCTGGTCCTGTCGAGGATTTCGCATGACCGGCGGGCAATCATGGTTTCGGCGGCGAGCTCCTCCGGCGCGACTCTTTCGCGTTTCGCCAGCGGATGCGCCGCGGGCACGAAGAGGACGTAAGGCTCGGACCACAGCTCGATCGCGCCCTCCGCCGCATCATCCGGGCGCAGCAGGCCCAGCGTCACGTCGACGCGCCCGCTCGTCAGCGCGGCGCGCTGCTCCGAATCCGATCCTTCGACCAGTTCGATCGAAAATGTCTCTGCCAGTGCGCCGACGACCTGCTGCAGCCGCGGTGCGGCGATCGAGCGGATCACCCCCAGCTTCAGTTCGGGCCAGTCCGCCTGCGGCTGCACGCCGAAGCTGTCGACCGCGCGAAAATTACGGTCCAGCTCGCGCGCCAGCGGCAGGAAGCGCCCGCCGGCCTCGGTCAACCTGACATGCCGCTTGTCGCGCACGAAAAGCCGCGATCCGACCATCCTTTCCAGGTCGGCGATGCCGGCGGACAGGGTCGGCTGAGTCACCCGGATGCGCGCGGCAGCTTGCGTGAAACTCCCGGTCTCCACCACCGCGAGGAATTGCCGGATGTGCGATCGCTTGATCATAGAACAAATCTATAGCGCGGGATGCGCCTTTCGCCAGACGTTCTTCGTCTTCGCCTCTTCGCAGTGCAATTGCGGCCTCGTCATCCGGACCGCCCGGCGCCGCCGCGTTGACGTTGCCGCAAAATGGAAGTTTTATTGCACTGCAGCACGGTTAGTATGTTAGGTAATTTCCATGATCCGCGCCGCATTGCACCATTCGACCCGCTACTCCTACGACCGCCCGGTCCAGCTGGGTCCGCAAGTCGTCCGATTGCGGCCTGCGCCGCATAGCCGGACCGCGATCCCCAACTATTCGCTGAAGATCGAACCGGCCGGCCACTTCCTGAACTGGCAGCAGGACCCGCACGGCAACTGGCTGGCCCGCATCGTCTTTCCCGAGCGCGTCACCCATTTCTCGATCCAGGTCGACCTGATCGCCGATCTCGCGGTCATCAATCCCTTCGACTTCTTCGTCGAGGACAGCGCCGAAGCGGTGCCGTTCACTTACGAACCGGACTTGCACGAGGAATTGTCCGCTTATTTCGAGACCGAACCGGCGGGCCCGCTCTTTGAAGGGCTGGTTGCGCAATTCGCCGACTGGAACGGGCGCACGATCGACTTCCTCGTCGCGGTGAACCAGGCGCTGGAAAACCGGATCGGCTATGTCGTCCGGATGGAGCCGGGCGTACAGTTGCCCGAGGAAACGCTGTCGCTCGGCAGCGGATCGTGCCGCGACACCGGCTGGCTGCTGGTCAACCTGCTGCGGCGATTGGGTTATGCGGCACGTTTCGTGTCCGGCTACCTCATCCAGATGAAGGCCGACGTCGAACCGGTCGAAGGGCCGAAGGGACCGGAAGCCGACTTCACCGACCTTCACGCATGGTGCGAGGTCTATGTCCCCGGCGCGGGCTGGATCGGGCTGGACCCGACCTCGGGCCTGTTCGCGGGCGAAGGGCACATCCCGCTCGCCGCCGCGCCGCACTTCCGCTCCGCCGCGCCGATCACCGGTGTCGCCGAACCGGCGGAGGTCGACTTCGGCTTTTCCATGCGGGTCGACCGGGTGCACGAGGCGGTGCGCATCACGAAGCCCTTTACCGACACTCGCTGGGAAGCGCTGCTCGCGCTGGGCGACAAGGTGGACGAGGATCTGATGGCGCAGGACTGCCGCCTGACCATGGGCGGCGAACCGACGTTCGTGGCGGCAGACGATCCGGAAGCCGGCGAATGGAACGGCGATGCGGTCGGCCCGACGAAGGCGAAATATGCCGACAAGCTGATCCGCAAGCTGCGCGAACGCTTCGCGCCGGGCGCGCTGCTCCACCACGGGCAGGGCAAGTGGTATCCGGGCGAAAGCCTGCCGCGCTGGGGCTACACGCTCTACTGGCGCAAGGACGGCAAGCCGCTGTGGTCTAACCCCTCGCTGATCGCGGTCGATCCCGACGACGTGGTCGAGGCGAAGATCGATGCCGAGGCAGCCGGACAGTTCCTGACCCAGGCCGCAGCACAGCTTGGCGTGGCCGACAGCTTCGTCCAGCCGGTGTTCGAGGATCCCGAGAGGTGGATCGAGCGCGAAGGCGAACTGCCGATCAATGTCGAACCGGGCGATCCCAAGATCGACGACCCGGAGGAACGCGAGCGCATCGTCCGCACCTTCACCCGCGGGTTGTCGCAGCCGGTCGGCTATGTCCTGCCCATCCAGCGGGCCGAAACGACGAAACAGCCGGCGCAGACCTGGCAGGCCACAGCGACGAAGGCGACCCGCTGGAAGTCCGAACAGTGGAACGTGCGCAAGGGCAAGCTGACCGCGGTGCCCGGCGATTCGGCGCTGGGCTATCGCCTGCCGCTCGGCTCGCTGCCGTGGGTGTCGAAGTCGGAATACCCCTACATCCACCCCCGCGTGACGACCGACGCCGAAGCGCCGCTCGCCGATTTCCGTGAGCAGGCCACCCGCGATGCCGCCGCCGCCGATGCAGAGCGCAGGACGGCGGGGACCGGCGACCAGCGCTTCGAACGGGTCGAGACCGCCGGCAACAATGCGCAGGACAGGGTCGAACAGCAGATCATCGCCGGCGCGGTGCGCACCGCGATGACGGTCGAGCCGCGCGGCACCTACCTGTCGGTCTTCGTGCCGCCGCTCGAAGCGATGGAAGACTTCCTCGAACTCGTCGCCGAGATCGAGGCGGTGGCCGAACGCATGCAGATGCCGGTGCGGATCGAGGGCTATCCGCCCCCGCCCGATCCGCGCGTGCAAGTGCTGAAGGTCACTCCCGACCCGGGTGTGATCGAGGTGAACATCCACCCCACCGGCACCTGGCGCGAACTCGTCGACCTGACCGAGGGGCTTTACGAGGACGCGCGCGAGGTGGGCCTCACCGCTGACAAGTTCATGGTCGACGGGCGCAGCGTCGGCACCGGAGGGGGCAACCACCTTGTCATGGGCGGGGCGACTTTCCCCGACAGCCCCTTCATCCGCCGTCCGGACCTTTTGAAAAGCTTCGTCCTCTACTGGCAGCGGCACCCTTCGCTCAGCTACCTGTTCTCCGGCCTGTTCATCGGCCCGACCAGCCAGGCCCCGCGCATCGACGAGGCGCGGCACGACAGCCTCTACGAGCTGGAGGTCGCGCTGGCGCAAGTGCCGCCGCCGGGCGAGCCGCCCAAGTTTCCATGGATCGTCGACCTCCTGTTCCGCAACATGCTCGTCGATGTGACCGGCAACACCCACCGGACCGAGATCTGCATCGACAAGCTCTATTCGCCCGACGGCCCGACCGGCCGGCTCGGCCTTGTCGAATTCCGCGGGTTCGAGATGCCGCCGGACGCGAAGATGAGCGTCGCACAGCAGCTGCTTCTGCGCGCCCTGATGGCCTGGTTCTGGCGCGAGCCGCAGTCGGGCAGCCTCGTCCGCTGGGGCACGACGCTCCACGACCGCTTCCTGCTGCCGCACCATTGCTGGACCGACTTCCTCGAGGTGCTGGGCGACTTGCGCCGCGCGGGCTACGACTTCGACCCGCAGTGGTTTGAGGCGCAGCGCCAGTTCCGCTTCCCCGTCCACGGCGCGATCGAGGCGGGCGGCGTGGTGCTCGAAGTAAGCCACGCACTCGAACCTTGGAACG
Source organism: uncultured Croceicoccus sp. (assembly GCA_964424995.1). GTDB lineage: Bacteria > Pseudomonadota > Alphaproteobacteria > Sphingomonadales > Sphingomonadaceae > Croceicoccus. Next base: position 4,938 of record CAYRLC010000058.1, read on the forward strand.
TGCTCGGCGAGACCGGCGCCATCGGCGGCACGGTTCGCTACGTCGATTCGAGCACCGAGAGGTTGCAGGTCTCGGCCAAGGGGCTGGTCCCCGGTCGCCACGTCATTGGCTGCAACGGCCGGCGGGTGCCGATGCACCCCACCGACCGGCCGGGCGAGGCGGTGGGCGGCGTGCGCTACAAGGCCTGGGCCCCGCCGTCGTGCCTCCATCCGCTGCTCCCTGCCGACGCACCGCTCACCTTCGATGTGTTCGATACGTGGAACAACCGCTCGCTGGGGGGTTGTGTCTATCACGTGGCGCATCCGGGTGGACGCGCCTATGATGACGTGCCGGTCAACAGCTACGAGGCTGAGAGTCGCCGCAAGGCGCGCTTTCAGGATCACGGGCATACGCCGGGACAGGTGGACGTGCCGCCGCTGGAGCATGGGGGAGAATTTCCGATGACGCTGGACCTGCGCCGAACGGCCACGCTGTACTAGGCAGAGCGTTCGCGGATGCCCGTGGATTACCAGTCGGACGGCGACGGATCGTCGCCAGACCTGTTCGGGCCCGATCCCGCGCAGGATCCGATGGCGTGGTACAAGCCGGGCACCGCGCGCGGCGATCTCTTCGCTTCCGCCCCCGCCGATGTCGCGGCGGCATGGCGGCGCTATGTCGCCGGTCTCCTCACCCTTCCCGGCGGACTCACGCAGGCGCAGGAATGGACCGATCGCCAGGTCGGCGATCTCGGCCTCGCCTACCGCGTCACCGGCGATGTCGAGGAGCGGCCCTGGTCGCTCTCGCCGATCCCGTTGATGATCGGATCGGCGGAATGGGCCAGGATCGAGGCCGGGCTTATCCAGCGCGCCACCCTGCTGGAAGCGCTGGTCGCCGACATCTACGGCCCGCAGACCCTGATCGCCGACGGCGCGCTGCCCGCCGCCGCCATCTCGGGCAGCGCCGACTTCGCCCGCCGCATGGTCGGCCTGACCCCCACCGGCGGGCGGTTCCTGAAGGTGATCGCCATCGACCTTGCGCGCGGACCGACCGGCGAATGGCGGGTGCTGTCCGATCGCGTCAGGCTCCCCATCGGCATTGGCTATACGCTGGAAAACCGCATCGCCATCTCGCGCGCGACCGGAACGCTGCTGGCCGATGTCGGCACCCGGCGGATGACCGAATTCTTCAACGACTTGCGCGACGGTATCGCCGCCAGTTGCCAGCGGGTCGAGCCGCGCATCGGCCTGCTGACACCCGGCCGCTTCACCCAGTCCTATCCCGAACAGGCGCACCTTGCCCGCCATCTCGGCTTCTCGCTGGTCGAGGGGCGCGACCTCGTCGAGCAGGAAGGCCGGCTTTACGTTCGCACCATCGCCGGGCTGAAGCGGATGGACGCGCTGTGGCGGTGGATCAACACGCGCGACATCGACCCCCTCGCCTTCGACGCCCGCTCGCGCATCGGCGTGCCGAACCTGCTGAAGGCCTGCGCGCAGGGCAATCTGGTCATGGCCAACTGGCCCGGCGCGGGCGTGGTGGAAGCGCGGGTCATGTCGGCGTTCCTGCCGGTATTGTGCCGCAAGCTGCTTGGCGAACCGCTCAAGCTGCCGAACGCGGCCACGTGGTGGTGCGGACAAAGGAAAGAGCGCGAGCAGGTCCTCGCCAATCTCGACAACCTCGTCGTCAGCCCCGCTTTCCGCCTGCCGGTCGCGGTGCTGGCCGATGGGCGTTCGCAAGTTGCTGCCAACCTGTCGGCGCAGCAGCGCGCCGATCTGTTGCAGGCGATCGGGCGACGGCCGATGGACTACGTGGCGCAGGAAATGGTCCGCGTGTCCACCACGCCGGTGCTTGACGGCCAGCGCATCGAGCCGCGCGGTTTCACGATGCGCGTGTTCCTGGCCCGGAATGCGAAGGGCGAGTGGACTTTGCTGCCCGGCGGGTTCGCGCGCATTTCCGAGAGCGGCAACTTGCGCGCCGCGCTGATGGGGGCGAACGACCGTTCCGCCGACGTCTGCGTGATCGACGGTCCGGACGAAGCCCGGACCGCAGAGCCGCCGCGCCTGCAGGCGCCCACGGTCAGCCGCGCGCAGGGCGTGCTGCCCAGCCAGGCAGCGGACAACCTCTTCTGGGTGGGTCGCTATGTCGAACGCGCGAACCAGACGACGCGGATGGTCCGGGTGCTACTCGACACCGGCCACGCGACGGGTCGCTCGGCCAATGCCTCGGGCGTGCCGACGGCGGCGAAGCGGATCGCGGGGCTGCTCAGCCGGCTGGGCGCGGCGTTCCTGCCCGCGGACGGAACGGTCCCCCCGGTCAGCCAGACCGCGCAGGCCGCGCTGGGCGACGTGTCCATGCCCGGTTCGGTCGCGGCGCAGCTCGCCTCGTGCCGCCAGCTCGCACTGCTGCTGCGCGACCGGATGACGCATGACATCTGGCGCATCGTCAATCGCCCCCTGCCCGCGATCGGTTCCGACGTCGATACGCTGGGCGCGGCCTGCGACCTGCTGATCGAGCGGTTCGCCTCGCTGGGCCGGTTGCTCGACGATACGATCAGCCGCGGCCCGGCCTGGCATTTCCAGCAGATGGGCCTTCGCGTCGAACGTGCCGCGATGATCCTCCAGGCGGCGCGCGCGCTCGTGCCCGGATCGGCCAGTGCCGAGGATCTGGCCGCGCTGCTCGACCTTGTCGACGGGCAGGCATCCTATCGCAGCCGTTACCTCGCCATGCCCTATATCGCGCCGGTGCTCGACATGGTCCTGCTCGATCCCGCCCAGCCGCGCGGGCTGGCGTTCCAGATCGACCGGTTGATCGAACATATCGAGGCATTGCCCACAGTGCGCGAGGACGGCCTCACCGAAGTGCCGCTGCGCCTCGCCCGCTCGCTGCGCGCCTGGCTCGAAGCCGCCGATGCCGCCGCGCTCGCGCCCGGTACGCTGGACCATTGGCTGCAGGGTCTGGCCCACCTGTCGGACGAGATCGGCAACCGCTATTTCCTCAACCAGACGGCACCGGGTGGGGAGGATGCGCCGTTCCTCGGCTGACGCTCGCATGATCTACCAGATCCGCCACCAGACCCGCCTGTCCTATGGCAAGGGCGTACCCGTCGCCCGCCTCAACGTGCGGCTCGCCCCGGTGGTCTGGCCGGGGCAGGAGATCCTGAGCCAGCAGCTTTCGATCACCCCCCAGCCGACCGAACGCACGGACGCCAGCGGGCCCTATGTCGTCAACGTCAGCACGCTGGTGTTCCGCGGCGAGGTGACCGAGGTGACGCTGACCAACGAGATGTCAGTGGCGGTCACGCCGCCGCCGCACCCCGTCGGCAGCCCGACGGTGGGCGACACCCGCGATGCCGCGCTGATGGCACGCGAGCTCGGCCCGCTGTCGCCCGCGCCCTACCTGTTCGGATCGCGCATCGCAGTGCCCGTTGCCGGCATCGCCGACTGGGCCGCGCCGTTCCTCGACCCCGCCCGCCCGGTGCTGGAGGCGGCACAGGCGCTGTCGTCGCGCATTCACGCCGACTTCGCCTACGACGCACGCGCGACCGACAGCACGACGTCCCCGGCAGAGGCCTTTGCCAGGCGCACGGGGGTCTGCCAGGATTTCGCCCATGTCATGATCGTCGCCCTTCGCGCGCATGGCATTCCCGCCTCGTATATCAGCGGTTACCTGCGCACCCTGCCCCCGCCGGGGCAGGAAAAACTGGTCGGCGCCGATGCCATGCATGCCTGGGCGGCGGTGTGGTGCGGGCCGGAACTCGGGTGGATCGGCATCGACCCCACCAACGACTGCCTCGCCCGCGAAAACCACGTGGTGATCGCGATGGGCCGCGACTATGCCGACGTGTCGCCGGTCGACGGCGTGTTCACCGGCTCGGCCATCCAGACGATGTACTATTCGGTCGACGTGCGCGAGACTGGGGGCACCTGACACGGATCAGGCGCGGCGACGCTCCCGTCCCTCCAGCCGCACGCCGTAAGTGCGCACGTAATCGCCCAGACGCTCATCCACCTCGCCCGCCGAAAGGCCGAACTCGGCAAGGTTATAGCGGTGCGGTACGCGCTTCAGCGCCTGTGACCGCGAGACGAAGTCCTTCATCTCGGCCAGCGCCGGGCTCATCTCCATGCCGAGGAAGCGATAGACCCGGCGCATCGTGCCCTGCCAGTCGCGGTCCATCTCCTCGAAATGCACGTCGATCATGCGCGACCGGTCGATCCGTTCGCGCGCGCGGCGCATCCGGGCAATCTGCTGCTCGGTCTTGTGCAGCCATTCGCGGCCCACCGCATGGGGATTGGCGTGGTCCGAATAGATGACCGTCTGGTTCCACGCGAGCGAGGCCGCGCTGCCGACCACCGCCTTGGGATCGCGGTGGGTAAAGACGAACCGCGCGTCGGGAAACGTATCGATCACAGCGTCGAGATCGAGCATGTATTGCGGCGTCTTCAGGATCCACGGCTTCAGCGTCGACTCCTGCTGCGACCAGCTGACCAGCTTGAGCAGGCGGGCCAGCTGCGCATAGGCCGGTCGCGCGTCCTGCGTCTCGCTCCACCGGCCATAGGACGGGATCGCCCACTGCACCTCGTGCTTCATGCCCCAGAAGCTGTTGACCAGCAGGCCCAGCTCTTCTTCCGGCTCCATCGGACCGGTCGGGTGAATGTTGAGCGTGCGCGGATTGGCGAGCCGGGCCATGCGCTGGATCTGGCGCGCATCGGCGATGCGGCGATCGTCGTTGCGCCCGCGGGTAAAGCTGCGCGGCGGCACGGGGCTGATCGTCTCGAAACTGCGGAGGTGCTGAAAACGGTCGTCCGCCGCCAGCAGGCGGTGCATGCGCGTCGTGCCCGACCGCATCGGCCCGACGACGATGACCGGGCGCGGCAGCGCGCGTTCGAGGATTTCGGGATGGGCCGCGAACCAGCGCTCTGCCTCGGCCCGGTCGGTCAGCACCTTTTCGAACTGCATCTCGGCAACCCAGGCACCGGCCTCGTTCAACCGCGCTTCCTCGTTCAGGGCATCGACCAGGGCATCGTAGGGGTGTGCGAACCAAGGGTCGCCGAAATCGGTGAGCCCGGTCTCTTTCGCCACCCGTTCCATCAGCGTTTGCCGGTCGAAAATCGGCCTGCGCATCAGCCGGGCGGCTTGCGCCAGCCGGAAACAGCGGTTCATCGCGCCGATGAAGGCGGTGCGATCGGGCGGGCTGACGATCTCTTCCTGCAAGCGGCGCGGGCTCCCCTGAAAGCGGTGGGCGGAAACGAAATCGCCGACCGTCAAGGCTATACCGACCACCGCCCCGCAGGTTCCCGCACCGGATCTCGTGTCGGCACTGGACAGAGCGGCGGGCAAACCGCCATAGCGCGTGCCGCCATGCATGACATTCGCCTGATCCGCAGCGATCCCGCCGCCTTCGATGCCGCCCTTGCCCGCCGCGGGGCCGATGCCGCCTCGTCCGCCATCCTCGCCATCGACGAGGATCGCCGCAGGACGCAGGTACGGATGGAGGAAGGCCAGAGCCGCCGGAACGAGGCGTCGAAGGCGATCGGCAAGGCGATGGGCCAGGGCGACACCGCCACGGCAGAGGCGCTGAAGGCCGAAGTCGCCGCGCTCAAGGATACGCTGCCCGCGCTGGAGGCGGAGGAGAAGCGGCTGTCGCAGGCGCAGGAAGACACGCTCGCCGCGATCCCCAACCTGCCCGCCGACGACGTGCCGATGGGCGCGGACGAGAACGACAACGTCGAGATGCTGCGCTGGGGCACGCCGCGCAGCTTCGACTTTACGCCGCGCGAACACGCCGATTTCGGCCCCGCGCTGGGCCTCGACTTCGAGACGGCGGCGGCGATCAGCGGATCGCGCTTCGTCTTCATGCGCGGGCAGATGGCACGGCTCAACCGCGCGCTGTCGGCGCTGATGCTCGACATGCAGGTCGAGGCCGGGTTCACCGAATGCGCGCCGCCGGTGCTGGTGAAGGACCATGCGCTATACGGCACCGGGCAGCTGCCCAAGTTCGCCGAGGACCTGTTTCGCACCACCGGTGACCACTGGCTGATCCCGACCGCCGAAGTCAGCCTGACCAACGCGGTGCGCGAGCAGATCCTGCCGCCCTCCGCGCTGCCCATCCGCATGACCGCGCTCACCCCCTGCTTCCGCTCCGAAGCGGGCGCGGCGGGCAAGGATACGCGCGGCCTCATCCGCCAGCACCAGTTCGACAAGGTGGAACTGGTCGCGATCACCGCGCCCGACCAGTCGGAGCAGGTGCACGAAGAGATGTGCGCCGCCGCCGAAGCGGTGTTGCAACGGCTCGAACTGCCCTATCGCAAGGTGCTGCTTTGCACCGGCGACATGGGCTTTTCCGCGCGCAAGACCTATGACCTGGAGGTCTGGCTGCCGGGGCAGAACACCTACCGCGAGATCAGCTCGATCTCGAACTGCGGCGATTTCCAGGCCCGGCGCATGAACGCCCGCTTCAGGCCCGAAGGCAGCAAGAAGACCGAGTTCGTCCACACCCTCAACGGCAGCGGCCTCGCCGTCGGGCGCACGCTGGTCGCGGTGCTGGAAAACGGGCAGAATGCCGACGGTTCGGTCACGCTTCCTTCCGCACTGGTGCCCTACATGGGCGGCATCGAACGACTGGAGCCTGCCGCCTGATGCGTATCCTGCTGACCAACGACGATGGTATCCACGCCGCCGGGCTGAAGGTGCTGGAGACCATCGCCCGCCAGTTGTCCGACGACATCTGGATCTGCGCGCCGAGCGAGGAACAGTCGGGTGCCGGTCACTCGCTGACCCTCACCCGTCCGGTACGGTTGCGCCGGCATGACGACCGCCGCTTCTCGGTCACCGGCACGCCGACCGATTCGGTGACGATGGCGCTGCGCAAGGTGCTGCCCGACGCGCCCGACCTGATCCTGTCGGGCGTGAATCGCGGCGCGAACCAGGGCGACGACGTGACTTATTCGGGCACCGTTTCCGCCGCGATGGAGGGTGCGCTGGCCGGCATCCGCTCGATCGCGCTCAGCCAGATCTATTCGCGCGAAGGGGCTGGCGACAACGTCAGCTTCGCGGCGGCGGAAGCCTGGGGCGCCAAGGTGCTGCGCCCGCTTCTCGACATGCCCTTTGCGCCGCGCACGCTGCTCAACATCAACTTTCCCGCCCTCGCCGCAAGCGAGGTGAAGGGCATCCGCGTCGTGCGCCAGGGCTTCCACGACTACAGCCGCGGCACCGTGGTCGAAGGTATGGATCCGCGCGGCTATCCCTATTTCTGGTTCGGGCTGGAACCGGTGGAGCACACCGCAGGCCACGAAACCGACCTCGAGATCACGCAGGACGGCTATGTCGCGGTAACCCCGCTGCAGCTCGACCTCACGCATTATCCGTCGCTCGACCGGCTGGCCGAACGCTATGCGACGGGTGCGGAGTGACGGCTTGACGCGGCTGGGCAGACCCCTGCGGCAACTGCGGCACCAGCCGCTGCGCCGCAAGGTGGCGCTGCCGGTCTGGGCCGATGCGCTGGCCCGGCTGTCGGCGGCGCTGGGGCTGGTCTTCGTGGTGGTGCTGATCCACTATTTCGACCGGGAGGGGCTGGTCGACAACTACGACGGCCACGTCAGCTTTTCGGACGTCGTCTATTTCACGATGATCTCGATCACCACGACCGGGTTCGGCGACATCGCCCCGGTATCGGACCGCGCCCGCATGATCGAGGCGGTGATCGTCACGCCCATCCGCTTTGCCGTCATCTTCATCTTCGTGGGCACGGCCTACAACTTCATCATCAAGCGTAGCTGGGAGAAATTCCGCATGGCCCGCATCCAGGAACGCCTGACCGACCACGTCGTCGTGCTGGGCTTCGGCGTCTCCGGTTCGGAGGCGGTATCGGAACTGATCGCGCGCGGCACCGCCGCCGACTGCATCGTGGTGATGGACACCAACGAGGATCGGCTGACGCTCGCGAGCGAGATGGGCTGCAACGTCATCAACGCCGATGCCACCCGCGACGAATCGCTGCAGGACGTGCGGATCGATAGGGCCGCCACCGTGCTGGTCAGCGCCGGGCGTGACGACAGCTCGATCCTGATCGTGCTGACGGTGCGGCACCTTGCGCCCAAAGTGCCGATCACCGTCGTCATCCGCGCGCCCGACAACGAGCTTCTGGCCAAGCAGGCGGGCGCGGACAACGTCATCAACCCGGTGCGCTTCACCGGCCTGCTGCTGGCCGGCAGCGCCAGCGGGATGCACACGGCGGACTACCTCGCCGACCTCGCCTCGATCAGCGGGCGGGTGCAGCTGGTCGAACGGATGGCCCAGCCCGAAGACGTGGGCCGCCCCTTGCGCGATCTCGCCTCGGGCGCGATCGGGCTGCGGCTCTATCGCGAAGGGCGCGTGATCGGCTTCTGGGAGCCGGAGGCGGAGCGCGTGCAGGCGGGCGATGAAATCGTCGTCATCCGCCCCACGCCCGAAGCGGGCCCGGGCATCATCTGACGATCAGGCCAGCCGCGCGAGATCCTCTTCCGACAGGGTCAGCGCGGCGGCGCGGGCGAAGCTCTCCACTTGCGCCACGCTGGTCGCGCTGGCGATCGGCGCGGTGACGCCGGGCTGCGCGATGATCCACGCCAGCGCCACTTCGGCAGGCTTCGCCCCGTGCCGGTCGGCCGCGTCATGCAGCGCGGCGATCAGTGCCACGTTCTCGTCGGTCAGGTAGCCGCGCAGCCACGGCGCGCGAGGGCTCGCCTCGATCTCCTCCATCGTGCGGTACTTGCCCGACAGGAAGCCGCTGGCGAGACTGAAGTAAGTGAGCACCCCCAGCCCGCGCTCCATGCACAAGTCGCGCATCGGCCCTTCGAAATCGCTCCTGTCCGCCGCATTGTAGCGCGGCTGGACGACCTGATAGCCGGTCAGTCCCTCCGCATCGGCCACCGCCAAGGCCTCGCGCAGGAGGTCCGCGCCGAAGTTCGATGCGCCGAGCGATCCGACCTTGCCCGCATTTATCAGCGCATTGAACGCACCAAGGCTTTCGGCATGCGGTGTGTCGGCATCGGGAACGTGCGCGAAATAGAGGTCGATGCGGTCGGTCCGCAGGCGGCGCAGCGAATCCTCGCACCCTTGCGCGATCCATCGCGGGGAAAGCCCGCCCTCGCCCTCACCGCCCATGTCGAGGCCAACCTTGGTGATCAGCGTAACCCGCTCGCGCATCCCCGGACGCGCGGTGAACCAGCGGCCCAGCAATTCCTCCGATGCGCCGGGCGCGGTGCCGGCGAAGATCGAGTAGACGTCCGCCGTGTCGATCGCGTCGAAGCCATGGTCGATGAAGGCATCGAGCACTCGGAACGCCTCGTCCCCCTGCAGCGTCCATCCGAGCACGTTGCCGCCGAACACCAGCGGAGCGATCGACAGGCCGGTCGAACCGAGCGGGCGAGAATTCATGCGGCATCCCCTTCGTCACATTTGCCGAAGGGGCGGCGGTCAGCTTCGCAGGAAGAACACCAGCCCCATCGCGAGATAGGCGCAGAGCCAGTACCCGGCATCGATCAGGGCAATGGCGCGCGGGTTCCGTTGATGGAGATAATTGGTCCACAGCGCAGGTATGACAAAGAACAGGGCCACGCCCCCGCTCATCATCGGATAGAGCCACCACTTCGACGGATCGGACAGGCGGGCGAACATGTGGCCCAGCAGGATCGCGGGCGGCACGATCAGCGCAATCGTCGCGAATATCGTGCGCAGCGGGCGGCGGCGCACTTCCAGCCCGCCGGGGCCGGCCAGCACGGCCAGCGGCCGCGAAAACGTCTTGTACCATATCGCCGCGACGACCATCGCCGCCGCCACGGCGAGCACCACGCCGAACCAGTCCACCGGACCCATTGCCTCTCCCGTCGAATATTGCTGCTTTCGCCAGACCCCGGGCGAAAGGATGGGCCCCTGCGCGGGGCGTTCTAGCGGCAATCGTTCGATAAATGGAGTCCTGGCGCAAGGCCGCCCTGGAAATCGAACCGCTGGCGCGCACGGCCCGTCGCGTGTAGGGGGCGCGGATCATGGAACCCGAAACCATCCCCTCACGTATCGCCCCCGCCCCCAAGGTCGGCATGGTCAGCCTCGGCTGTCCCAAGGCGCTGGTCGATTCGGAACGCATCCTCACCAAGCTGCGCGCCGACGGCTATGCCATGAGCCCCGATTACGAGGGCGCCGACGTCGTGCTGGTCAACACCTGCGGCTTCCTCGATTCCGCCAAGGAGGAAAGCCTCGAGGCGATCGGCGAGGCGATTGCCGAAAACGGCCGCGTCATCGTCACCGGCTGCATGGGGAACGAAGCGGAGCTGATCCGCGCGCGCTTCCCCGACGTTCTCGCCGTCACCGGCGCGCATCAGTACGAACAGGTGGTCGAGGCGGTGCACGAGGCGGCCCCGGCGGAACGCGGACCCTTCGTGGATCTGGTTCCGCAACCGGACGTGAAGCTGACACCGCGCCACTACAGCTATCTGAAGATCTCGGAAGGCTGCAACCACTCCTGCGCGTTCTGCATCATTCCCGACCTTCGCGGCAAGCTCGCCAGCCGCCGGA
>CAYRLC010000059.1:0-4345 GCA_964424995.1 uncultured Croceicoccus sp.
AGTCGACGATGTTGTCGCTGGGGTTCATCATCTTGAACTTCGACTTGTTCTCGCTGCCGCCGCCCTTGGCGGCGACGTCCACGTGGACCTTGTCGCCGGGCACCATCTCGACCGACAGCACGCAAGGGGTGTTGTCGCGGGTGTTGCGGCGCGTGAAGGCCGGATCGGCGAGGATCGAGGCGCGCAGCTTGTTGTCGGGGTTGTTGTAGCCGCGGCGCACGCCTTCATCGACGACATCCTGCAAGCTCATCTTCGAATTGAGGCGGCATTCCTGCCCCCACTTGATGAAGACATTGACGATGCCGGTGTCCTGGCAGATCGGGCGGTGCCCTTCGGCGCACATGCGGCTGTTGGTCAGGATCTGCGCGATCGCATCCTTGGCCGCCGGGTTCTGTTCCGCCTCGTAGGCTTCGCCCAGCGCCTTGATGTAATCCATCGGATGATAGAAGCTGATGAACTGCAGCGCATCGGCCACGCTGTCGATCAGATCCTGTTCCTCGATCATCACCATGTCGGACATCGCCAAAAACCCCTTCGTCTGCCGCCGGTGGAGCGGTGTGCTGCCGCTGGCTTACCGGATCGAGCGCGCCTTAGACCCCGCTTTGCCCGCTGCCAAGATACCGCGGATGTCAGGGGCAGATGTCAGGGGCGGGGCATCGGGGGGCCGTTGCAGGCCGGTCGCAGGTCGCTGCACCGACGCCGGTCGGGCCACGTCGCCCGCTGGTCGAAGCGCGTTGGGCACTTGGCGCTGGGCCGGGAATGGCGTAGGGCGCGCTGGCAAGCGGTTTTCCTGCCGCCGTGCCCCACGGGCGCGAACCAAAGCCAGACAGGACACGCGCGTCCGCGCAAGGCCCGTCACAGACGAAAGAGTGCATCCGCGATGGCCACTGCCGCCGTTTCGACCTCAACCGACTTTTCCCGCGCGCGCCGCGCCATGATCGACAGCCAGCTGCGCGTCAGCGGCATCAACGACCCGCGCGTGCTCGCCGCCTTCGATGCCGTGGCGCGAGAGGATTACGTCAGCGCCGACCAGCGTGCGATCGCCTATGTCGACCGCGCCCTGCCGCTGGGCGAAGGCCGCATGCTGACCGCGCCGCTGGGCCAGGCCCGGCTGGTGACCGAGGCGATGCCCAGGGTCACCGACAAGGCGCTGCTGATCGGCGGCGCGACCGGCTACCTTGCCGCCGTGCTCGCGCCCCTCGTCGCCTCGCTCGACGTGGTGGAGGACGATGCCCGCCTCACCGGCCTGCCCGGCACCCGCGCGGGAAGCTGGCACACCGGCAAGCTGGCCGATGGCTGGAAGCGTGGCGGTCCCTACGATCTCGTCGTGATCGACGGCGCGGTGGAAGAACTGCCCAAGACCCTCGCCGCGCAGCTGGCCGAGGATGGCCGCATCGTCACCGGCACGCTCGATCGCGGAGTCACCCGGATCGCGGTGGGCCGCCGCTCGGGCGCGGGAATTGCGCTGCAGCCGGTCGCCGATATCGCGATGCCGGTGCTGGCCGCCTTTGCCACGGCGAAAGGCTGGACCTTCTGATGACGCGAACCCGGGGTCGCGCCCGCTTCGCCCTGCTGGCGGGGGTGGCCCTGTCGCTGCCCGGACTCTTCCTGCCCGGACAGGCGCTGGCCGATACGCTGCAGGAAGCGCTCGCGCTCGCCTATCAGACCAACCCCACGATCCAGGCCGCCCGCGCCGATCTGCGCGGCATCGACGAGACCGTGCCGATCGAGCGCGCCGATGGCCTTCCCAGCGTCGGTGGCAGCGCGCAATATACCGAATACCTGAAGCAGAGCTCGTCCAGCTCGCTCGCACCCGACCGGGCGCTGACCGCCGGGCTCGACCTTGCCGTGCCGGTCTATGCGGGCGGAGCGGTCAAGAACTCGGTCCGCGCTGCCAAGACGCGGGTGCAGGCCGGGCGCGCCGACCTGAAGGCGACCGAATCGGGTGTCTTCGCGCAGACCGTCGCCGCATACATGGACGTGATCCGCGACAGCGCGGTGGTGCAGCTCAATCGCCAGAACGTCGACGCGCTGGGCGTCAACCTGCAGGCAACACGCGACCGGTTCGAGATCGGCGACATCACCCGGACCGATGTTGCGCAATCCGATTCGCGCCTCGCCATCGCGCGCAGCGACCTGCTGACCGCGCAGTCGAACCTCATCAGCAGCCGCGAACGCTACATCCAGCTGGTCGGCAAGCCGCCGGTCAACCTGCAGCCCCCGCCGCCGCTGCCCGGCCTGCCCTCCAGCCCGGAAGAGGCGGTGGAAGTGGCGCTCGCCAACAATCCCGACCTCATCGCCGCGCGCGAACGAAGCAAGGCATCGAAGTACGACATCGACGTCGCCGGTGCCGCCCGCCTGCCGCGGGTCGAACTGTTCACCGGGGCCGGATATTCGGACTACCTCGGATCGGTGGGCGGCGGATCGTCGGGCGCGTTCAGCCAGTCGGAAACCACGGCGCAGGCCGGGGCGCGGCTGTCGGTGCCGCTGTTCCAGGGCGGGCTGCCCGCCGCGCTCGAACGGCAGGCGCAGGCCCGCTCGCAATCGACCATGGAAACCGAGATCGCGATCGAACGCGACGTGATCGCGCAGACCCGCGCCGCCTATTCGGCCTGGGTCGCGGCGAACCAAACGATCGAGGCGACGACCACCGCCGTCTCGGCCGCCGCCCTCAGCCTCGAAGGCGTGCGGGCGGAAAACACCGTCGGCAACCGCACGATCCTCGACATCCTCGATGCCGAACGCGAACTGCTCTCGACGCAAGTGCAGCTCGTCACCGCGCAGCGCAACGCCTATGTCGCCGGTTTCACCCTGCTGGCCGCGATGGGCAAGGCGGAGGCCGAAGACCTCAATCTCGATGTCGGCCCGCTCTACGATCCGGTCGTTCATTACGACAGTGTGAAGAGCTCGATCTGGGACTGGCGCAAGGAGCCGGACCCCGCCCCGCAGTCGACCCGCACCGTTGACACGCCCGCGCAAGACGCAGACATTCAGCCGCGCTGATCCCCTCCGGGATCGCTGTGCCTGAAGGGGAAATTTGACGTGCAGAAGGATGGCGAACCCTCGGTCGAGGAAATCCTCCGCTCGATCAAGAAGGTCATCTCTCGCGAGGATGAGGGATACCGGGACGGGGATTACCGGGACGGGGGATACCGCGAGACACGGCAGGATCTGCCGCCCGCGACCGATGGCACGCCGACCTCTGGCCCGTTCCAGGCCGCGCCCTCGTTCGGATCGGTCCGCGCCTTCGCGCCGCGCGACGCGTTCGGGCGGCCGACTTTCGGCCCGACCTTCGGCGCAGCGCCCACCCCGGCCAATGCCGAGGCCAATGCCGAGGCCACGCAGGACGAAGTCTACGACCTTGGCACAGAGCCGGAGGTGGACGAAGCGCCGGACATGACGCCGCCGCCGCTGCCCGCCGGTTTCGAACCGCCTGCCGCTTTGGCCGAATTGGCCGATGAGGGCGAGAGCGAGGATGGCTGGAGCCAGAACGGCGAGCCTGTCACCGGAGCCGCGCCCACCACGCCGAGCCATGCGCCCCTCTCGTTCGCTGCGCGCCCCGAAGCGGAACCCGAACCGGAGCGCGAACAGGAAACCGGGGCAGTCTCCGAACCCGAACCCGAACCGGCACCGGAACCCGTTGCGCCAGCCGTCTCCGAAGGACTGATCGCCGGGACCGCCGCCGCCGCGATGCGCGACCAGCTCGGCGCGCTGAGCAGCTTGACCGCCGCCGCCGCGAAACCGGATACCCCGCCCAATCCGCTCGAAGAGATGATCCGCGACATGCTGCGCCCGATGCTGAAGGACTGGCTCGACGCCAACCTGCAGGGCATCATCGAGCGCATGGTGCAGGACGAGATCGCCCGCATCACCGGTCGCCGCTGAGAAACTCGACATGCCGAAGATTGCCGGGCCTGACCTGATCGCCCGGGCGCGCGCCGAACTCGCCGTCATGGGCGGGGGCGAGCCGTTCCAGCGCCACATCTTCCTCTGCGCCGACCAGACCAAGCCCAAATGCTGCCCGAAGAAAGCGGGTCTGGAAAGCTGGGACTACCTCAAGAAACGCCTCGCCGAACTCGGCCTCGACCGCGCGGGCGGCGTGATGCGAACCAAGGCCAACTGCCTGCGCCTCTGCGTCGCCGGCCCCCTCGCGGTCGTCTATCCCGACGGCACCTGGTACCATTCCTGCACGCCCGAAGTGCTGGAAGAGATCATCCAGCAACACCTGATCGGCGGCGAGCCGGTGGCGGCTTACCGGCTGACGGTGCCGGATGATATCGACGAAAACTGATCGTCTGATTGCCGGGGGATGGGAGGCAAAAACGGACTGTCGGCTAACGACCCC
>CAYRLC010000059.1:4445-15236 GCA_964424995.1 uncultured Croceicoccus sp.
CGCCCGCAAAACTGCCCCCAATACCCGCCAACGCTCGGGCGATAGCGAAGTTATTTTCCTACTGTGCCGGATGCCGCCATCATGCGCGCGGCTCTTTCGTACTGTCGAGTTTCGCGCAGAGCGTCACCTGTCACCCCATCGCACCGGGCCTGCATTTCTGCGGTTTTGAGGTGGGGAAGTCGGATGACAGGGTGTCGCCTTTGTCACCCTGAGCCGCTTCGCCCGCCGCTCGTCGATTGCTAGTCGATCTCGTCCCAGGCGCTTTTCGCCTCGTCGCCGACGCGGTCGTCGATGGCTTCGTCGTGGCCGGTGCCGCTGGACAGGAAGACCAGCCCCATCAGCGCCGCCATCAGCATCATCGCCGCCGTCACGCCCAGCGCCGTCGCGATGTAGAGGTGGATCGACACGAGACCGTTGCGCCAGTAGAGGAACGCCAGCGCCATCGTCACCGTCACGCTGGTCAACCCGAACATCCACTTCATCAACCGGCGATAGCGCGCCCAGGCGTGAGCGGCGTTGTCCGGATCGTCGAGGGGCGAAGGGCGGGTCATCGGGTGTCCTTTGGGATGGCACCCATGAACCTCGCAGGGGCCGCTGGCAAGTCGGCGCGGCATCTGTCATCATGCCGCAAACCACAATGCCGCAACCGGCCGGAAGGGGACCGAACGGGCGGGGACGGCACAACCGTTGGGAGACGGACCATGAGCATCGCCAGGATCATCGCGGGTCGCAGCGCCGAGATCGTCACCTGCACCGAGCAGACCTCGATGAGGGAAGCGGTGGCCATGCTGACCGAACGCCGGATCGGCGCGATGCCGGTGGTCGATGCGAGCGGCAAGGTCGTCGGCATCTTTTCCGAACGCGACGTGATCCATTGCCTCCACGCGAACGGTGCGGACGCGCTGGACCTCACCATGGAGAAGGTGATGACCTCCCCCGCCGTGACCGTCAGCCGCGACACCAGCGAGAACCAGGCGCTGGCGCTGATGACCCGCCGCCGGATCCGCCACCTGCCGGTGGTCGACAACGGGCGGATGGTCTCGTTCGTGTCCATCGGCGATCTGGTGAAGGCCCGGATCGACGAGATCGAGAGCGAGGCCAAGGCGCTGCGCGACTACATCCACAGCGCCTGAGAATGCAGGCCCGCGCCGCTTGCCCCGGCGGGCGGCGCGTCCTACGTGTAGGGCATGGAACAGCCCGTCGATCTCAGCCCCTCTGCCGCCGCGCGCGTCGCCGCCATCGCCACCCGCCAGGGCCGCGAACCGGCGCTGCGCCTTGCCGTCGAAGGGGGCGGCTGCTCGGGCTTCCAGTACAAGTTCGACCTCGCCTCCGACGTGGAGGCCGACGATACGGTGGTGGAGCGTGATGGGGTGAAGCTGATCGTCGATGCGATCAGTCTCGACCTCGTGCGTGGCTGCACTGTCGATTTCGTCGAATCGCTGGGCGGCGCGGCGTTCCGGGTGGAAAATCCGAACGCGGCAGCGGGCTGCGGCTGCGGGTCGAGCTTCTCGATCTGATGCGGATCGCCAGTTTCAACATCAATGGCGTTAAGGCGCGGCTGCCGCGCTTGCTGGAATGGCTGGACGAGAGGAGGCCCGACGTCGTCTGCCTGCAGGAGATCAAGTCGAGTGACGAGACGTTTCCGGGCGAGGCATTCCACGAAGTCGGCTACCGCGCCATCTGGCACGGGCAGAAGGGCTTCAACGGCGTCGCCATCCTGCAGCGGGGGGAAGATCCTCCGGTCGAAGTGATGCGCGGCCTGCCGGGCGACGACGAGGATACGCATTCCCGGTACATCGAGGCCGATGTGAACGGCGTCCGGGTGGTGTGCATCTACCTGCCCAACGGCAATCCAGTGCCGGGTCCGAAGTTCGATTACAAGCTGGCATGGATGGCACGGCTGCGCACCCGGATGCGCGAATTGCTGGCCGCAGAGATCCCGGCCGTGGTGATCGGCGACTACAACGTGATACCAAAGGACGAGGACGTCTGGTCGCCCAGTGCCATGGCTTCGGACGCGCTGATGCAGCCTGAATCGCGTGATTCGTTTTTCAGACTTCTGCACGATGGCTGGACCGACGCGATCGCCACGCACCATCCGCGCGGCGGCATGTGGACGTTCTGGGATTACCAGGCGGGGGCATGGCAGCGCGATCATGGGTTTCGCATAGACCATGCGCTGCTGTCGCCCGTTCTGGCCGACCGGCTGCTATCATGCGGAATAGACAAGGAATATCGCGCGCGGGAAAAGGCGAGCGATCATGTGCCTGTGTGGATCGAAGTGCGGGACTGAGCGTTCGGATTTTAAGGCAGATCCGGTGAGTCGAAAGGCCGCCGGATTGGGGGAACCCGGCGGCCTTTCCGCTTACGCGCGCACTTGGGGGATTTGCGCGTTAGCGTTCCATCCGTGCCCTTAACGATAAAAGACGTGATTGTCGATCTGTGCCAGACGGGTCAGACCATTTTTCCAGCGCGGCGCGACATAGCGCGCGTGGAAGAACAACGCGCCCTCGGCCTTGCTGGTCCAGGCGTTCTCGTGCGCGATCACGGCCATCTTCTTGGCCTTCTGCCAGGCGCTGCTGGCGGTGTTGATCGACGGCATCCGGCCGCCGCGCACGAACGAGAATTGCGAGCGCTGGTAGACGACGCCGCAATAGCTTGACGGGAAGCGGCCGGATTCGGCGCGGGCGACGATCACCCGGCCAACCGCGAGCTGCCCGGCGAGCGGTTCGCCCTTGGCCTCGAAGTAGATCGCGCCGGCGAGGCAATTGAGCTGCTTGTCGAGCGTGCCCGGCACATCCTGTTCGGCGACCAGTTCAGCGAGCGAGCTTGCGCCGATTCCGGTGGCCTGCGCAATGCCGGCTTCCGGCTGGTCGGGAAGCGGCTGGATGACGGGGGTGGAGATGAATTGAGGGGCCTTGTCAGCTTCGACCGGGGCGGATTCCGAGTCCGCGGGGGTGGGCTTGGCCTTGATCGTGGTGGCCATCGCAGGCGCTTCCACGGTGGACGGATAGACACTGGCCTTTGCCAGAGCGCTGGAACCGTCCGTTCCCAGCAGGATGACCCCGAGGGTCGCGACCAGCGAAATCGCGCTGGCGCCCTTTACCTTGCGGCTCATGTAATTTCGTTCGAGTGCGGTGAACGCCTGTCACAGTGTCTGCGGAGAACGGATGGCCATGTGCGGCTGTCCATTGCTGTTCCCCGAAACGACACTGCCGGTCGTTCCCCGTCTGCGCGCTTGCCGTGCGTGCCTTATCGCACGCGCCGACCGCCAACGCCCGGTATCGGGGTGCCTGTGCAATTGTGGCGTAAAAGTGTCAACAGCGGTAACCGTGATTGGTTGCGATCACGCGATGAACCGTTTCGCATTTGCGACATCCAGTTCGACGATCCAACAATCGTCATCTTGCCGCCCCCGGCTTTGCAGATACTCATTGAATTCAAACGGTTTTTCCGGATACTGACGTTTCGTCTCGACCCATTCCCGCCCTGCATCGATTGTCGGCATGCGCTCGTAAAGCACTGAATCGCAGCCCTTTTCGCAAGTGCACACAAGGATCGTGCCGGCAGTTCTTTCGCCGCGCTTGACCACGGTTGCAAACCCTCCCGCCGCTTCCACGGCGCGAATCATGGCCGCGACTTCGAGGTGCGCGGGCAGCCTGTCATCGCCAGATCCCGCCATGTCAGGCGATGCGGTAACCCGGCAGGCCCGACAGTGCGATCTGCGACCGCATGAAGGTGCCGGTACCGCGGCCGACTTCCTCGCCCTGTTCGTCGACCAGTCGCGCCTCGCCCATCAGGACCCGCCGACGGCCGCTGATCCAGCGCCCTTCGGCGATCACCCGCCCGCCCTTGATCGGGCGCGAGAAGTGGAGGTTGAACGAGGTGGTCAGGAGGAAGCGATCGGAGACCATCGTGTTCGCCGCATAGAAAGCCGCGTCGTCGAGCATCTTGAAATAGATCGTGCCATGCGCGGCGCCGGCGGCGTGGAAGACGGTCTCGTCGATATCGAAGTGAATCCGCGACAATCCCTCACTCGGGATTTCGAGGCGCGAACGAAACAGGTGGTTGATCGGAGCCGAGCCGTAAAGCGATTCGAGAGAACGCCAGTGCAGCGCCGCCCCGCTTGCGGCCTCGCCGCCTTCGTCGCTCATTCCCGCCCTCCGTCAGCGCCGAACAATTGCGCGATCAGGCCGCGTCACGTCCCGAATCGCTGGTCAGCAGGGCATAGACGGTTTCGTCGTTCTGCGCTTCACCCAGACGGTCGCGCAGGCGATCATCGCGCAGCATCCGCGAAATCGCGGCGAGTGCATGCAGGTGGGCCGCACCCGACTGTTCGGGCGAGAGCAGGCCGAACGCGATATCGACCGGGAGTCCGTCCGCCGCATCGAAGCTGACCGGTGCGGCCAGCCGCAGCACCGCGCAGATCGGGCGGCGAATGCCGGGGATGCGGGCGTGCGGGATGGCGACGCCGCGACCGAACCCGGTGCTGCCCAGCCGCTCCCGCTCTTCGAGCGCTTCGTGCACCAGCGATGCATCGAGATCGTAGACCGTGGCAAATTGCCGGGCGAGCGCCTCCAGCACCTCGCTTCGGGTCAGGGCGGTGCTGGTCCCCACCGCAGCGGGGTCGAGAAGATACAGCGCACTCATCGTTCGTTCTTGCTTCGAGCCTTTTTGTCCGGCCCGCCTATGCGGACAGGTCCGGATGGAATCGGCAACGCACGAATTGCGACAGGGGTTTCACCACCCGTCGCATTCCGTGCGCTTTCACGAATTCTTCTCCCGGATTCGCAAAAGCCGATGTTCAGCCCGCTACGCCCCGAAGATCGGGGCGTACCCTTCGCGCCGAAGCGCCCAGCGGGCTATTTGATGGACGGTTCGACCCAGCCGATCGTGCCGTCAGTGCGGCGGTAGACCATATTATGCCGTCCGGTGCCAGCGTTTTTGAAGAACAGGGCCGGCGTGTCGCGCAGATCGAGCATCATCACCGCATCCGAAACCGAGGCTTCGGGGATGTCCGTCCGCGTCTCGGCAATGATCGGCGGGGCGTCGGCCTCGACGATCTCTTCTTCCTCGTCCTCGTTCGCGCTCTGGAAGACGGTGTAGGCCGCCTCTTCCTGCTTTACCGCGTATTCGGCCTGTTCGTGGCGGTCCTTCAGGCGACGCTTGTAGCGGCGCAACTGCTTGTCGATCTTCTCCGCAGCCTTGTCGACGGCCTGGTGCGCATCCTGCGCCTCGGCATGGCCCTTGACGATCAACCCCTGCATCACGTGCGTCACGATGTCGGCGGTGAAGCTGTCATGCGGCCCCTTGCCAAGAGTGACCTGCGAGGAAAGCGCCCGGTTGAAGTACTTGTCGACGATGGTGTTCAGCCTGTCCGAGGCATGCTCCTGAAGCGCTGCGCCGGTGTCGACCTGGTGGCCCGAAACGCGAATATCCATCGACTACTCCTTCTTGTTATTCATCCCCTGGGATCGGGGGCGGAGCGTGGTGCCGATTAGGGTCAGCCCGCGACCGCTCCTTCATTCCAGATGGGGTCCTTCAACGTCGCGATAAAGGCCCGGTGGCGTTCGATTTCCGCGACACTTGCGGCATGGGGACGAGCCGGTCGGAATTCGCGCCGGACCACGACCGCTTCGGTGAAGACGTGCGCGGTTTCGACCACCGCGGCATCCGCCACGAGTTCGAGACCGATCTGCCGGCCGCCGGTCAGCTCGACGTAGAGCTGGGCGAGCAGTTCGGCATCGAGCAGCGCGCCGTGCTTGGTGCGGTGGCTGCGGTCGATGCCATAACGGGTGCAGAGCGCGTCGAGCGAGAGCTTGGCCCCCGGGTGCTTGCGCTTGGCGATCTGGACGGTGTCGATCATGCGGGTCATGCACACGACATCACGCCCGCAAAGGCCCAGTTCGGCATTGATGAAGCCGAAATCGAACCCGGCGTTGTGCGCGACGAGCGGCGCATCGCCGATGAAATCGAGGAATTCGTGCGCCTTGTCCGCGAAGCGCGGCTTGTCCGAGAGGAACTTGGCCGACAGTCCGTGCACGGCCTCCGCCTCTGCCGGCATGTCGCGATCGGGATTGAAATAGGCGTGATAGACGCGGCCGGTGGCGACCCGGTTCACCATCTCGACACAGCCGATTTCCACGAGACGGTCCCCTGTTCGAGGATCAAGGCCGGTGGTTTCGGTATCGAACACGATTTCGCGCATTGGCCAAACTATGCGCCCGCCCACCCGCTCTGGCAAGGGGGCGCCGGCCCGCATGCCCGTTCCGGAACGAACCGGTGCGCTGGCTGGTTCTAGCCGCGCGATGCTGACCCGCCGTTCCGCCGACTTTTCGTGGCTAAGGCCCGACCCGCACGGGATTTTCGTGATTCCGTGCAATGCCTGGATCGATCCGTCGAAGCCGGTGGAGACCGCGCTCGTCACCCACGGCCATGCCGACCATGCGCGCGGCGGGCACGGCAAGGTCGTCGCGACTCGGGAAACGCTGGCAATCATGAACTTGCGCTACGGCGGCGCGCAGGACGAGGTCGCGGTGCCGCTGCGCGAGCCGGTGGACCTCGGCTGCGGCGTAACGGCGACCTATTTCCCGGCCGGCCACGTCCTGGGCAGCGCGCAGATCCTGCTCGAACACGCGGGCGAGCGCGTGGTGGTGACCGGCGACTACAAGCGGCGGCCCGACCCCACTTGCGCGCCGTTCGAGGTCGTGCCCTGCGACATCTTCATCACCGAGGCGACCTTCGGCCTCCCGGTCTTTCGCCACCCGCCGATCGCGGGCGAGATGCGCAAGCTGATCGACGCGCGCGATCAGCGGCCCGACGGCTGCGTCGCGGTCGGCGCCTATGCCCTGGGCAAGGCGCAGCGGGTGATCTGCGAACTGCGCCGCGCGGGCTATCACGAGCCGATCTACCTGCACGGCGCGCTGGAGCGGATGTGCGTGCTTTACGAGGAACTGGGCGTGCCGCTCGGCGAATTGCGCAGCGCGACCGGGATCAAGCGCGACGAACTGAGGGGCCAGATCGTGCTCTGCCCGCCATCCGCCCTCAACGACAGGTGGAGCCGCCGCCTGCCCGATCCGGTCACCGCGATGGCCAGCGGCTGGATGCGTGTGCGCCAGCGCGCAAGGCAGCGCAATGTCGAACTGCCGCTGGTCATTTCCGATCACTGCGACTGGGACGAGCTGACCCAGACGATCCGCGAGGTGAACCCTGCCGAGACCTGGATCACCCATGGGCGGGAAGAGGCGCTGCTGCGCTGGTGTCAGTTGAACCAGCGGCGCGCGCGGGCGCTGGCGATGGTGGGATACGAGGACGAGGATGACTAGGCCCTGCGAGCCCGGCCGGGGGAACGACTGATGCGCGCCTTCGCGACACTCGTCGACCGGCTGACCTACACCCGCAGCCGTAACGCCAAGCTCGAACTCATCGCCGACTACCTACGCACCACGCCCGATCCCGATCGCGGCTGGGCCTTGGCGGCGCTGACCGGTGCGCTCGATTTCCCGGCAGTCAAGTCGAGCACGATCCGCAACCTGCTGACCGAACGGGTCGACCCGGTGCTCTATGCCCTGTCGCGCGATTACGTCGGCGATACGGCGGAGACGGCAAGCCTGCTCTGGCCCGAACCCGAAGGGCAGGTGCCCGACGATCCGAGCCTGTCCGAAGTGGTCGACCTGCTGCGATCGATGACGCGCAATTCGGTAGCGGGCGAACTGCCCCGCCTGCTCGACCGGCTGGACGCCGACGGGCGCTATGCCCTGCTGAAATTTGCCACCGGCGCGATGCGGATCGGCGTTTCGGCGCGTCTCGCCCGCGTTGCCTTTGCACAAGCCTTCGATGTCTCCGTCGATGAGGTCGAGGAATACTGGCACGGGGTCGATCCGCCCTATCCCACCCTTTTTGCCTGGGCCGCCGACGGTGCGCCGCCCCCGCGCACCGATCTCGTTCCGCTGTTCCGGCCGTTCATGCTGGCGCATCCGCTGGAGGAGACGGTGGTGTCGCTCGATGACTATGCGGCGGAGTGGAAGTGGGACGGCATCCGCGTGCAGCTGGTCCACGTGGCGGGCGAGACGCGGGTCTATGCGCGCAGCGGCGACGACATTTCCGCGACTTTCCCCGAAATGGCGGCAGCGCTCGATTTTCCCGCAGTGCTCGATGGCGAACTGCTGGTGCGCGGCTCGCACCAAGGCGGGCCGGAAAACGATAAGACCCAGGGCGGCGCGGCGAGTTTCAACGCGCTGCAACAGCGGCTGGGGCGCAAGACGGTGTCGAAGGCGATGCTGCGCGATTACCCCGCCTTCGTGCGCCTCTACGACGTGCTGCTGCGCGACGGTGAAGACTTGCGCGAGATGGGCTGGGCGCAGCGGCGCGAGCATCTCGAAACGCTGATGGACCGCCTTGACCCCGCGCGGTTCGACCTTTCCCGGCTGATCGAGGCGAAGACGTTCGATGAACTGGCCACGATCCGCGAAGGCGCGCGCGACGAGGCAATCGAGGGTGTCATGCTGAAGCGCCGCGACGCACCTTACATCGCCGGTCGGCGCACGGGCCTGTGGTACAAGTGGAAGCGCGATCCGCTGCTCATCGATTGCGTCCTGATGTATGCGCAGCGCGGCAGCGGCAAACGGTCGAGCTTCTATTCGGACTTCACGTTCGGTTGCTGGGACGGCGATCCCGATCAGGGCGCGGAGCTCCTGCCGGTCGGCAAGGCCTACTTCGGCTTCACCGACGACGAACTCAAGTGGCTCGACCGGCACGTGCGCCAGAACACCGTGAACCGCTTCGGCCCGGTGCGCGAAACCGACAAGTCGCTGGTGCTGGAAGTCGCCTTCGATTCCGTCCACGAAAGCAAGCGCCACAAGTCGGGCCTCGCGATGCGCTTCCCCCGCATCAACCGCATCCGCAACGACAAGCCCGCGCACGAGGCAGACCTCATCGCAACCCTGCGCGCGATGGTGAAGGACTGAGCGAGGGGCTTGGTGGCGGGAGATCGATGGCTCACCCGACCGGACAATAATGGGCACCCAGATAATCGTGTAATTTTGGTCGGACTGTGAGACTCGGGCGCTTCCTGCACGAACTGGGGCGTGAAGCGCCCTGGAGCTGCGCGGTTTAATTGGCAGCTCTGCGCCCCCTTCCAGTCTTGGCGGATTGCCAGACAATCGTCTGAAAATGGATATCCCCGCCAATTGGTCTCAAGGGCCAGGTCTGGGGCTTACATGTCATTTCCGCTCGATGGCTGTAACGACCGGAGCGTCATCAAGGCGCGACACTGAGCGACCAATAGCTGGGCAATCAAATCCAGGTTAGGGCTAAAATCGTGCTGGCGGTATTTTCCTCGGCTGCGGGATCAGCGCGCCCTGGACGCGTCCAGATGCATCAGCTTTCGTTGCGCCTGAGAGAATGTTGCAAGTGCGAGAAGATAATCGACATCGTGTCATTCGAATGACCGCCAAACGACGCCCCTGCGTCACATGATGCCCCTACCCGGCCCTCCGAAGCATATAACGGAGGTTGATCATGGGTTCGTCACGCTGGCTGATCGGGGCCGCAATGGGGGCAATGGCGCTGGGCTGCACGCCGGCCATCGCAGGGGAAATCGAAGGCAACGTCATCGACAACACGGGTACCGCAGCGCTGCGTGCGGTGCAGGTCGAACTGGTCGAAGCCGGGCGCACCGCCACCACCGGCAGCGACGGCACATTTCGCTTCGTCGACGTTCCGGCGGGCACCTACACCCTGCGCGCTACCTATGTCGGCGCAACCGCACAGGAAACGAGCGTTACCGTCCCCGCCACCGGTTCGGTCGACGCGAAGTTCCGGCTTGCCGGTGTCGATGGCCAGATCCTCGTCGTCGGCCAGCGTGCCAACTTGTCGAGCGCCCTGTCGCGCAAGCGAGCCGCCGACACCGTCAGCGACATCGTCACCCGCGATGCCATCGGCCAGTTCCCCGACCAGAACGTTGCGGAATCGCTGCGCCGCCTGCCGGGCATCAACGTCCTCAACGATCAGGGCGAAGGCCGTTTCGTCTCTGTCCGTGGCCTCGATCCCGAACTCAATTCGACGTCACTCAACGGCGTGCGCCTGCCCGCGCCGGAAAGCGACGTCCGCTCGGTCGCGCTCGACGTGATCAGTTCGGACATCATCGAATCGATCGAGGTGAAGAAGTCGCTCACCCCCGACATGGATGCCGACACCATCGGCGCCAGCATCGAGATCGAGACCACCAGCGCCTTCGACCGTGAAAAGCCGTTGCTCGTGGCGAAGCTGGAAGGCAGCTACAACGCGAAGGCGGACGAAGTAAGCCCCAAGGGCGGCTTCGATTTCGCAACGCGTCTGGGCGAAGCGGTAGGCATCTCGGGCGGCGTTTCGTACTACAAGCGGAAGTTCGAAACCGACAACATCGAGGCCGACGACTGGCAGGACGATGGCGGCACGCCCTATGCCCAGACGCTCGAATACCGGGATTACGATGTCGAGCGCGAGCGCATCAGCGCGACGCTGGGCCTCGACTTCCGGGCGGGCGACACCACCGAACTCTACGTTAAGGGCACCTGGAGCCAGTTCGACGATCAGGAATATCGTCGTCGCACTACCTTCGATTTCGGCGATTTCGAAGACGAAACGCTGCCAAGCATTTCGGGCAGCACGGCCACCTACTCGTCGGACGACGCGGAATTCACCGTCGAGCGCGACATCAAGGATCGTTTCGAACGCCAACGGATCTATTCGCTGGTATTCGGCGGCAAGACCGAGCTCGATAGCGGCTTTTTCGCGAAGTATTCGGCCAGC
>CAYRLC010000060.1:0-3676 GCA_964424995.1 uncultured Croceicoccus sp.
CTTCGAGACCGCCTTCCTGCGCCGGCGGCTGGGCCGCGTCCTGCGCGTGCGCGGCGCCGGCAAAGGCGAGCGCCGCGATACTGAGCCCGGACGCGAAACGACTCCTGAGATTTTGCATGATTTTTCCCTCCCGTGTCCGCGTTTCGCACGCGAATTATTGGCACGCCGACAAATACCGGCGCTGTTGCCGGTTTTCATCCAAGGGCCTATGCCGAGATACTGAGCAATGTGATAGGTGCCCCTCCAAAGCGAGTTGAACGAAGACCCATGCCATGACCTCCAGACATGCTGAAATCCTGCGGCAGATCCGGCCCGGCGGCGGGCCCGAGGACATTGAACGCTGGCAGCAGCGCAAGGGCTCGCTGACGCGGGAGGCCATGCTCGACGCCGCGGTCGAGAGCCTGGTGGAGAGCGGTTACGCCGGCCTTTCCACCAACGACGTCGCGCGCCGCTCGGGCGTGTCGCGTGGCGCCATGCACCACCACTTCGCCACGCGCGCCGCGCTGGTCGAAGGGTTGATCGAGCATGTCTTGTACCGGCGCATGCGGCTGTTCCTCGACATCTTCGTCAACGAGATCAGCGATCGCCGCGAACGCGGAGACGAAATGTCGCCCCAGGTCATCGCGGTCGAACTGCACTGGCGATCGATGCAGACCCGCGACTACGAGGCCTATCTGCGCCTTGCCGTCGCATCGCGTAACGACGATGAACTGGGCCAGATCTTCCTCCCCGCCGCGCGCCGCTTCGACGAGCTGTGGATCGACGAGATGACCCATGCCTTCCCGCAATGGGGCAATGCGAAGCAACTGATGATCCTTGCCAACGACTTCGTGCACGCGACGCATGTCGGCCTGATGGTCAGCGGCAGCACGATCGGCGAGGCGCGGAGCCGCCTGATCCACGAGCATCTGTGCCAGATCGTTTCCCTGCTTGCGGACCGGGCCCCGAGCTGACCCTGCGGCGAACACGACTTGGTTGTCAGAATGTCACAAAATTGCAGTTTCATGAAAACAGGCACTATTACCTCTTTTCTGGCGCATGTGATAGTTGCCGCCGCAAGGTCTTTGACGCCAGCCTGCCGCACAACAGGGTAAACCCGGGAAGAGGATCGGTTTCATGAACCAGCAAACCGCAGTGCCGCCGCCCATGGACGGTCGCGATCCCGCCAATCTGCGCGGCGACAAGATTACCGGCGATCGCTATTTTTCGCCCGAATTCGCGCAGAAGGAATGGGATCACGTCTGGACCAGGATCTGGCACATCGCCGGACGCACGGCCGACATCCCGGAAGCCGGCGACTTCCTCGTCCATAACTTCATGAAGGAATCGGTGATCGCCGTCCGTCAGGAAGACGGATCGGTTCGCGCCTTCTACAATTCGTGCGGGCACCGCGGCATGCGGATGGTCCACGAATCGAGCTCGGTCGAAAAGTTCCACTGCCCCTATCACGGGTGGAAATGGGGCATCGACGGGGTGCTCGCCTACGCGCAGGACGCCGACGTCGACTTTGCCCGCGGCAATCCCTGCGGCAAGCTGAAGCTAAACGAACTGCGCTGCGACACCTGGGGCGGGTTCGTGTGGTACTGCATGGATCCCGACGGCGTCTCGCTGCACGATTTCCTCGAACCGATGCCCGCACTCTATCGCAATTACCCGATGGACACCGCCGTCCGCGTCGCGTGGTACCGGATCGAGATCAACGCCAACTGGAAGTTCGTCACCGACAACTTCTCGGAAAGCTACCACACCCGCACCGCCCACCCGCAAGTGCCGCCATGGATCGACCAGGACGTGGACAGCGCCCGGCACGAGATGTGGCCCAAGGGTCATGGCCGAACCGTGCAGCCGATGCGCCCCTCGTTGACCGATCGTCCCGAAGGCGGCGGCAACGCGATGTTCGAGGCCGAGCTGGAGAAATGGGACATCGATCCCAAGAGCTACGCCACGTACGAAGACTTCGCGATGCAGGGCTGGCTGGACCTGAAGGCCGCCAAGCAGAAGCTGTGGCGCGAGAAGGGCTATCTCCACTACGAGCACATGGACGACGAGGAGATCACCGATTCTCCGCATACCGTCATGTTCCCGAACGTGACGATCAGCTTCCTGCCCGACAACCTGATCCTGTTCCGTTCGGAACCGCACGCCACCGATCCGGAGAAGTGCTACTTCGACTTGTGGTGCATGGCCTTCCCGGTCGAGGGACAGAAGGAAGTGCAGTCGATCATGGCCGGCATGAAGCCGCTGAAGGAAGTGGCCGAGTGCGAGCACCGCATTTTCGACCAGGGGCGCGGCATTCCCGAACTGGCCGGGCAGATCGTCTACCAGGACATGGAACTGGCCGAAGCCATGCAGGCCGGCATGCATTCGCGTGGATATACCGATGCCTATCTTTCTGATCAGGAGACACGCATCCGATTCTTCCACGAGGTACTGAACGACTGGATCGAAGGGAGAAGGCCCTGAAATGGCTAACATCGTAATCACCGGCGCGGGTCGGGGCATCGGCCTCGACCTTGTTCGCAAGCATGCCGAACGCGGCGACCGGGTCTTCGCGCTGGTGCGCGATACCGCCAAGTCGGATGCGCTTTCGGCCTTGGCCGATGGCTCGAACGGGGCGGTCAGCATCCACAAGCTCGACGCCGCCGACATCAAGGGCATTCCCGCCGCCGCTGCCGCCGTGCCGTGCGACAGCGTCGACGTGCTCTACAACGTTGCGGGCGTCACCGGCCCGATGGGCGGAGAGCTGGAAAACGAGATCGACTGGGATGCCTGGGATCAGGCCATCGACGTGATGCTGAAGGCCCCCTTCGCCATCACCAAGGCGTTCCTGCCCAAATTGGGCGAAGGCGCCAAGGTCATCAATTTCTCCAGCCAGCTGGCGGCATCGACCTGGCCCTATGGCGGTTTCTACGTCTACGTCGCGACGAAGGCGGGCCTTACCGCCCTCACCCGTTCGCTGGCCATCGACCTCAAGGATCGCGGCATCACCCTCGTCTCGGTCCACCCCGGCTGGGTGCAGACCGACATGGGCGGTCCCGATGCAGAGATCACGCCGGACGAAAGCGCCAGCGGCATCGTCGCGCTGGGCGACAAGGTGGGCCTCGAGCAGAGCGGCGGCTTCTTCAAGTGGAACGGCGAGCCTCACCCACTGTGATGTCCGCCTGAAACAAGCCTGACAACGAGGAGGCACGGCATGCCCTTTACCGGACCGCTCGAGGATCGCATCGCGATCCGCGAAGTGATGGAAACCTACGCCTATGGCGTGATGACGATCAACGAAGAAGTCTGGGCTTCGACCTGGGCTGAAGATTCGTACTGGGCCTTGCCCGAATACCCCGACCTAGGCGGGTTCGAGGGCAAGAAGGCCATCGTCGAGGCCTGGGCCGGATCGATGAAGGCCTATGGCCTCGACAACATGACCAAGCCGATGGTCTACATCGCCAATCCGGGCCGGATCGAGGTCGATGGCGACAAGGCGATCGCAACGACTTTTACGATCGAGGTCTATGAGCATCCCGAGACGCGGGAGACGATCTTCACCAACGGCCATTACGAGGACGAACTGGCGAAGATCGACGGCAAGTGGGTTTTCACCCGCCGCGAATACCGGATCTTCCACGAGCGTCGCTGACGCTCGTCTTCTGAGGAGGATTGGCGTCGCTGACGCTCGCCTTCT
>CAYRLC010000060.1:3776-15011 GCA_964424995.1 uncultured Croceicoccus sp.
GCGTCGCTGACGCTCGTCTTCTGAGGAGGATTGGCGTCGCTGACGCTCGCCTTCTGGGGGGATCGGCGCCGCTGACGTCCTTCCGCCGCATCAGGCCGGGCGCTGACCACACCGCCCGGACCGAACGAAACGAAGCGCGCTTTCAGCCTACGGCGGGAAGCGCGCTTTCGCGTTGGTCGACGTGATATACCTTCATGGTGTCCCGGTCGAACAGCTTGTCCTCGTCGATGCGGATTTCCTCCGCCACGTCGGCATTGTCGCGGATCGATGCGAAGAAGGCGTTCATCACCTCCTCGTTCGGGAAGTCGATCTCCATGACCACGTCGCGCTCGGTCCCGTCATCCTCGCGCCCTACCGGGGTGAGGAAGCGGCGAACGTAGCGGGTGGCATAGCCCGACAGCACCTTTTCGCCGATCACGCGGTGGCTGCGCTCGTAATATTCGACGAACTCGTCGTGGGTCATCCCGTCGCGGCGTCTGAATATGCTGAGCAGCGTGATCGTCATTGTCTTGTCTCCAGCCATCCTCGGGTGGCGTTCGCCACCGCTTTCGCCCGGTCTACCGGGTCGGGGTATCCTTCGCGCAGCGCCAGCGAACGCAGTTCGATCGACAGCGGCACGTCCTTGGGCAGCGCGCGGTACATTGCGTCGAGATCCAGCGCGCCCTCGCCCATCTGCTGGCGCAAGTCGACTGCATCGACGATGACCGCGTCCCAGTCGTGCACGTCGGGCCGCTCGGCCAGCGCGTCGCAGAACTGGGCGTAGGAGATCAGCGAGCGATCGAGTGCCGCGATGTCGGCGATCTGCGTCGAGGATCGGTCGACGTGGATCGGGTCGATCAGGATGGCAGCATTGGGATGGTCCACCCGCTCGACGATGGCCTTCGCCTCGGCCAGGTCATGGACCGAACTGAACCAGCCGAATTCGAAATTGACCCGCAGCGGCGTGCCTTCGACATGGCGGCACAACTGCGCGAACCAGTCGGCGGTCTTGCCGTGATCGGGGTCCGAACTGACGCACAAGGCATTGGGCGAGCCGACCTCCAGCCCGACATCGAGGATCTTCCTGTGATCGTCGAGCGTCGCATCCTCGCGGAACCACAGCACCTCGACATCGATCACGCCGATGCCGGTATCGGCCAGCGCCTGCTTCGTCGCGGCGGTGTGCGCCGCGGTCCATTCGGCGGGATCGACCCACAGCCCGGCAAGGTCGAACCCCGCCGCATGGGCCGAACGCACGACAGTCGCCGCATCGAATTCCGGCAGAACGCCGGATGCGAGGCCAATCGGGTTCACGCTCACATCTCCGGTTCGGGCTGGGACGTATCCTGTGCGACGTACCAGTTCAGCCATTCGTGGAAGTACTGGTTCCCGCGCTCGTTCTTGCCGAAAGTCAGGTTCTCGTGCGCGCCGCTTTCCAGCCCCTTCTGGATCTGCAGGCCGATGACGTAGTCTTCCTGATACGTCACGTCGCGGAAGAAGTCGGCCATCGCCTCCAGCTTGGCCTTTTCCTCGTCGTCCTTGGGAGGAGTGCGCGACAGGTAGGTGAGGACGGTGCGGTTCTCGTTCGCCTTCGGCCCCGGAAACAGCTGCGCGACCTGGGTGATTTCCGGCGCGACGAAGATCGACACGTTGGGGAAGAGGATGCGCACGAAGTCGTAGCCGTAGTTCTCGCGCGTGCCCCAGTCGCCGCGCGGCACGTCCTTCAGAAGGCCCGCAATCTCGTGCTGCGGGAAGCCGATCCGCATCGACGGGCCGAACCCTTCGTAATGGGTGCAGTTGGTGGGCGTGCGGGGGAAGATCGTTTCGGGGTGCAGCGACTGGAAGTGATAGCCTTCGAGATAGCCGTCGAAGGCGATCTTCCAGTTCGCGCCGTGGATCGTGCGGTTGCCGACATAGTGCCAGTCGGCCAGCCCCATATCCTCGAAATCGTGGAGGTAGCCGCGGAAATAGGCGTCGAGATCCATTGACCCGTTGGGGTCGAGCACGACGAAGATCATGCCGGCGCGTTCCTCGCAGGGAAGCTGGCGCAGGCCGAGTTCGGCCTTGTCGACGTCGCCGAACGACTGGCGCTCGGCGATGCCGATCAGCTTGCCGTCGCGGCCGAAGGTCCATGCGTGATACTTGCAGGTGAAGCGAGGGCAGTTGCCGTGCCCTTCTTCGGCAACCGGCGCACCGCGGTGCGAACAGACGTTGAGGAAGGCGCGGACGGTCCCGTCCTTGTCGCGGGTGATCAGCACCGGTTGGCCGACCGCGTCCATCGCCTTGTAGTCGCCGGGGTTGGGCATCTCCGCGGTAAAGGCGAGCAGCAGCGGCAGCTTCTTGAAGATGAGGTCCATCTCGTTCTTGAAGATGGCCTCGTCGCAATAAGAGGCCGATGGCACCTTCATCGTGCCTTCACCCTGGAACGTGGTCTTGTTCTCGACATAGCCGAGCATGGTTTCGGCGATCTCGCCGAGGTGGCCGATGCGCGCTGCGCGATCCATTGTCTTCTCCCAGACATGCTGCGGGCGCGCGGGGGGCGCGGGCCCGGATTTTCGGCCAGAGGCTGCGCGCGCCCGCGTCGAATCACAACTCCCCAAGATAACAGGTGCGTGAGAGCGAATGCGGCGGGCAGCGATTGAGGCGCAGGGCGCGATGCCCTACCATTTTCGCCAATGGCACCGGCGGCGCTCTGCCGCGAAGAGGATCGACCGGCGGGGCGCGAGCGGACCCCTGCCGGGTAAGTGTCGCGCGGAAAAGACGAGGAGCAGGTGATGGCGAAACTGGCGATGCCGTGGGACTGGCTGGAACTGCCGCCGGCGCACATGCGGGCCTTTGCCGACCAGTGGGCGGGCCGCACCATTGCCGACTTCGCGCGCCAGCGTGCCGCCGCCGACCCCGATGGCGTGGCGTTGGTCGACGGTGTTCGCGCACTGACCTACGGCGGCTGGCTGGCCGAGGCGCAGGGGCTGGCAAACGCCATGGCCGCGCGCGGGCTGGAACCGGGCGACGTCGTCGCGTTCCAGACCCCCAACTGGCACGAGGCGGGCGTCCTCAACCTCGCTTGCGCGATCCTGGGCCTGGTGGTGAACCCCATCGTGCCGATCTACCGCGATCACGAAGTGGCGATGATGCTGGCCGATTGCCGGGCGCGCGCGATCTTTACCTGCACCACCTATCGCAAGTTCGACTACGCCGGGATGGCAGCGCGGCTGCAGCCCGACCTGCCCGATCTCGACTTCACCTTCACCGTGCGCGGCGAAGGCCCGGACGACCTGGCCGCGATGGTGGCACTGGGGCGCGAGATGGACGATGTCGGGCCCGAGGTCGATCCGCGCTCGGTCAAGATGGTGCTGTTCACCAGCGGCACGACCGGGCGGCCCAAAGGCGTGCTGCACAGTCACGACACGCTCGAGAACATCGTGCGCAAGAGCTACGAGCACTGGGGCGTTAACGCGGGCGACACGACCATCATGCCCTCGCCCGTCACGCACATCTCGGGCTATGCCAATGGCCTCGAAACCCCGCTGATCAGCGGCACCCGCGTCATCCTGATGGAAGCGTGGAACGCAGACGAGGCGCTGGCCCTGATCGAGGAGCACGACGTCGTCGGCACCGTCGCGGCGACCCCGTTCCTCGTCGAACTGGCCCACGCGGCGCGCAGCGCGGGCAAGCGACTGCCCAGCCTCCGCTTCTTCGCATGCGGCGGCGCGGCGGTTCCGCCCGACCTGATCCCGGCGGCCAACGCGGCCTTCGACAACCTCACCGCCTTCCGCGTCTTCGGCGCGAGCGAGGTGCCGCTGGTCACCTTCGGCTGGCCGCAGAACGAGGCGCTGGCCGCGATCACCGACGGCGAGGTCATCGACTACGACGTGAAGGTCGTGGACGACGAGGGCGCGCCACTGCCCAAGGGGACCGAAGGCGAGATCCTGGCCCGCGGCCCCTCGATGATGCTCGGCTACGCGGACGAGGCGCAGAGCCGCGCCGCCTTCGACGGAGAGGGCTATTTCAAGACCGGCGACCTCGGCGTGCTGTCGGCGGAAGGCGCGATCACCATCACCGGGCGCAAGAAGGACCTCATCATCCGCGGCGGCGAGAACATCAGCGCGGTCGAGATCGAGGACGTGCTGCGCACCCATCCGCAGGTACGCGACGCCAGCGTGGTCGCGATGCCGCACGAACGGCTGGGCGAAGGGGTTTGCGCCTACATCATCAGCGAGGGCGAACCCGCCACGGCCGAGGCCCTGTGCGCGCACGTTCAGGATAGCGGCCTCGCCCGCCAGAAAACGCCGGAGCGGTTCGAGTTCGTCGACGACTATCCCCGCACGGCTTCGGGCAAGATCCGCAAGGACCAGCTCCGCGCCGACGTGAAGGCCAAGGTCGAGGCGGAAGCAGCATCGGTTACGTAGTGTTACAAGATATATCTTGAATTATATCTTGGACGGCGTATCCACCGTGTCATGAAACACGGAAACCACACGCGCGACCATCGCGCTCATCGCGGCCCCCGCGGGCCTTTCGACGACACTTTCGGCCACGATCACGGCCATTATCCCGGCCATCATCACAAGCATCACGCCATGAAACATTTCGGCGGTCACGGTGGTGGTCACGGGGGCGGGCGCGGGCCCTTCCGCGGCGGTCCGGGCATGGGAGGCGGCATGGCGGGCGGCATGCGCGGCCCCGGCGGTCCGGGCGGACGCGGGGCCAAGCGCTTCACCGGCGACGAATTGCGCCTGCTGGTGCTCGACCTGCTCGACCGCAACGGCCCGCGCCACGGCTACGACCTCATCAAGCTGTTCGAGGAAGCGAGCGAGGGCGGCTACAAGCCAAGCCCCGGCGTTCTCTACCCGATGCTGACGCTGCTGGCCGACATGGACCTCGTTCGCGAAAGCGACGACGGAGACAGGCGCCGCAGCTACGAAGTGACCGAGGCGGCGCGCACGCTGATCGGCGAACAGGCGGAAACGCTGGCCCGCGCCCGCGAACGGCTGGCGGCCATGGCCATGCTGGCGCAGCGAACCGATCGCGGCCCGGTGCGGCGCGCGATGATGAACTTGCGCACGGCGGTCCTGCAGCGCCTCTCGGACGAGAGGGCGGACGAGGAGCTGCTGCTCGACATCGCGGCAGAGCTGGACCGCGCGGCGAGCGCGATCGAGCGTCTGCGGCGCTGAGCGTTCAGGTGGCCCAGTTCGCGCCGGCTGCGTGGCGGCCGGCGCGGCGGCCGAAATAGGATCCCGGCCCCAGGCTCATGCCGCTGGCATAGGCCTTGCCGCTCCGCGGAATATGCGCGGCGCTCGCCCCCACGGCGTAGAGGCCGGGGATCGGTTCGGAACGCGCGGTCAGGCATTCGCCGTTCGGCCCGGTCTTCAACCCGCCCAGCGTGATGTAGAGATAGGTCGAACGGTCGAACGAGATGTCGAACGCCGCGTAAGGAGGCTGGTCCAAGGGCTTGAGCCAATCCGCCGACTTGTGCAGCACAGGGTCCTTCCCCTCGGCCGCGCCGGCGTTGTACTCGGCCATCGTCTTCACCAGCGATCCGGTCGGCAGGCCCAGCCCCGCCTCCATCTCCTCCACCGTCTCCCACCCGTCGACCAGCTGGTGCCTGGCGAAGGGGTTCTCGGGGTAGGCGAAGATCTCGCTGTCGAGGATCAGCCACGCCTTCTGGTCGGGCTGCTCCATGATGAAGTTGCCGAGCCGGCCGTGATAGCTGTCCTCGGTCACGAAGCGCTCGCCGCGCTTGTTGACGACGATGCCCTTGATCAGCTGGGCCGGCGGATAGATCGATCCGGTCGGGATCACCCCGTCCATGGCGCTCGTCCCCGCGCCCGCCGACAGGCCGAGCAGCACACCCATGCCATCGTTGCTCGGGATGCCGAGCGGTTCGCTGGTTTCGCCCAGCAGCGGCAGGTTCTTCGCGATCATGTCGCGGTTCATGTTGTAGCTGCCCGCCGCGATGATCACCGCGCGGCGCGCCTTGACATGCAGGGTGCCGTCGCTCTGCTTGACTCGCACGCCCACGACGCGGCCGCTGCCATCGGCGACCAGCGCCGTGACCGCGCTGTCGTAGATCGCCGGGATGCCCTCGGCCTTGCAGCGCGCCAGCAGCGGGGCCATGCCTGCGTGCCCGGCATTCTCGCCCTCGCCCGCCACCTTGTGACCGCGCGGCGCGGGTTTGGCGACCAGCTTGTAGGGCCAGACCTTCTCGTTGCCCGTGCTCATCAGGCAGGTCGTGTCGAGCAGGTAGACCGCCTTGCCCTTGAACTCGGTCCGCTCGAACGGCAGGCCCTGTTCCTCCAGCCAGTCGAAGTGGGCCGGGCTGTCGTCGCAGAAATGGCGCACCGCCTGCGGGTCGAGCGGGTCGCAGCTGGCCATGATGAAATTGGCCATCTCATCCGGCGTGTCGTCGTATCCCATAGCCTTCTGCACTGCGGTGCCGCCGCCGAGGTAGTAGATGCCCGACGACATCGCACTCGCCCCGCCGCCGCCGCTGGCGCGTTCGACGATCAGTACGTCCGCCCCCGCCCGGTGCGCTTCGAGCGCGGCGCAGCTTCCCGCCACGCCCTGCCCGATGACGACGATATCGCATTCCCGGTCCCACGCGCCGATCGACGCCGCGTCGAGCAGGTCGGGCACGGTGTCCATCGGCGCGTCCATGGCTCAGAGCCCCGCTTCGGCCATCGCGGCCGCGACGCTGGCCTCGATATCCTGCTTGCTGGGATTGCCGCGCAGGCACAGCCCGCCGTTCACCTGCAGGTTCTCCCCGCTCATGAAACATTCGTCGCTGGCCAGGAACACCGCCGCCGCCGCGATGTCGTCGCTGGTGCCGTAGCGACCGCCCGGATAGCCCTTGATGAAAGCCTCGAATACGCCCGGGACCTGCCCCGCATCCGCCGTCATTGGCGTTTCGGTGAGGCCCGGCGAGATCGAATTGGCGCGAATGCCATCGGCGCCGAATTCGTTGGCGACGCAGCGGATCACGTGATCGGCACCCGCCTTCGTGCCCATGTAGGCGGCGTGGTCCCAGAGCATGATCTTGGCCGTCGCACTGCTGATCTGGATGATCGAGCCACCATCGCCGCCCAGCGATCGGGCCATCTTGCGCACCATCGCCTGATAGAACTGGAACGGGCCGATGAACTGCAGCGCGGTCATCTGCTCCAGCTCTTCGCGGGTGTTGTCGAGGAACGGGGTCAAGAGGCCCCAGCCGGTGGCGTTGAGCGCCACGTCGATGCCGCCCAGCTTCGCCACCGCGCTATCGGCCAGCGCATTGACGCTCGCCTCGTTCGTCAGGTCGCAGGGCGCGTATTCGCAGCCGGTTTCCGCGGCGAATTCGGCCAGCACCGATTCCTTGCGGCCCGATACCAGCACCCTGGCCCCTTCCGCCATGAAGCGGCGAGCGATGTGCTGACCCATATTGTCCTTGCTGCTCGCGCCCAGAATGACGGCGCGCTTGCCTTCCAGCCTGCCCATGTGGTTTCCCTCTCGGTATTGTCGTTCAACCCGCAGACGTAACACCTGCGACACGCGGGTCGGACTACGCAAAAGTGCAGTCGTGCATCGCGCGCGCGCGGGCCTAGACCCGCAGCACATTCCGGTTACCTGTTCCGGCCACCCGGCCGATCTGCGGCATACCATTGCGATACTAGGGAAAGGATCATCTCATGGATCTCGGCCTCAAGGGCTTGAAAGCCATTCTTGTCGGCGCGAACGGCGGCATCGGCCGCCAGGTCGCCAAGGTTCTGTCGTCCGAAGGCGCCGATGTCGCGCTGTGCGGCCGCAGCCAGGGCAAGGTCGACAAGGTCGTCGGCGAGATCTCGCCCAACGGCGGCAAGGTCTTTGCCGAAGCGCTGGACGTGACCGATGCCGAAAGCGTCCCGGCTTTCGTCGAGCGCGCCGCCGAAGCGCTGGGCGGTTGCGACATCTTCATCAGCTTCACCTCGGCCAACCTCGGTGTCGACAGCGACGAATGCTGGCAGACGATCCTGGATGCCGACATCAAGCCGATGCGCCGCGGCATCGCCGCTGCCATGCCCTTCCTCGAGAAGTCGTCGAACGGCTCGATCATCTGCATGAGCTCGACTGCGGGGACCGAGGAATTCATGGGCGTGCAGCCGTACAACGCGCTGAAGGCTGCGGTCATGGTCTATTCGTCGAACCTTGCGCAGTCGCTGGCTCCCAACGGCATTCGTGCGAACTGCATCACCCCCGGCCCGGTGATGACCGATGACGGCCCGTGGTCGTACATCAAGGAAAACATGACCGACTTCTACAACTCGACCATGGCGCAGATCCCGACCGGCGTGATGACCACCGGCGAGGAACTGGCCAAGACGATCGCTTTCGTCGCATCGCCGACCTGCAAGTCGATGACCGGCGCGAACATCGTGGTCGACGGCGGCTATACCAAGCGGGTCCAGTTCTGACCTGACGCTGCCCGGCGGGCATGCCCGCCAACCGGCCGACAAACGGCCCCGGACCTGGCCAAATGCGCAGGGTCCGGGGCCGTTCTTGTTGATGCCGATCAATAACAGGCAGCGCTGCCCGGTTTATGATCCTCTTCGTAAACGATAGAGGAGGATGGCCGACATGGCAGAAGCAGATCCCGCGCCGCTGACCCGCGCGCGCTGCCCCGGACCGGGCTGGGAGGAGATCCTCGCCGCCGACGACATCCAGCCGCCGGCCTTCATGGCCGAGGACCGCTACGCCTATCTCGGTTCCGAGGCGATCGACGCCGCGCGCTATCATAGCCAGGAATTCTTCCGCGCCGAGTGCGAGAAGATGTGGCCCCATGTCTGGCAGTTCGCCACGCGCGAGGAGGACATGGCCGAGCCGGGCGACTACGTCACTTACGACAACGCGGGCCGCTCCTACCTCATCGTGCGGCAGGAAGACGGATCGGTCCGCGCCTTCCACAACGTGTGCCTCCACCGCGGGCGCAAGCTGAAGACCGACTGCGGCGCGACCGACAAGTTCGTCTGCCCCTTCCACGCCTTTGCCTGGAACACCGACGGCACGCTGAACTCGATCCCCTGCCGCTGGGACTTCGGCCATCTGACCGACGACAAGATGAAACTGCCAGAGGCGAGCGTCGCACGCTGGGGCGGATATATCTTCGTGCGGGAGGCCGACGAAGGACCGGGCATCGAGGAATACCTCGCACCCCTTCCCGAATTCTTCGCCAGGTGGCGGCACGAGGATTGCACCACTATCGCGTGGGTCGGCAAGGTCGTACCCGCAAACTGGAAGATCACGATGGAAGCTTTCATGGAAAGCTACCACGCCTATGCCACGCACCCGCAGCTGATGCCGTTCACCGGCGATGCCAACGCGGCCTACCACGTGCTGGGTGACCACGTGAACGTGAACTACACGCCCTTCGGCACGATCAGCCCGCATGTCGCCGACGAAGGTCTGGCCGGACAGTGGCCCGAACAATGGATCGTCGACGAGTTCGTGAAATACAACGGCCGCAGCGCCGATAACTACGACCGTGATGCCGGCAAGTCCGCCATCACGGTCCCCGATGGCGGAACCGCGCGGCAAGTGCTGGGCCGGGCGCTGCGCGCAACCAGCGAGCGCGCCTTTGGCGGCGACTATTCGGGCGTGTCGGAAAGCGAACTGCTCGACGCGCTGGTCTACAACGTCTTCCCCAACTTCGCGCCGTGGGGCGGGTTCATGCCGAATATAGTCTATCGCTGGCGCCCGTGGCCGGACGAGAACACGTGCCTGATGGAAGTGCGCGTGCTTTCCCGCGTGCCCGCAGGCCAGCCGCGCCCCGCCGGCGTGCCGCTGCACATGCTGTCCGATGACGAGATCTGGGCCGATGCCCCCGAACTGGGCGTGCTGGGCGCGGTGGTCGATCAGGACATGGAGAACATGATGCTGACCCACCAAGGGCTGAAGGCATCGAAGAACCAGCGGATCGAACTGGCCGACTATCAGGAAGTGCGCATCCGCCACTTCCATCAGGTGCTCGACCGCTATCTTGCAGGAGGTCGCTGAGATGACCGAACTCTACGCCAGATACGGCGACATCGCTGAACGCATGCTTCATTTCGTGGAGAGCCGCACCACCGATCTGGCCCCCTCGACCATGCGGGTGCCGGTGTCGAACTACCTCGATCCGGCGCGGTGGGAGCAGGAGAAGGAGCGGATCTTCAAGCGCCTGCCGCTGATGCTGGCGTTGACGATCGAGCTGCCCGAAAAGGGCGACTACAAGGCGATGGACGTGATGGGGATGCCGATCCTGATCAACCGCGCCAAGGACGGGCAGGCCCGCGCCTTCATCAACGTGTGCAAGCACCGCGCCGCGAAACTGGCGGAAGAGGGCAAGGGCAATTGCTCGCGCTTTTCGTGCCCCTACCACGGCTGGACCTATTCGAACGAAGGCAAGCTGATCGGCATCGCCGAGGCGAGCACTTTCGGCGAAGTGGATCGCAGCGAACTCCACATGACCGAACTGCCCTGCGACGAGACGGCGGGCATGATCTTCGTCATCCTGACCCCTAGGCTGGAAATCGATGCCAAGGCCTGGCTTGGCGACATGCACGAGGATTTCGCCGCGCTGAAGCTGGAGGAATGGTACTACCACAAGTCCAGGGAGATGCGCGGCGCCAATTGGAAGGTCGCCTACGACGGTTATCTCGAAGGCTATCATTTCGCCG
Organism: uncultured Croceicoccus sp.; assembly: GCA_964424995.1. Taxonomy (GTDB): domain Bacteria; phylum Pseudomonadota; class Alphaproteobacteria; order Sphingomonadales; family Sphingomonadaceae; genus Croceicoccus. The sequence continues at coordinate 14,423 of CAYRLC010000060.1, forward strand.
CCGCGCACACCGACACGGTGGCCCCGCGCTCGCCATCGAACCGCGCGCATTTCGAAGGGTTCGGCCCGCACATCCGGCTGGGCTTCCCGCAGAAGTCGATCATGGGCCTGAAGGACCTGCCGCGCGAGGAATGGGGCCGTCACGAGAACGACGGTTACGACTTCATCCGGCTGCTGTTTCCGAACTTCGCGCTCTTCCTCGCGCCCGAGATGTGCCAGTTCGCGCAGCTCTTCCCCGGCGATGCGCCTAACCGCAACGTCACGGTGATGAACTACGTCTTCCCGACCCGTCCGAAGACCGACGATGAGATGCGGAAGCTGGACGAGATGTGCGACTTCTTCTTCAAGGTGGTGGAGGAAGAGGACTACAGGCTGGGCCTGCAGGTGCAGAACGGGCTGGAGAGCGGCGCGATGACGCACCAGACTTTCGGGCGGAACGAACCGGGCAACCAGTTCTTCCACAAGTGGCTCGACTACTACCTCGACGAAAGCGGGCAGACGCCGAAGCCTGTCATGAAGGGCTGACCAGCGCCGGGGGCCATGCAGGGCGGTGGGGCCGGACGTCAGTGCCGGGCCATCGCTCCGCCGTC
>CAYRLC010000061.1:0-14993 GCA_964424995.1 uncultured Croceicoccus sp.
AGCGCCATCGGATAGGGACCGAACGGCAGCTCGACCAGCATGTGCGCCAGGCTGCGGTTCTTGACGTCGTGCACCAGCACGCCCGCCGCCTGCCAGTCGCCATCGACCACGTCGACGACCTTGAGGCCGAGCGTTTCGGTATCGAGCTTCAGGCCCTTGGTGCCTTTCGCAAAAAGCATCGGCTCGCCATCGGCCAGCCAGAGCTGCTGGTCCTCCGCCCCCTTGGGCGCGGCGAAATCGTTGAACACGTCCTTGTTGTAGACGATGCAGTTCTGGAAGATCTCGACGAAAGCCGCACCCTTATGCGCGTGCGCCGCCTTCAGCACGTCGGGCAGGTTCTTCGACACGTCGAAGCCGCGCGCCACGAAGCGTGCCCCCGAACCCAGCGCAAAGGCGCAGGGCTGGGCCGGACGGTCGACCGAACCGGCGGGCGTCGACGGGCTCTTGGTGCCGACGCGGCTGGTGGGCGAATACTGACCCTTGGTGAGGCCGTAGATCTCGTTGTTGAACAGCAGGATCTGGACGTTCAGGTTGCGGCGCAGGATGTGCATCGTGTGGTTGCCGCCGATGCTCATGCCGTCGCCGTCGCCGGTCACCATCCACACGTCGAGCGAGGGGTTCGCCAGCTTGATGCCGGTGACGAACGCAGGCGCGCGGCCGTGGATCGTGTGGAAGCCGTAGCTCTCGATGTAGTACGGGAAGCGGCTGGAGCATCCGATGCCGCTGACGAACACGGTGTTGGCCGGATCGCTGCCCAGCTGCGGCAGGGTGCGCTGCACCGCCTTCAGGATCGCATAGTCGCCGCAACCGGGGCACCAGCGCACTTCCTGGTCGGTTTCCCAGTCCTTGATGGTGGTCTGCACAGGAGTCATGTCGTTCATGGTGTCAGACCTTCTTACGGATTGATCGCTTCGGGGCTGGGAAGCTGGGTTTCGTTGACTTCGACTTCGCCGCCCTCGTTACCGGGCACACCGTCGAAATAGGCCGCGATGGCCGCCTCGATCTCGGCGATGGCAAACGGTTGCCCGCTGGTCTTGGTCAGCGGCTGTGCGTCGACGAGGAACTGGTCGCGCAGCACGGTCTTGAACTGGCCGGTGTTCATTTCCGGCACCAGCACGTTGTCGAAGCTCTTGAGCAGCGGCCCGAGGTTCTTCGGCAGCGGCCAGACGTTGCGGACGTGGACGTGGCTGACGTCCAGCCCCTTCTTGCGGGCGCGGCGCACGGCCTGGTGGATCGGGCCGAAAGTGCTGCCCCAGCCGACGAGGACCAGTTTGCCGCCCTCGGTGCCGAGGCACACGTCCTGATCGGGGATCGAGTTCGCGACGCCGTCGACTTTCGCCTTGCGCGCGTCGGTCATCGCCTGGTGGTTGCCGGGCGAATAGTCGATGTGGCCGGTGCCTTGCGCCTTCTCGATGCCGCCGATGCGGTGCATCAGGCCCGGCGTGCCCGGCTTGATCCACGGGCGCGCGCCCTTCTCGTCGCGGGCGTAGGGGAGGAGTTCATCACCCCCCTCGCTGTTCTTGGCGTTCTTTTCGGTCAGGAACTTGGCCGGGAACGGCTTGTAGGCCGCCGGGTCCGGCACCTTCCACGGCTCGGCGGCATTGGCGATGTAGCCGTCTGTCAGCAGCATGACCGGGGTCATGTACTCGACCGCGATGCGGCAAGCCTCGATCGCGCACTCGAAGGAATCGGCGGGGCTGCGCGCGGCGATGACCGGCATCGGCGCATCGCCGTTGCGGCCATAGACCGCCTGGTAGAGGTCCGACTGCTCGGTCTTGGTGGGAAGGCCACCACGCTGCGAATTCACGATAACAAGCGGCAGCTCGGTCATGATCGCAAGGCCCATTGCCTCACCCTTCAGCGCGATGCCGGGGCCGGACGAGGATGTGACGCCCAGCTGCCCCGCATAGGACGCGCCGATGGCCGAACAGATCGCGGCGATCTCGTCCTCCGCCTGGAAGGTCTGGACGTCGAATTCCTTGAGCCTCGCGAGGTGATGCAGGATCGCCGACGCCGGCGTGATCGGATAGCCGCCGAAGAACATCGGCAGCTGCGCCAGCTGCGCACCCGCGACAAGGCCGAGGCTGATCGCTTCGGCACCGGTGATCGTGCGGTATAGCCCCGGTTCCGAAGCGACCGGATCGACATGCACCTGCTTCAGCGGGCCGGCGATCTCCGCCGTCTCGCCATAAGCGTGGCCGGCGTCGAGCGCGGCGATGTTGGCGTCGGCAAGATCGGGTGCCTTGGCGAACTTCTGCTTCAGCCATGCGTGGATCGGTTCGCGCGAACGGTCGAACATCCAGAGCGCAAGGCCCAGCGTCCACATGTTCTTGCAGCGCAGCGCCTCCTTGTTGCCGAGGCCGAATGGCTTTACCGATTCCATCGTCAGCGCGCTGATGTCGAAGGCCAGCACGTCCCACTTGGCAAGGCTGCCGTCTTCCAACGGGTTGGTGTCGTACTTCGCCTTGTCGAGGTTGCGCTTCGTGAACTCGCCGGTGTCGGCGATGATCAGCCCGCCCGGCTTCAGCGCGGCCAGGTTCACCTTCAGCGCGGCGGGGTTCATCGCCACCAGTACGTCGGGCGCGTCGCCCGCAGTCTCGATCGCGGTGGAGCCGAAATTGATCTGGAAGGCAGACACACCGAACAGCGTGCCCTGCGGCGCGCGGATCTCTGCCGGAAAGTCGGGGAATGTCGCTAGGTCGTTGCCGGCCAGCGCGGTCGAAAGCGTGAACTGCCCGCCGGTCAGCTGCATGCCGTCGCCGGAATCGCCCGCGAAGCGGACGACGACAGCCTCGGGTGCCGCATCGGTGTTGGGGGTGGTTGCAGACGCCATTGATCCATCCTTGCCTGGCCGGTCTCGTGCCGGAATGTCCCGCGTCGTAACGCGTGTCGCACGATATGGGCCGAATTATGCAGCGGCAACTAGGACTCTGACCTTATGCTTTCAATTCAGAAAAACTATGGGGGATGATATGACGCCAGCCTTCCCCGCTATCGGGGATGGCCGGACGGCCCGATGAAATTTCAGGAAGATTGCATGACCGCACCCGATCCCGCCCTCTACCGCCCCTGCGCCGGCCTGATGATCGCCAATGCCGAGGGCCGGGTCTTCGTCGGCAAGCGTATCGATACCAAGGAAGGCGACTGGTGGCAGATGCCGCAAGGCGGGGTTGATCCGGGCGAGGACGCGGACGAGGCGGCCTATCGCGAGCTGTTCGAGGAAACCGGCATCCCGCGCGGCAAGGTGGAAATCGTCGCCCGCAGCGAGCGCGAGCTGTTCTACGACCTGCCCGCCGAACTGAACGGCAAGTTGTGGGGCGGGCGCTACGTGGGCCAGCGCCAGTCGTGGTTCCTGATGCGCTTTGCAGGAGTAGACGCCGACATCGACCTCAATGCCCACGACCCGGCCGAATTCAACGCCTTTCGCTGGATCGAGCCGGCGCAGCTGCCCGACCTGATCATCCCGTTCAAGCGCCCGGTCTATGAAGCGGTGCTGGAGATGTTCGCCCCGCACCTGTGATGCGGGGCCGGTGAGCCGAGCCTCAGTTAGCCTCGATCTGCGGCGCGGGCGGGGTCTTGGTGGCGGTAGCCTCCGCGCTCTTCACCTGCGGCAGCGGGCCACGGGCAATGGCGCTGGCCAGGAGGCCCGCTTCCGCGCAATTGGTGCCGCACATCGACTTCAGCTTGGCCAGCTGGCGCTCCGCCTTGGCGATCGCGCCTTTCTCGGCCATCGCCGTGCCTTCGCCCGCGATGGCGGCGAGGTTGCCCGGCTCCGCCTTCTGTGCCTGCCGGTAGTAGTGGATCGCCTGGCCCTGCAGGCCCTTTTCGCGCGACAATCCGCCCAGAGCGAGCAGGACCGGCGTGCTGCCGGGAGCCAGCGTCAGCGCCGCCTCGAACCGGTCGGTCGCGCCGTCGATGTCTCCGGCGGCCAATTCGGCGCGGCCGGTGTCGAGAAGCTGGGCCACGCGCGGATCGACGGGTGCCGGGGCCTGCCCGAACGATGTGCTGGCACTCAGCGCAACGACGAGCGAGATGGCGGCGGCAATCGGCGAATAGCGCATCAGCAACTCCTTGGTCCGCGCGGACCGGTCGACGGCAGGAACACTTGCAAGGGCGACGACTGCCATAATCGCGAAAGCCTATCAGAGCATATCTATACGTGCGATGAAAAATCCATCGGTCCCGCTGATCGCCGGAGATAGCCGCCAGCCGGGCCCGTGCGGGACACCTGCGGGAAGTGCCAGATCTCGCGCGGCAAAGCCCGGATGGCTGGCGAGGAAGCGGGTGACCACGTCGGCCCCTTCGGCATCGAGCAGCGAACAGGTGACGAAGACGATCCGCCCGCCCGGCTTCACCAGCCCTGCGGCCAGCTCCAGCAGCCGCCCCTGCACCGCGGCGAAACGGGCGATCTCGGCCTCCGACAGGCGCCAGCGCGTTTCGGGATTGCGGCGCCATGTGCCGGTGCCCGAACAGGGCGCGTCGACCAGCACCGCATCCGCCCCGCCGCGCCATTCGGCCAGCGCCTCCATCTCGCGATTGGGGTTGAGCAGCACCGTATGCGCGATCCGCGCGCCAGCCCGCTCGGCCCGGGGGGCGAGGCGGGAGAGCCGGTCGCGGTTGGTGTCAGCGGCGATCAGCGTGCCAGAATTCGCCATCGCGGCGGCCAGCGCGAGGGTCTTGCCCCCTGCCCCGGCGCAAAGGTCGATCACGATCTCGCCGGGCTCGGCGCCAACCGCGAGGCAGGCGAGCTGGCTGCCGCCGTCCTGCACCTCGATCGCGCCGCTGGCGAACGCGTCCCAGGTTTCGACCGGAGTTCCCGGCGCGAAACGCAGGCCCTGCGACGCGGCGAGAGGCTCGCCGGGTTCGGGAAGCTCGATGGAAGCGCGGTCCGCTCTCAGCGTGTTGACCCGCACGTCCAGCGGCGCACGGTCCAACAGCATCGCGGCATCGGTCACGCCGCTGTCCGCCAGCTCGCGTTCGAGCCAGCCCGGGGCGAACCCGCCCTCGGCGACCGGCTCTTCCGGGTCGATCGCGGCGGGACCATAGCCCGATCCGTCGAACAGCGCGGCAAGGCCGGGATCGCCCTCGGCCAGCCGCAGCATCGCCGCCCGGCCCGATACGGGCACCGGGCCGCAAGCGCGGATCGCGGCATAGATCAGTTCGCGGACGGCACGGCGGTCTTTGGATCCCGCATAGCGCCGCGCCTTCAGCCCTTCGGCGACCAGCTTGTCGGCGCTGGCCCCGCCGGACTTCGCGGCGGCGATGACCGTGTCGAGGATTTCGATCGCGGCCTGGACGCGCGCGGCGGGGGTCACTTCCGGCGCTTGCCCTTGGCGGGCGTGCCCGAAAGGCGCTTGCGATTGGCGCTGACGGTGCGGCCGAAGTGATCCACGCTCTTCTGCGCCGCGCCGATACCGGTGCCCAGCGACCCGCTCATCGCCTTCCACATCAGTTCGTTACCGGCCTGGATCTTCTCGGCGACCATGCGGTGGCTCTCCGCCTCCGCCCCCGGCGCGCCGGCCATGATCATCCAGCTGCGCGCCCAGATGACGTAGCAGCTTTCGACCCAGAGCCACCAGGCGCTGGTGACGAGACGCAGGCTGTCCTGCACTTCACGGTCGGGCATCAGCCGCCGCTCGTCGGGTAATTGGGTGCCTCGCGCGTGATGGTCACGTCATGGACGTGGCTTTCACGAAGGCCGGCGTTGGTGATGCGCACGAACTGGGCGTCCTTCCTCAGGCTCTCGATATTTTCGCAGCCGGTGTAGCCCATCGCCGCCTTCACGCCGCCGACAAGCTGGTGGATGACGTCGCGCGCCGGGCCCTTGTAGGGGACCTGCCCCTCGATACCTTCGGGGACGAGCTTCATTTGCTCCTTAACGTCCTGCTGGAAATATCGATCCGCACTTCCGCGCGCCATCGCGCCGACGCTGCCCATGCCGCGATACGACTTGTAGGCGCGGCCCTGGTAAAGGAACGTCTCGCCCGGTGCTTCCTCGGTTCCGGCCAGCATCGATCCGACCATGATCGAGGATGCGCCCGCCGCAATCGCCTTCGCCGCATCGCCAGAGGTGCGGATGCCGCCGTCGGCGATCACCGGAACGCCGTGCTTGTCGCCTTCCTCGGCCGATTCCATCACCGCGGTGAGCTGCGGCACGCCGACACCCGCGACGATCCGCGTCGTGCAGATCGAACCCGGGCCGATGCCGACCTTGATCCCGTCGGCGCCCGCGCCGATCAGCGCCTTGGTCGCCTCTGCCGTGGCGACATTGCCCGCCACCACCTGCACCGAATTCGACAGCTTCTTCACGCGTTCCACCGCCAGCGCGACATCGCGATTGTGGCCATGCGCGGTGTCGATGACGATCAGGTCGACTTCGGCATCGACCAGCGCCTCGGTCCGCTCGAATCCCTTGTCGCCGACGGTGCTGGCGGCGGCGACGCGCAACCGGCCCGACGCGTCCTTGGTCGAGTTGGGGTAGGTCACCGCCTTCTCGATATCCTTCACGGTGATCAGGCCGATGCAGCGATAGGCATCGTCGACCACCAGCAGCTTCTCGATCCGGCGCTGGTGCAGCTGGCGGCGCGCCTCTTCCGAGGAAATCCCTGCGTGAACGGTGGCAAGGTTGTCCGCCGTCATCAGTTCGCGGACCGGCTGCGCATCGTTGATGGCAAAGCGCACGTCGCGGTTGGTGACGATGCCGACCAGCTTGCCGCCCGCTTCCACCACCGGGATGCCGGAGATGCGGTTGGCTTCCATGATCGCCCGCGCCTCGCCCAGCGTGGCATCGGGCGCGATGGTGATCGGATTGACGACCATGCCGCTCTCGAACCGCTTCACCTGCCGCACGGCGGCGCACTGCTGTTCGATGGTGAGATTGCGGTGAAGCACGCCGATGCCGCCCATCTGCGCCATGACGATGGCCATGTCCGCTTCGGTCACGGTGTCCATCGCGCTCGACACCACCGGGATGTTGATCGCGATATCCCTCGATATCCGGCTGCGCGTATCGGCCTGCGACGGCACCAGCGAGCTTTCGGCCGGACGCAGGAGAACGTCGTCGAAAGTCAGGCCCAGCGGGATTTCGGATGTGGAGAATCGATTTGCCATGGGCCCTGCCGTCGCGAAAGTTTGGGGGGATTCGTGGCGGCCCATGTAACCACCGTGCGCCCTTTGGGCTAGGGGGCGATTTCGCTAATTTCCGCAGGCGCGGCGCTCGCCGTCGCCGTGTCGTATGCATACCGTTCGGGATCGGCGGCGCGGCGCAGCAGTTCGACGTGCAGCCGCACCATGTCCGCCGTGCCGCCCAGTTCCACCCCGGCGATCTCGTCGTTGGCGCGGTGATAGCGGGTGCGCATGTAATCGGTGAGCCGCGTCTGCTGGGCAAAGGCGGCGCTGACGATGACCGCCGGCACGCCCGCCGCCTCGAACACCCAGCCGTCCTGCCGCTGCAACAGGCGGCTGTTGACGCTGTCGGGCGCGACCAGCCGCACGCCCTCGTCCCGCGCGGTGGCGGAAATCAGCGTCATCAGCGTTCCGATCGCGGCCGGCCCCGGCGTGCCGAGCACTACGGCCGGCGATCCGGCGGGCGCAACCCCTTCGGTGTCGAGATTGAACACCGCGACGAACTTGTGCAGCGGCACCGGCGGATCGGCGACGAAGGCGGAGGCACCGCGAAGGCCGTCCTCCTCGCCTCCTGTGGCCAGGAAATAGATGTCGCGGCGCGGGCGCGGGCCATCGGCCAGATGCCGTGCGATCTCGATCATCATGGCAAGGCCGGTCGCGTTGTCGACCGCGCCGTTGCAGATCGAATCGTCCGCCTTGCGCCGGCAGCGCCCGCCCGCGCCCAGGTGATCCCAGTGCGCCATCAGCAGCACCGCGCCTTCCTGCGGCTCAGTGCCCGGCAGCCGTCCGATGAGGTTGTAGGTCTCGACCTGCCGCTGCCCGCGATCGTAGCGCACCGGCTCGCGCCAGGGATGGCCCGGATCGTGAGTGCCCGACTGCAGCCCCGCCGCCGCCAGCTCGCGCTCCATGTAGTCGAGCGTCAGCCCCTCGCCGATGGTGCCGACCTCGCGCCCGGCAAAGGCGTCGGAGGCGAGCACCTCGACATGGGCATGAAGCGCCTGTTCGGCGGGCGTCAGGGGCGGTCGCTCCACCGCCGGAGCGCGTGCGGGCGGGGCGGCCGCGGGTGCGACCGGGACGCAGGCTGCCAGCAGCGCCCCCATAACCCCTGCCACGCCGCAGATGGCCCCCGTCAATCCGCCCCCTGCTCTCATCGCACTCCCATGCGACCGGAAAATGTCCTGTCGGTCAGGCCTTACTGCGCGGTCCAGCCGCCGTCAGCGGAAATGTTCGCGCCGGTGATGTTTGCCGCGACATCGCGGCACAGAAACACCACCAGTGCAGCCAGATCGTCGGGCTGGGTGAACTTCTTGGTCGGTTCCCGCTCCAGCAGCACGTCGTTGATGACCTGCTCGCGCGTCATGCCCCGCGCCTTCATCGTATCGGGGATCTGGTCTTCCACCAGCGGGGTCCAGACATAGCCGGGCGAGATGCAGTTGGCGGTGATGTTCTGCTCCGCCGTTTCCAGCGCGATGGTCTTGGCCATGCCCGCCAGCGCGTGCTTGGCCGAGACATAGGCCACCTTGAACGGCGAGGCGGTGAGCGAATGCGCGCTCGCCGTCATGATGATGCGGCCCCAGCCCTTCTCGCGCATCTTCGGGATGGCAAGGCGGCTGGTGTGGAACGCGCTCGACAGGTTGAGAGCGATGATCTTGTCCCACTTGTCGACCGGGAACTCGTCGATCGGGGCGACGTGCTGCATGCCGGCGTTGTTGATCAGGATGTCGACCGCGCCGAACTTGTCGAAGGCGGCCTGCATCAGTTCCTCGCACCCCTTTGCGGTGGTGAGCTCGGCATTGACGTAGATCGCGTCGGCCCCGCTCGCCTCTGCCAGCGCCAGCCGCTCCTTCTCGATCTCGGCAGCGTCGCCGAAACCGTTGATCACCACGTTCGCGCCTTCCGCGGCCAGCGCCTTGGCATAGGCGAGCCCGATGCCAGAGGTCGAACCGGTGATGAGAGCGGTCTTGCCGGTGAGGAACATTTGCGTCTCCTTGGGAACTGGTGAACGATGAGGCGGATTGTGGGGTAACTGGGAGCGGGCCGTGACTGTCGCCTGCTATATGGAGGGCAAAAAGTGCGGCTCAACGACTTTTCCAAGAATATTCGCGTCGGTGACCAGCGCGGCATGGGTGGCATGGGCGGCGGCGGGAAGGTCGGTTGCGGCGCCATCGTCATCGCCCTCATCGGCGCGGTGTTCTTCGGGATCGATCCGATGACGACGCTGGGCGTTGTCGAGAATGTGCAGCAGGGCGGCGCGCCCAGTGGGCAGACCAACGGCAAGACGGTCGAGGAATCGTGCACGGTCAACCAGTACAGCACCGAAAGCTGCGCGGCGCTGTCCTCGCTCAACGAGACGTGGGAGCCGCTGTTCAGGCAGGCCAACATCCCCTTCGAACAGCCGACCCTGTGGTTCTACGACGGCACCGGCCGATCCGGCTGCGGCGCAGCGCAGTCGGCGATGGGGCCGTTCTATTGCCCGTCGGACCAGGGCATCTACATCGACACCAGCTTCTATGATCAGCTCGACAAGCAGCTCGGCGCGGGCGGCGATTTCGCGCGGGCCTATGTCATCGGGCACGAATACGGCCACCATATCCAGCACCTCACCGGTATCGACCAGATGGTTCGCCAGACGCAGCAGCAGAACCCGTCGCAGGCGAACCAGATGCAGATCCGCATGGAGCTGCAGGCCGACTGCTACGCCGGCGTCTGGGCCGCCAAGAACCCGAGCCTGATCGAACCGGGCGACATCGAGGAGGGCCTCCAGGCCGCGAGCGCCATCGGCGACGACGCCCTCACCAAGGGCCGCGTTTCGCCCGACAACTTCACCCACGGCACCAGCCAGCAGCGCATGCAGTGGCTGCAAAAGGGTCTGAAGACCGGCGACGAGGACCAGTGCGACACGTTTGCCGACCTGCGCCGCTGATCCGCCGACCCGGGTGACTGTCTTGACAGCGCGATACGCGACACGCCCCGTCACCGCCCTCAAGGTTCATTGCCCGGTCGACCGGGAAACGATGAACCTTGTGGCGGCTGGCGACTTTGCGGCCATCGCTCCCGATTGCGCGCTCGCCCGGATCATCGCGATCGTGCGAGAAGACGGTCCGCTCGGCGATTTCGGAATCTATCGGTCCGTCATCGAACTCGCGGCCGGCTGGGAACTGTTCACCCCGGGTGCCGATGCCTCGCCCACCTTGGGTAGTGCGGAGGCCAACACCGCTTCGCCGACCGCGATCCTGACCCTCTACATCCCGCAAGGATCCGCGGACGAAGCGGTGTCTTGCGCCATATCCGCCATCATGGACGCCCACCCGTGGGAGGTGCCGGTCATCGAGATGACGGCCACCTCCCTCCTGATGCGGGCCTGATCGTCAGCTCTCTGCCGTCCGCCCCAGCCCCTGCCAGTCGACGTTGCGGGTGGCGTACATCACGCCCGCCAGCGCCGCGAAGACCAGCACCGAACCGATCAGCAGGCTCCACGCCTCGAGGTTCAGCAGCACGAAGAGCAGCGCGTAGAGCCCGACCAGAAGCGCGCCGATCACCCGCGCCCGGCCCCAGCTTTTCAGCACTGCCGCGCTGTAACTGGTGACAAGCCCGATGATCGCCACGCTCGCCAGCGCATAGGCGGCAGCGAAACCGATCACCTCGCTGAAGGCCAGCAGCAGCACGAAGAACAGCACCAGCCCCGCGCCGGTCAGCAGGTATTCGGGCGCGGCAACGGTCGCGCCCGCCACCACGTCGAACATGAAGAAGGCGAGGAAGGTGAAGCCGATGATGAGGAAGCCGTACTTCACCGAGCGGTCAATGCGGCTGTAGAGGTCGACCGGTTCGACCAGGCCCACCGTCGCCGCCATGGCGGGGCCGCCGCGATTGCCGCCATAGTCCGCAGCCATCGGCGGCATGACCTCGACCCCGCCCCCCACCATCGGCGGTCCGGCATTGTCGCGGCTCAGGAGTTCCTGGCCCAGCGCGAGGTCGGACACCGCGAACGTCGCGTCGAAGCCGTCGTCGGCGACCTTGCTGGTCACGGGCAGGAAGCTGCCGGCGAAACTGGGATGCGGCCAGGTCGAACGCACTTTCCACTCGCTGTTGCCGCCGCGGGGCACGAAGCTCAGCGTCTCGCTGCCGCGCAAGTCGTAGGACCAGCTGACGGCGAGCGGCGCCTGCCCGTCCCAGTCGGCAAAGGCGAAGAAGCCCGAGTTGTTGGTGTTGCCCAGCTTGCCGCCCGGACGCGTCAGCAGCGTCTCACCGCCCGCCGTGACCCGCGTCGCACTCTGCAACCCGCGCGGATCGGCGACCCCGAAATGCAGTTCGGCCCGGGCGAAATCCATCCGCGCCGGATCGTAGCCCGATCGCGCCGCGTCGGTCGGCAGGGCGAACGTAGCCGTGCCCGTCATCGCCCCTTCGTAGAGGACCGAGGTGTAGATCGACTTGTGCTTGCGCTGCGGCGACAGCACCGTCTCGACCGATTGCGCGCGCGGCGAGAGGTAGATGTCGCGCGTGGTGCGGCGGACCGTTTCCACCGACTTGCCGTTCTGGACGACGGTCTCGGCCACGTCCTCGCTATAGGGGATGACGAGGACCGGACCGGTCACCACTTGCGGCCCGCCCCACCCTTGCGTGATCGTGGCGCGGGCGGTGCGCGATTGTTCCTGCCGGTCCCACAACAACGCGTACGTCATGAACAGAGGCACCGCGAGCGCGGCGGCAACGAGCACCACGAACAGCAGCTTGATGCCCGGCGATTTCGCGCGCCTCACGTTCGGTTCCACAACGGTTCTCCTAAAATACTGCGGCGAACCGTGCTTTCACAGCGATGAACAGAGTGTTAATCGACCTGCGTCAACTCCTCGCGCAGGTCGGCAAGTTCGTTGTCTAGCTCGGCCAGGACCTCGGCGCGGGTTTCGGCGGAGAGCTTGGTGTCGCGGGCGATGGCGGCGCGGGCGCGTTCGATGCCGCTGATCGCCCCGCGGATGGCGTCGCGTTCGATCTTCCTTTCGTCGACGATGACTTCCTGCACCATCTCGCGCTTGCCGCCTTCCTTGCGTTCGAAGACGCGGACGGTGCGGACCCTGCCGTCGCTGGAAACTTTCTCCTCGACCTCGGGCATGCCGACGAATGCGAAGGCGCGGTTCTTGTGCAGGCGCTCGACTTCGGCCAGCGCGCGGCCCTGCTCGGCCTGTGCCCGCTCGATCTCCACCCCGGCGCGCTCGATCTCGGCGTGCGCGCGGCCCATTTCGGCGTGGGCGCGTTCCATCTCCGCCTCGACGCGGGCCTGTTCTTCCGCTGACAGCGGCTGGCCGTCCGAATGCCATGCGAAGTCGCCCTTGTCGTCCTTGACGATCATGTGGATCTTCGTCTTCGGCTCCGCCCCAGCGGCGCCCGACGCAGGAACCTCGGTCCGCACGATCTTGCGGATCTCGACATTGCGTTCGGCCGGGGCCTTCGCCTCCTCCTCCGCGTAAGAGACGCTGGCGGTTGCGCCCATCGCGAGGAGGCTGGCCGCGCCGAGGCAGGCAAGGCCGATGCGGTGGCGGCGGGTGGTCGTGGTCATGCCAAGGCTCCTCAGCCGGTGGACGATGGCCTTTTCGCCCAGCACGGGTCCGATCTCGCGGAAACCCGCCATCGGCGCGGCCAGGATGAATTGGGGGGTCAGGTTACGCTCGCGGCTGCAGGCGGCGATGACTTCGCCGTAGCGGGCGCGATCCTGCTGCGGGCGACCGATCATGACGCGCGCGTCGCAGGCCGCTTCCTGGTCGCGGCGCATCGCGCGCCACCCGGCCCATGCCAGCGGGTTGAACCAGTGCAGGGCCAGGAGCGGCTGCGCGGCGAGATTGGCGGCAAGGTCGTGGCCGCGATGGTGCGCGATCTCGTGCGCGATGGCGAGATCGCGGGCGGCGACATCCTCGTGCGCCATGAAGCCCGAGGGGAGCGCGATCACCCGGCGGCGCACGCCGAAGGCCACGGGGGCGGCGACCGCGTCGGTTTCGACCAGCCGGATCGATCCCGCCTCGCCCACCGTACGCGCGCCCTGCATCAGGTGGCGGGTCATCGTGCGATAGCAGGCCATGCGCCAGCCGAGGAACACGACCGCGCCGATCAGCCAGAGCGCGATAGCCCCATCGGCGACTATCGCCCAGTCGATCAGAGGTTCTACGACCGGCTCCAGCGGAGCGGCGGCGACCTCATGCGGCAGCGGCGCGGCGACCATCGGCGTGGCCTCGGCCGGCTTCATCCACGCAGGCAGCACGATCGGCGGCAGGGTGAAGCGCATCAGCGGCAGCAGCCAGAGGGCATAAGCGACGCGTGGACCGAACAGCCGCGCGACCGGACGACGCAGCATCAGGACCGCGACGATCAGCGCGCCGGTCCAGATCGCGGTATCGACGGCCCAGTCGGTCAAGGCGGCAAGGGTGGCAGCGCTCGTGAAGTCCCCGGTCATTTGCGCAACTCCTTCAGGAGGGTCTCGATCTCGGCAAGGTCGCGTTCGGTCAGCGCCTCGGCCTCCGCCAGATGGGCGACGAGCGAGGCTGCCCGGCCGCCGAACAGCCGGTCGAGCAGGCGCCGCGATTCCTGCCCGACGAAATCGGCCCGGGCGAGCAGCGGCGAATAGAGGAAGCGGCGACCGTCGGGCTCTGCCGCGATGGCGTTCTTGGCGACGAGGCGCGAGAGCAGCGTCTTGACCGTGGCCAGGCTCCAGCCTTGCTCCTCGCCCACCGCGTCGGCGACTTCGGCAGCGGTCAGCGGCGCGCGGGACCACAGCGCCTCCATCACCGTCTGTTCGGCACCGGAAATGCGTTCGGCTTGATGGACGGCATTGGTCGGCAGGTTCATGGCGAATCCGGATTTTAAGGCTCAAATTCGATTACAGGCGTAGTCGATACGATTACGGCTGTAAACGCAAGGCCGCCCAATGCGTCGACAAACGTCGTTCGGCGACCGACGAACGACTTGTCGACCTCCTAACGCGCCAGTTCGACCCGTTCCTCGATTTCGCTGCACAGGGCGCGAAAATCGCTTCGATCCCTGAAAGTATGTTCGGCCAGTTGGAGTTTGCGGCCCGACTTGGCCTTCAACATCATCGTCTCGCTGCCCATGATGCGCGATCGGCTTGTCTGGGCGATTTCGTCCCAGCGCATCGTGCGGTCCGCCACCACTGCGAAACCACGACGACGATCCGCCGCTTCTCGATCCGGACGAATGGCTTGTTACCGCGCAACAGGCCGAGCAGGATGAACACGCCCGCCCCTGTCATCACCAGGCCGAGGCCGACGAACGACAGTCGCCACACCCAGACAGGGAGCGCATACCCGGTTTCGAACCCCTTGATGACGACCTGCGACGCCTCGCTCCACGCCGCCGAATAGAGAAAGAAGAATCCGAAGCCAAAGAAAGCGGCCATTACAAGAGCGACCTGGTAGACGGGCTGGTGCATCGGCAGTCTCAGTGAACCGTCGGGTCTGGCTTCGAAAGGCATGGCGTTCCCCCGGACGCGAAAAAGCCCGGCATCGCTGCCGGGCCTTTCACTTTATCATGCCTGTCGGCGAAAATCAGTAAACGCGCTTCTTCGGCTTGATGTACTCGACGTCATCGGTCAGCGTGTATTCGTGGACCGGGCGATAGTCGAGGCGCACCGCCCCGCCCTTGCCGCCCCAGCCATCGAACCAGCTGGCGGTGTGCTTCATCCATTCGCCGTCGTTGCGCTCGGGGAAATCCTCGTGCGCGTGGGCACCGCGGCTTTCCTTGCGATTGAAGGCCGAATGCATCGTCACGGTCGCCTGGCTGATCAGGTTGTCCAGCTCCAGCGTCTCGATCAGGTCGCTGTTCCAGATCAGCGAGCGGTCGGTGACGTGGATGTCCTCCATCCGCTT
>CAYRLC010000062.1:0-14843 GCA_964424995.1 uncultured Croceicoccus sp.
CCGGGCCACGTCCACCTCAAGGACCTGGGCCAGCTGGTCGCGCGCGAGATCGAGGATGCGGGCGGCGTCGCCAAGGAATTCAACACCATCGCGGTCGATGACGGGATCGCGATGGGCCATGACGGCATGCTCTATTCGCTGCCCAGCCGCGACCTCATTGCCGATTCGGTGGAATTCATGGTCAACGCCCACTGCGCCGATGCGATCGTCTGCATCTCGAACTGCGACAAGATCACGCCCGGCATGCTGATGGCGGCGCTGCGGCTGAATATCCCGGTGGTCTTCGTGTCGGGCGGCCCGATGGAAGCAGGCAAGGTCATCATCAAGGGCAAGGAACACGCGCTCGACCTCGTCGACGCGATGGTCGCCGCCGCGGACGAGAACGTGTCGGACGAGGATGTGCAGACCATCGAGCGGTCGGCCTGCCCGACGTGCGGTTCGTGCAGCGGCATGTTCACCGCGAATTCGATGAACTGCCTGACCGAGGCGCTCGGCCTCTCGCTGCCGGGCAACGGCTCGATGCTGGCGACGCATGCCGACCGCGAGAAACTGTTCCGCGAAGCCGGGCGGCTCGTCGTCGACTTGTGCAAGCGATACTACGAGGAGGACGACGAGAGCGTCCTGCCGCGCAAGATCGCCAGCTTCGCCGCGTTCGAGAACGCGATGAGCCTCGACATCGCGATGGGCGGGTCGACCAACACCGTGCTCCACCTGCTCGCCGCCGCGCACGAGGGCGAGATCGACTTCACCATGGCCGATATCGACCGGCTTTCGCGCAAGGTGCCGTGCCTGTCGAAGGTCGCCCCCGCCAAGTCCGATGTCCACATGGAAGACGTGCACCGGGCCGGCGGGATCATGGCGATCCTCGGCGAGCTGGAGCGGGCGGGCCTGCTCAACGCCGACTGCCCGACCGTGCACAGCCGCACCATCGGCGAGGCGCTGGAGCGCTGGGACGTGGGCCGCACCAACAGTGACAGCGTGCGCGAGTTTTATGCCGCAGCACCCGGCGGGGTGCCGACGCAGACCGCGTTCAGCCAGAACCGCCGCTGGGACGAGATCGACACCGACCGCGTCGGCGGCGTGATCCGCAGCGCCGAACACGCCTTCAGCAAGGACGGCGGCCTCGCCGTGCTCTACGGTAACATCGCGCGCGACGGCTGCATCGTGAAGACCGCGGGCGTCGACGACAAGATCCTGACCTTCAAGGGCCCGGCCAAGGTGTTCGAGAGCCAGGAGGCGGCGGTCGTCGGCATTCTCGGCGGGCAGGTCGTGGCGGGCGACGTGGTCGTCATCCGCTACGAAGGGCCGCGCGGCGGGCCGGGCATGCAGGAAATGCTCTACCCCACCAGCTACCTCAAGTCGAAGGGCTTGGGCGCGGCCTGCGCGCTGATCACCGACGGGCGCTTTTCGGGAGGCACCAGCGGGCTGTCGATCGGCCACGCCTCGCCGGAGGCGGCAGAGGGCGGCGCGATCGGGCTGGTGGAAGAGGGCGACATGATCGCCATCGACATCCCCAATCGCACCATCAATGTCGACGTGACCGACGAAGTGCTGGCCGAACGCCGGATCGCGATGGAAGCCAGGGGCGAAGCCGCCTGGGCGCCGAGCCATCCGCGTCCGCGCCGCGTATCCACCGCATTGAAAGCCTATGCCGCGATGGCGACCAGCGCCGCGCGCGGTGCGGTGCGCGACCTGGCGGCGATCACCGGCAAGCGCTGATCCGCGCATGACCTTCGCCGCCGCCGATCAGGTGCTGACCGTCCGGCAGATGGTCGAGGCGGAGGAGCGCCTGATGGCGGCGGGGACCGACGTCCACGCGCTGATGCAGCGGGCCGGACGCGGCGCGGCGGACTACGTCTGGCGCATGGCGGCGGGCGCACCCGAGGGGCATGGCGTGACCGTCCTGTGCGGCCCCGGCAATAACGGCGGCGACGGCTATGTCATCGCGGAAGCTATCCGCGAGCGCGGCGGCCAGGTGCAGGTCGTGGCGGCGCGCGCGCCGGCGACCGATGCCGCGCGGCGCGCGGCCTCGCTCTATCGCGGGCCGGTCGTCGACGCGGGCGACGCGCATGGCTGGATCTTCGTCGATTGCCTGTTCGGCAGCGGGCTGAACCGGGCGCTGTCGGACGAACTCGATGCCTTGCTGGCGCGGCTGGCGAAGCGGCATCATCGTTCGATCGCGATCGACGTTCCGAGCGGGGTGAACACCGATGCCGGCGCGCTGCTGGCCGCGAACCTGCCGCATTACGCGCTGTGCATTGCGCTGGGCGCGTGGAAGCGGGCGCACATGCTGATGCCGGCCATGGCGACATGGGACATGGCGCGGCTGGTCGATATCGGCGCGGCGCGGGAGCCGGACGGCGCGGCGCGGATCGAGCGGCCCCGCCTGTCGGCCCCGGCGGCAGATGCCCACAAGTACCGGCGCGGGCTGGTCGCGGTGGTCGGCGGAGCGATGCCGGGGGCCGCGATGCTGTCGGCCCGGGCGGCGGCGCACGCGGGCGCGGGCTACGTCAAGCTGCTGGCGCGCGAGGTGAAGGCGGCGCCCGACTGGCTGGTGGCGAGCGATACCGGCGACGGCGATTTGCCCGAAGCCTTGTCGGATGAACGCATCGCCGCGCTGCTCGTCGGGCCGGGGCTGGGCCGCGACGACAATGCGAAGGCGCGGCTGAAGGCGGCGCTGGCGAGCGGTCGCCGCATGATGATCGATGCCGACGCGCTGATGGTGCTGGACGTGCAGACGCCCGGCGCAATTCTCACCCCGCACGAAGGCGAACTGGCGCGGCTGGAAAAGCATTTCGGTCTCGATCCTGCGGTCGCCAAGCCGGACCGGGCCCTGTCGCTGGCCAAGGCGAGCGGCGCGGTTGTCGTGGCCAAGGGGCCCGACACCGTGATCGCCGCGCCCGACGGTCGGCTGGCATTCGCAGGGCGGGCGTCGAGCTGGCTCTCCGTCGCGGGGACCGGTGATGTGCTGGCGGGCCTGTGCGCCGCGCGCCTGGCCGTGACCCAAGACCCGTTTCGAGCCGCCTGCGAAGCGGTCTGGCTGCATAGCGAGGCGGCGCGACTGGCGGGCATGGCTTTCCACGCGGGCGACCTTGCCGATGCGGTGCGACCCGCGCTGAACTCATGTTTGTGACCATATTCCCATGACCGAAACCGAAGAGATCCTGCGCATCGCCGCCAAGGGCGACGGCATCACCGCGTCGGGGCGCCACGTGCCGCTGACCGCGCCGGGCGACCGCATCGCGCCGGACGGTGCCATCACCCCCGGCCCGCATCACGCCCAGCCGCCCTGCCGCCACTTCCCACAATGCGGCGGATGTCAGCTGCAGCAACTGGACGAGGCGAGCTGGAGCCTATTCGTCCGCGACCGGGTCGCCAATGCCGCGTCGGGGCAGGGGCTGGAGCCGGTGCATTTCGAAGCGCCCCACCTCTCGCCGCCGCAGAGCCGTCGCCGCGCGAACCTGCATGTCGAGGCGCGGGGCCGTTCGGTGCGCATCGGTTTCCGCGAGGCGCGCAGCCATGCCATCGTCGACATGGCCGAATGCCCGGTCATGGCGGCAGAGATGTTCGCGATGGTCGCGCCGCTGCGCCGCTATTTCGCGGGTCTCAACCGCAAGAAGCTGGCCGCCGACGTGCACATGACGCTCGCCGATCAGGGTGTCGACTGCAACGTCAAGGGCTTCGTGCCCGATGGCCTGAAAGAGACCGAGGCGCTGATCGCCTTTGCGCAGGACAACGGTCTTGCCCGCCTGACGATGGACGACGGCTTCGGCCCCGAAACGCATTGGGAGCCGGAGCCGGTGACGGTCAAGCTCGGCGGCGTGCCGGTATCGCTACCGCCCGGCAGCTTCCTGCAGCCGACGCGGGAGGGCGAGGCAGCGCTGATGGCCGATGCGCGCGAATGGCTGGCCGGCGCGAAGACGGTGGCCGACCTGTTTTCGGGCCTCGGCACCTTTGCCTTTGCCCTGTCGGGCGGCGCGAAAGTCCTGGCCGCGGAAGCCGCGCGCGATGCGCACATGGCGTGCAAGACCGCGGCGGGCCTTTATCAGCGGCCGGTGTTCAGCCAGCACCGCGACCTGTTCCGCAACCCGCTGCTTCCGCCGGAACTCGACAAGTTCGACGCGGTCCTGCTCGACCCGCCGCGGGCCGGCGCGCGCGAACAGGTGCTGCGGCTGGCCGACAGCAAGGTGGCGCGGGTCTGCTACATCAGCTGCAACCCGGCAAGCTGGGCCAAGGATGCCGCCACGCTGGTCGCGGCGGGCTATCGGCTGGAACGGCTGCGCCCGGTGGGCCAGTTCCGCTGGTCAACCCACGTCGAGCTGGCCAGCCTGTTTGTCCGTTAGTTGAGCACCGAAAGCAGCGAGCGCACCGCCAGCAGCACCATGACCAGCGTCGAAGCGATGAACAGGAAGGCCCGGATCTTCACCACGTTCACCCGCGCCTGATAGACCGAGTGCACCATCCGGATCAGCACGTAGAGCCACGCCAGCAGGTGGTCGTATCCGGTTGGCCCGCCGATGCTGAGGATGACGCAGGCGGCGTAGAACACCGTCGGCTGCTCCATCAGGTGCATGTAGTTGTGCGCCGGCCAGTCATTGCGGCCGGGGGGAAGGCGGGTCCACAGGTCCGGCCCCCGCGCGCCGACCGGCAGCTTGTCGAGGCTGGTCTTCATGGCGGTGAAAGTGCCGGCACGGTGCGCCAGCATCCACAGCGCCATCACCATCGTCCAGCATACCAGCACGGCCGCCGGGATCAGCATCGCCTTATCGGGCATAATCGTCGCTCCCCAATGTCCTGCGCCGTGATGCGGCGTGGGGGCGCGCTTGTCCAGAGGGGGCGGCCACGGCGACCACGCCTGACCCTCCGCCGCGCCCGACGCCCGAATTCCTTGTGCTGTCACGCAGGGGTCCTATATGGCGCGCATACATCCTTCCGGCCCATGGCCCGGTTTCAGCGGAGACGAGATTTGAGCAAGGTTCTGGTGATCGGTGCGGGCGGTGTCGGTTCGGTCGCGGTCCACAAGATGGCGATGAACACGCATATCTTTTCGAGCATCGCGCTCGCCAGCCGCACTGTCTCGAAGTGCGAGGCGATCGCCGCATCGGTGCTGGAACGCACCGGCGTGACGGTGGAAACCTACCAGATCGATGCCGACGACGTGGCGGCGACCACCGACCTGCTCGAGAAAGTGCGCCCCGATCTCGTCGTCAACCTCGCGCTGCCGTACCAGGATCTCAATATCATGGATGCCTGCCTCAATGCGGGCGTCGACTACATGGATACCGCCAACTACGAACCGCGCGACGAGGCGAAGTTCGAATACAAGTGGCAGTGGGCCTATCACGAGCGTTTCAAGGAAGCGGGCCTGATGGCGCTGCTGGGTTCGGGCTTCGACCCGGGCGTCACCAGCGTCTTCGCGATGTGGCTGAAGAAGCACAAGCTGCGCACGATCCGCACGCTCGACATCCTCGACTGCAACGGCGGCGATCACGGGCAGGCCTTTGCCACCAACTTCAATCCGGAAATCAACATCCGCGAAGTGACCGCGCCCGCGCGTCACTGGGAGAACGGCGAATTCGTCGAGACCCCGGCGATGGGCGTGAAGAAGGAGTTCGACTTCGAGGCGGTCGGCCCCAAGAACATGTACATGATGTACCACGAGGAGCTGGAAAGCCTCGCGAAGTTCATTCCCGAGATGGACCGCGCGCGCTTCTGGATGACCTTCGGCGACGAATACATCAAGCACCTCACCGTGCTGCAGAACGTGGGCATGACCCGGATCGATCCGGTCACCTACAACGGGGTGGAGATCATCCCGCTGCAGTTCCTGAAGGCCGTTTTGCCCGAGCCTGCTTCGCTCGGCCCGACGACCAAGGGCAAGACCAACATCGGCGACATCGCGACCGGCGAGGCGCTCGACGGGTCGGGCGAGAAGACGTTCTACATCAAGAACATCTGCGACCATGAAGATGCCTATGCCGAAACCGGCAACCAGGCGGTCAGCTATACCACCGGCGTTCCGGCGATGATCGGGGCGGCGATGATGCTGACCGGCGCGTGGCGGGGCGAGGGTGTGTTCAACATGGAGCAGTTCGATCCCGACCCCTACATGGACATGCTCAACAAGCATGGCCTGCCGTGGACGGTCGAGGAACTGGCCGAGCCGTTGGCGTTTTGATGCGCGGGATTTTGGGCAAGGCGACGCTGGCAGCGTTCGGTCTGGTTTCGCTCGCTGGCTGCATGCCGGTTGAGGCTCCGCAAGCCAACGCCGAAACCGGAAGTGGCTTGTCGCGCGAAATGAGCGTGGCGGACAGAACTGCCTGCACGTCGGGCGGCGGCAAGGTTGAGCGGCGCGGCAGGATGGGCATGGAGCTGTGCGTCCGTCCCTATGCCGATGCGGGCAAGAGCTGCACCGACAGCAGCCAGTGCGATGGCAAGTGCATCGGCGATGCAGGCGCGGCACCAGACGCACCGCAGGTCGCGGGACAGTGCCAGGCGGATGACCGCCTGTTCGGCTGTTACTCCGAGATAAAGGGCGGGAAGGCCGCCAACGCCATTTGCGTCGATTGAACTGGTGAACTGGACAGCAATTTTTCCGGTCGCCTTGCTGGCCGGATCCAACCTGCTGATGAACTTCGCGTGGTACGGCCATCTCAAGACGCCGCACAAGGCCTTGTGGCTGGCCGTGCTGCTGAGTTGGTCGATCGCGTTCTTCGAGTATTGCCTGGCCGTGCCGGCTAACCGGATCGGCGCGAAGGTTTATACGCTGAACGAATTGAAGGTCATCCAGGAGGTGTTGTCGCTCAGCACCTTCGTGCTGATCGCATGGTGGCTGTTCGGGCAGAAGCCGGGCTGGAACGAACTGGTCGGCTTCGTGCTTATCGCGACCGGGGCATGGTTTATCTTTCGCGGGCCGTTCGGCTCGTAACGCGGGAAACGGAATATGGAAACGAGAGCCGGCGATCCGGGCGCCTTCGCGCAATTCGACTTGTCGCGGGTCGATTCGCCGTCGTTCGTCGTGGATGCGGCAAGGTTGCGGGCAAACCTGCGCGTGCTGGCCGACATCGGTGAGCGTTCCGGCGCAAAGGTGTTGTCTGCGCTGAAAGCGTTCTCGATGTGGTCGGTCGCGCCGATCATCGGCGAATACCTTGACGGCGTGTGCACCTCGGGCCTGTGGGAAGCGCGGCTCGCCTCGGAATTCTATGACGGTGAGATCGCGACCTATTGCGCGGCCTACAAGCCCGAGGACCTCGAAGAGATCCTGCGCCTGTCCGATCACGTCATCTTCAATTCGCCCGGCCAGATCGAGCGACTCTGGCCGATCATCGAAGGTGCGCGGGCACGCGGCGAGGCTTTCGATATCGGTCTCAGGATCAACCCGCTGCATCCCGAAGGCGAAGTGCCGCGCTATGACCCGTGCGCCGCGCACTCGCGCCTTGGCTTCCCGATTGACCAACTGACCGAACAGCATATCGAACTGATCGACGGCATCCACATGCACACCTTGTGTGAACAGGATTTCGAGCCGCTGCGCCGCACCTGGGACAAGGCGTTCGATTACCTCGAACCGTGGTTCGGCCAGTTCAAGTGGATCAACCTTGGCGGGGGTCATCACATCACGCGGGCCGATTACCAGCGCGACGAACTCGTCGAATTCCTGATCGATCTGCAGGACGATACCGGCGCCGAAGTCTATATCGAGCCGGGCGAGGCGGTTGCCCTTGATGCGGGCATCCTCGTCGGCACGATCCTCGACGTGGGCTGGAACGGCATGCCCGTCGCCATCACCGACATCTCCGCCACATGTCACATGCCGGACGTGATCGAAGCGCCCTATCGCCCCGCCATGCTGGGCGAAGAAGCCATTGCCCAGAACGATCTGGTGGATGAAGCGCAAGGTGGCCGCGTCCGCCTCGGCGGTCCGTCATGCCTCGCTGGCGACGTGATCGGCGATTACGTGCTGCCGGTCCCCGCCGAGCCCGGCGAGCGCTTCGCGTTCCTCGATCAGGCACATTACTCGATGGTCAAGACGACCACGTTCAACGGCGTGCCACTGCCCTCGATCTGGCTGTGGGACTCCGAAACCGACGCGCTCGAATGCGTGCGGCGGTTTGATTACGAGGATTTTCGGGGTCGGTTGAGCTGATGTTTCTCTCTCCCCGTCGGGGAGAGATACGCAGGCTTGCTCGTGTGCGAGCTAGCCGGAGTTGAGAGGGCGGCGGCTCGGCGAAACCCCTCTCCCAACCCTCTCCCCACTGGGGAGAGGGCTTGAGGCTTCAATCGCGAAATTGCTCTGATCCATCGTCGGATCGGCTATTGCACTGGACAAATCAATCATAGGCTCGCCGCGGCCGGCCACGCCTGATGTCATGCGCGGCAGGATGAGGGAGTCGGGTCTCGAAGCGGCGAAGTTGCAGTTGGGCGCTTTCATCGCCAGCCTTTGCCGCGAGACCCAGCCAATGCCGGTAACCCCGCAGATCGCAGAGATTGAAGCACCGCATCGCCCGGTTGTAAGCTGCCAACGAGTCGCCTTGCTTCAACGCCCGATGGGACAGACCCGCAGCGGAAAACGGATCGGCTGCCGACAAGCCGTCCTCACCGATACGACGACTAAGCTCTGTCATTGCGGAAGGATAGCGCCGAAGGGCCAGATGCCACAACAGCCCCATCCCATCGCCGGGCGATAAGCCATCGTGCCAAGCGTCGGCAATACGCTGAAGCTTATCGCTGGGTGACTTACTCATTCATTTCGCAGCTCAATAATTCCCCCGCGCGCGCTCGTTCAGCTCTGCCGCCATGTCGGTGATGCTGCCGAACTGATCGATGGTGCGCTGGAGCAGGGCGCGGTCGTCGCTCGCATCGATTGAGCCGCTTTCGAACATGTCGCCGGTTTCCAGCGCCACAATCAGCGAGCCGCCATCGAACAGTGCGCGGATGTTCTGGCCCGCATAAGCCTGCTCCACTGCGATCAGCCGCTCGATATATTCCGGGTGGACGAGGAAGCGCGCTTCTACCGGGTCGTTCGACCAGACAGTGAACTGGTCCTCGAACTTGGGATCGACCATGTCGCAGCGTTGCAGGATCACGTCGCCGAAAGTCAGTTCGGTCTTGTCGCTGCCCATGCCGAACCAGGTCTTCCGCGTTTTCTCCCGCTCTACCAGCGTGACGCCGTGAAAACGCCTTGCAAAACCGACGGTGACGACACTGCCGCGAAACTTGGTGACGTCACGGCGGTCCTTGCCCGATCCTTCGCGTTGGGTCAGATGCGCTTCGTACAGCAGGAACGAGCGGTCTTGGACATTGCCGCGCCACATGTCCTCGAACTGTGACTTGTCGTGCGCGGGAAACATCTTGAACTGGCAACCCCGGCGGCATTCCTCACCCGCGCTTGCGGCATGGCTGTATTCCATATCGAGCGCACGGGCGATGGCGTCGTTGATGCCGCCCTTGATGGTATTAATGACCGCCTGCTTGGCGAATTCGCCCCAAGCCCAGCCGGCCGCCGCGACGAAACCGCCAGACCAGAACATGGCTTCCACATCGAACCCGCTGACCAGCAGGACGATTACGCCCACCACGCCCGCGCCGATGAAACCCCATTTGCGCCGTTTGGCTGCGATCCGCTTGGCTTCCTCCCGCGCATGGCCCTGGCTTTCGAGCCATTGGCCCAGTTCGCCCGCCAACAGCGCATCTGCATCGGGTCGAACGATCATCCTCGTTGCCAATTGCGGTGGAAATGATAGCCCTGCGGGCACACTGCAGAGGGGCTGTGCCGAATGACTACCATCATCATCCTTGTCGTGCTGGGCGTGATCGCCATGGTTCTGATCGGTATCTATAACCGGCTTGTGGCCCTGCGCCAGACCTGCCGTCAGGGATCTGCCGATATCGATGCACAGCTTCGTCAACGGCACGATCTGGTGCCCAATCTGGTGGCGACGGTGAAGGGCTATGCCACCCACGAAAAGTCGACGCTCGACAGCGTGATCGAAGCACGAAATCGCGCGGCATCGAGCCACAACTCGGAGTCAGAGGCGCAGTTCAAGGTCTCGCTGGACCGGCTGCTCGCGCTGAGCGAAGCCTATCCCGACCTCAAGGCCAATGCGAATTTCCAGTCACTGCAAGGGGAGCTTGCCGACATCGAGGACAAGATCGCCGCCGCCCGCCGCGCGCTGAACGCTGCCGTCTCGCGCTACAACGCAGGGATCGAGTCCTTCCCGGCGGTCGTATTCGCGGGCATGTTTGGCTTCCGCCACGAAGACTTCAACCGTCTCGACGCCAGTGAAAAGGGCGTCGTCGATCAGGTGCCGAACGTCCAGTTCTGAACGACCAACTCCTCCACTGGTCCCGGCAAGGGACCATGCCATCGTGTTGAGTGCGAATCGGCGCGGCGAGGGTGCTATTGCAGCGTGGCATCGCTTGAAAACGGTCATAATTTCTTCATGTTCGGGGTGATCTGGCGTGAGGGAGCCATGAGGATCAAGCTAATGATATGCCATGACATTTTTCGCAGGGTTTAGGTATCTCCAACGCCACCTGTAGCGCTATGTTACACTTTTATGATGGCGCGCGATTTTCACTTGCAGTTCAGCAACAGACCCCTATATCGACGCTCCGCTGCCCCATGGGGACTTCCAAACCGCAAGGCAGCTTTTCGCTAACAATTCCGTTTGGGGGTCCCTTGAGTTGCACCATCATCTTGACGCATCGGCAGTAGCCAGGGCCTTCGCGCCCGACGAACCCGTTATTCTGAACCGTCCGCACGCAGCAGCGCGGGCCGCCCGCTTCTTCGCCGAGAAGTTTCCGGGACGGTCGCTCTATGCCGTGAAGGCCAATCCCTCGCCCGATCTGATTCAGATCCTGTGGGATTCGGGAATTACGCATTTTGATGTCGCATCAATCGCGGAAGTGCGCCTTGTCCGGGCCACGCTGCCCGAAGCGACGCTGTGCTTCATGCATCCGGTGAAGACCGCCGGCGCCATCCGTGAGGCTTATTTCAGCCACGGTGTGCGCACATTCAGCCTCGACACGCACGAGGAACTGGAAAAGATCGTCGCCGCCACGGCTGACGAAGCCGGTGAACCCGCTGCAGATCTGCGCCTTTGCGTGCGTCTGCGCGTCTCCTCCGAGTATTCGGAACTGAGCCTCGCCTCGAAGTTTGGCATCGATCTGGCCGACGCGGCACCGCTTCTGCAGGCGACACGTCAGGTAGCGGACTGGCTGGGCATCTGTTTCCACGTTGGCAGCCAGGCGATGACCCCGTTTGCCTATGTGCAGGCGCTGGAGCGCGTCCGTGCGGCGATTGTGGATGCATCGGTCACCGTGGACATCATCGATGTCGGTGGGGGCTTCCCGTCGGTCTATCCGGGCATGGAACCGCCCCCGCTTGAGGATTACTTCCACGTGATCCACCGCGCGGCGGAATCGCTGCCGGTTTCGTACTCGTCGGAACTGTGGTGCGAGCCGGGCCGGGCGCTATCCGCCGAATACAATTCGCTGATCGTCAAGGTCGAGAAGCGTCGCGGTGACGAGCTTTACATCAACGATGGCGCTTATGGCGCACTCTACGATGCGGCCCACGTCAACTGGCGTTTCCCGGTGAAGTGCCTGAGCGAAGGCCGTTCGAATGAGCAGCATGGCTTCTCGTTCTATGGCCCGACGTGCGACGATGCCGACTTCATGGAAGGCCCGTTCATGCTGCCCGCCGATATCCAGGCGGGTGACTTCATCGAGGTCGGCATGTTGGGTGCCTATGGCGCCGCAATGCGCACGGCATTCAACGGGTTTGGCCAGGGCGGCGTGGTTGATGTCAGCGATGAGCCGATGGAGAGCCTCTACACCGGCCAGCACGTCGATCCGCGCGTTTCGGACAATGTTGTTCGGCTGCGCTGATCATCAACCCAACCTAATTTGAGAAACCCCGCGAGGCGCTGGCTTCGCGGGGTTTTTTGTGGGCTCGCGCATTCAAGACACCCGGCCCGTCGCCGGCTCTTGTCGCCGCTTTTGGCAGCGGCGCTAACCGGATTTTAACCGCTGGCCGCTTGACGTATCTCCTCACCAAGGAGACCGGTCATGGCTATTGCGGCGCATCTGGACGAGACGGCCCAAGCCACGGACGGTCGGCGTGAGGCGCGCCGCAACTTGCGGCTCGAAGCGCAAGGTGAACTGGCATCAGGCCGCGCCACGAACGTGCTTGTGCATAATGTCTCGACCACCGGGTTGCTGATCGAAAGTGAGATCGCGCTGGCAGTGGGCGAGGCGATTGCCATCGACTTGCCGGAAACCGGCCCACGGCTTGCGCATGTGATCTGGACCAGCCGCAACCTGTTCGGCTGCCAGTTTGAGGCCGCAATCACCCCCGCTGCGATGAGCGCGGCACAATTGCGCAGTGCAGTTGCGGCACCCGCACTCGACGCCGAGGAATCGTTCGGCTTGCGTCTGCAGCGGCTGCGCAAGGCCGCAGGCATGAGCCTGAGTGTGCTGGCAACAAGGCTGGGCGTAAGCAAGCCCACGGTGTGGGCCTGGGAGCAGGGCCGCTCACGGCCGGTAGAAAGCCGCATTGCGGAACTGGCTGAGGCGTTCGACGTCGGGGTGGCGGATCTGGTTGGCGGGCGGGACGACAACCTCGTGCAAGATGTCGTGCTGCGCAGCCGCGAGACGATTGCTGCAGCTTTCGGAACGAGTCCCGACAAGGTCCGGATCATGATCGAACTGTAGACGCCTTGGCGTCGCCGGTTGCGGCAGGGGCGTTCGATTGGCGGAGAAAACCCGTCTGACGGTGATGCAAACGCTGCAAATCGGCGCGATCCATCGAATTGTCTCACCACAGGCACGACTCGTCTTTCCAAATTCGCGAATCATGGTAAATAGAAATCAGTGAATTGAAGTATTAAGTGCGTTAGTTGACGTAACTAATGATGATGTATTGATGGATTTGATAATATCAAACGGCACCAAGCAACCTAATATTTCGATTTTTTTTGATTTTCCGTGTTGCCGGTTGGTGCAGGTGTGGGCATCTTTCATCGGTAGCGTTTGGGTTTATCTGGTCTAGGGGCTGGCCAACGTGAGTTATGAATTTACGCATCAGGAGAGTTTCGCACTTTACGGACTGGTCACGTCCGGCGCTTTGGACGTGGTTCTCAAGACCGATCGCGAGGGCTTCATCCTGCACGCGTCGGTGGAACTGGACAGTCTTGGGCTGGCTCTCCCCGATCTTCTGGTCGCACCGCATCTGCTCGACCTGATCGATCCGGCTTCCCACGAAGAGGTTCGGGCCGAGCATGCCGCGACCGTCAACGGGCAGGGGAGCGACAAGTGGATCGAATGTTCCGCGCGGACCAGCGACGGGCGCCCTCATTGGTTCGCCATTCGCATGCGTCCGTTGATGGACGACAAGCATGCGACTTACGCGGTGCTGAGTATCATGCGCAGCCTGGATGAACGGCACGAGCTGGAAGAACAATTGTTCACCGCCGCGCTGACCGATCCGTTGACCGGGCTAACCAACCGTCCCGCCTTCGTGTGGATGCTGGGCCACTTGCTCGATACGCGGCGCACCACTTGCCTCGCGCTGTTCGACATCGACCACTTCAAGGCGATCAACTTGCGCTACGGCCAGTCTGCCGGTGATGAGGTGTTGGTGGCCATTGCGGGCTTCCTGCGCAGTCTGGTGCGGCCCACCGACATCGTTTCGCGCATCGGCGGCGAAACCTTTGGCGTGCTGTTGCCTGACACCCGGCCTGACGAAGCCGAGGCGGTCTGCCGCCGGATCGTGGCCAGTCTGTCCGAGATCGGTCACAAGGCCAGTGGCAAGGACGTATGGCTGACGATCAGTTCCGGCGTGGCGGTGATCGGCGATTCGGTCGATGCATCCATGCGGCGCGCCGAACTCGCGCTGTTCCACGCCAAGGCGCACGGTCGCAACCGGATCGAGATCAACAGCGACGAGCGATCGCCGTGGTGGCGACGGATAAGCTAGAGCCGGCGTTTAGCGGAGCAAGACCCGAGCCAGGCGTTCGACCTTAGGCGGCGGCCTTCATGTCCAGCCGGTCCCAGATTTCGACGAGCGCCTGCGTGAGATCACGCATCATCGCTTCGTTGTGGGCCGGGCCGGGCGTGAAGCGCAGGCGCTCGGTGCCCCGCGGCACGGTCGGGAAATTGATCGGCTGCACGTAGACGCCATATTCGGCCAGCAGGATGTCGCTGATCTTCTTGGCGCGCACCGGATCGCCGACCATCAGCGGCACGATGTGCGTGGTGGAGTCCATCACCGGCAGGCCGGCCTCACGGAACAGGGCCTTGAGCATCGCGGCCGATGCCTGCTGGCCGTCCCGCTCTTCGCTGGACGACTTGAGATGCTTCACGCTGGCGAGCACGCCAGCCACCAGAACTGGCGACAAGCTGGTGGTGAAAATGAAACCCGGCGCATACGAGCGGATGCAATCGATGATCTTGGTGTCGGCCGCGATGTAGCCGCCCATCACGCCGAACGCCTTGCCCAGCGTGCCTTCGATGATGTCGATGCGGTGGGCCGCTTCGTCGCGATCGGTGATGCCGCCGCCGCGCTTGCCATACATGCCGACTGCGTGGACTTCGTCGATGTAGGTCAGCGCGTTATACTTGTCGGCCAGATCGCAGATTGCGTGGATCGGGGCGACATCGCCGTCCATCGAATAGACGCTTTCGAAAGCGATCAGCTTGGGGACGTCGGGGTCGGCTTCGGCCAGCAGCTGTTCCAGATGCTCGACGTCGTTGTGACGGAACACTTTCTTTTCGCATCCCGAATTGCGGATGCCGGCGATCATGCTGGCGTGGTTCAGCTCGTCGGAGAAGATCACGCA
>CAYRLC010000063.1:0-14663 GCA_964424995.1 uncultured Croceicoccus sp.
CTTTCGGTCTTTTCCTCCTGCTTGGCCTCTTCCTCCTGCGCCTTGGAACTGCGCTGTTCGACCGCGCGGCCCGACTTGCCGATGCCGTGGCTGATGTAGCTGACCGCGTCGAGCCGGCTCATGTCCTGCTGCTGCAGGAAGTAGACGGCATACGAGTCGCGTTCGGAGAAAAGCGCGACCAGCACGTTGGCGCCGGTGACGGTATCCTTGCCGCTCGACTGCACGTGCAGGATCGCGCGCTGGATGACGCGCTGGAACCCGGCGGTGGGGGAGGGGTCCGCCTTGTCCGCCGTCTTCAGCGACTGGTATTCCTGGTCGAGGTACTGCTTCACGACATTGCCGAGTTCGGGCAGGTCGACGCCGCACGCTTCCATCACCTGCGCCGCGTCCGGATCGTCGACGAGAGCGAGCAGGAGGTGTTCCAGCGTCGCGTACTCGTGGCTCCGTTCGGCCGCGTTGGCGAGCGCGGAGTGGAGAGTCTTTTCGAGGCTCTGGGCAAATGATGGCATCGTAATGGGCCCTTTCTGTGCCTAGGAAGCGTGTCCGTTAACCGTAATACCGAAATGTTCTGAACGAACGGCAAACGACTTGGTTGCTGCAATGCAGCACTTTTGCTGCACTTGCGTAAAGAGAAATGCGACGAAAGCAGGCCGACCCGCCGAAATCAGGCGAGGCGGGCGACTTGTCATGCCGGTGGTTCGTCCGGTTTCGGCCCCGAATCGGGTGCCGACTTCGGCGCGAAAAGCGCGTCTGCGGCCAACCTGTGGGCCGCTGCCCGCGCGCCATGCGCCCTGACCC
This sequence comes from uncultured Croceicoccus sp., assembly GCA_964424995.1. Taxonomy (GTDB): domain Bacteria; phylum Pseudomonadota; class Alphaproteobacteria; order Sphingomonadales; family Sphingomonadaceae; genus Croceicoccus. Next base: position 799 of record CAYRLC010000063.1, read on the forward strand.
GCGCAATTTCGACTTCGAGTTGCGTAATGCGAATGTCCAGCTCGTCCTGCGAATAGCTGTCCAGGCTTTCGCTGGCGAGGCGGCTGGCGTTATCGCCGCGGATGCGGGGGCGATCGTCGTCGTCCATCTTACGATGCCAATCTTGGGTCTCGATGGCTTGCTGTCAACGGGTGCCGCTAGTACTCCACCATTCGGAGCGTTTCGGGCCGGATGGGGCTGGCCGTCGCGAACGCCGATTGGGGGAAGACGATGTTGCCCGAGATGATGACTGCGATCCTGTGCGACGGGGCGGGGGGACCCGAAGTGCTGGTGCCGCGGCAGGTGGTCGTGCCGAAACCGGGTGCGGGGCAGGTGCTGATCAAGGTGGCGCATGCCGGGGTCAACCGGCCCGACGTGATGCAGCGCAAGGGGCTGTACCCGCCGCCGCCCGGCGCGCCCGACATCCCGGGGCTGGAAATCGCCGGCACCGTGGTTGCGGTGGGCGATGGCGTCGATGCGGGCTTAATCGGCACACTGCAATGCGCGCTCGTCAACGGCGGCGGCTACGCCGAATACTGCCTGGCGCAGGCGGGGCATTGCCTGTCCGTGCCCAAGGGGCTTTCGCTGGCCGAGGCGGCGGCTATTCCGGAAACGCTGTTTACCGTCTGGCACAATGTCTTCGAACGCGGGCTGGCGGCCGAGGGTGACTGGCTGCTCGTCCATGGCGGCACCAGCGGCATCGGCACGATGGCGATCAAGCTGGCGGTGCTCTTCGGCGTGCGGATCATCGTCACTTGCGGCGATGCGGCCAAGTGCGAGGCGGCGCGTGCGCTCGGCGCGCACCATGCGATCGACTACAAGGCGCAGGACTTCGTGGAGGAGGTGAAGCGCATCACCGAAGGGCGCGGGGTCGACGTGGTGCTCGACATGATCTCGGGCGATTACGTCGCCCGCAACATCGACTGCATGGCCGAGGATGCGCGCCACGTCACCATCGCGGTGATGGGCGGGGTAAAGGCGACGATCCCGATGCACAAGGTGCTGACCAAGCGCCTGACCCTGACCGGATCGACCCTGCGGCCCCGCTCCGATGCGTTCAAGACGGCGGTCGCCGACGAGATTCGCGGCACCGTCTGGCGCTTCGTCGAATCCGGCCAGCTCCGCCCGGCGATGGACGCAAGCTTCCCGCTGGCCGATGCGGCCGCGGCCCATGCGCGGATGGACGGCGGCGAGCATGTCGGGAAGATCATTCTCGACGTCTGAGGATGTCTGCGAGGTGCGGCAGGGCGGCGAATCTGGCCTTCCTGCACTGCGCCCTTGCCCAAAAGGTCCGCATCCCCTAAATCGGGCCAGCAAGCGGCCGCTCCGGTAAGGGGCGGCCCTTATCGTATCTGCCGCCCGCGACGCCCCGTTTTTGCCGGTGCGGGCCCGTTAATCGAGAGGTTGCTCCCGTGAGCCAGAATCAAGCCACTCCCCTGATGCCGCACGCCACGGCCAGCTGGCTGGTCGACAATACCGGCCTCACCTTCGAACAGATCGCCGACTTCTGCGGCCTCCACATCCTCGAGGTTCAGGCCATGGCCGACGATCTTGCCGGCGCGAAGTACACCGGCCGCGATCCGGTCCGTTCGGGCGAGCTGACGCACGAGGAGATCGAGAAGGGCCAGAACGATTCGGGCTACAAGCTGAAGATCCACAAGGCGCCGGTGCAGATCGCCCGTACGAAAGGCCCGCGCTACACGCCGGTGTCTAAGCGTCAGGACAAGCCCGACGGCATCGCCTGGATCCTGCGCAACCACCCCGAGATGTCGGACGCGCAGATCGGCAAGCTGATCGGCACGACCCGCAACACCATCGCCGCGATCCGCGAACGGTCGCACTGGAACATCCAGAACATCAATCCCAAGGATCCGGTGACGCTGGGCCTGTGCTCGCAGCGCGAGCTCGATGCCGCCGTCGGCAAGGCCGCGAAGAAGGCCGGGATCGAGGCCGAATCGCTGCCCGATTCGAAGCTGGTCGACGACCGTCAGGCGCTGATCGACGAGCTGAAGAAGGAGCGTGAGGACGCCGCGCGGGCAGCTGTCGTCGCCGCGCAGGAAGCCGAAGCGGAAGCCTGGCTCGCCGCCCGCCGCGAGGAGGGCGCGTCGGAGTAATCCGGCGACGCTACGGTGCCGTAACGGCACCGGCAGACACGGGATTTCCAAGGCCCGGCCCGCCCCGTGCGGAGCCGGGCCTTTTGCTGCGCCTGCGAGGCGACATGCTTGTCGAGGACCCGATAAAGGTCCACAATAACTGACATGAATGTAAATAATATGGAGAGACTGCTTCCCGGCGAATGGCCCCGCTGCGGGCCGGGAGAGGCAGAGCCGCGCAACTATCGTCACCCCATCGCGTGGAGCAGCGCCTTCGAGCCGCTGTCGGTCCCCGACCTTTTCGAGCGCGGCGTCGCGCTGGCGGGCGATAAGAAGATCGTCGACTTCTACGGCCGGCGCACCAGCTACCTCGCGATGAAGGCGGAGGCGCAGCGCGTCGCCCATGCCCTGCAGCGCGCAGGCGTGGGGAAGGGGGACCGGGTCGGTCTGTTCCTGCCCAACGTGCCCGTCTACCTCGCCGCCTATTACGGGATCATGATGGCGGGCGCGACCGCAGTGAACTTCTCGCCACTCTACACGGTGGAGGAACTCGCCGCGCAAGTCGAGGATGCGGGCGTCACGATGCTCTTCACCATCGATTCTTCGGCTCTGCTGCCGACCGCGCTGAAGGTGCTGGAATGTTCGCGGCTCGAACGGCTGGTGGTGAAGCGGCTCGCCGACATGCTCCCCCGCGTGAAATCGGCCCTGCTCCGCATCGTGGGCCGCCGCCAGCTTACGGCCATCCCCGACGATCCGCGCGTGACGCCCTACGATCGGTTTATCGAAGGCTGCGACCGGCCCACGCCTGTCGCGATCGACCCGGTGAAGGACGTTGCCCTGCTGCAATATACCGGCGGCACGACGGGGCGGCCCAAGGGTGCGATGCTGACGCACCAGAACATCACCGCAAATGCGCGCCAGACCCTTCGCGTCGATGCCCACCGGGGCGAGCGGGACATCATGCTAGGTGTGCTGCCGCTGTTCCACATCTTCGCCAACATCGTCGTGCTCAATCGCACGGTGCTCGACGGCGGGATGATCGTGATGCTGCCGCGGTTCGACGCGCGCCAGACCCTGCGGGCGCAGAGCCGGGTTCGCGCCACCTCGATGCCCGGGGTGCCGACGATGTATCAGGCGCTGCTCGATCATCCCGGAGTGGGCAAGACCGACTTCACCTCGCTGCGGGTCTGCATCTCCGGCGGTGCGCCACTGCCCCTACCGCTGAAGCGCCGGTTCGAGGCTGCCACCGGCGCGCACGTGGTCGAAGGCTATGGCCTCACCGAATCGTGCATCGTCTCGACCAATCCGTTCGACGGTTGGGACAACGAGAAGCCCGGCACCATCGGCCAGCCGCTCCCCGGCACCCGCGTCCGTCTGCTCGACAAGGAGGACCCGACCCGCCTCGCTCCTCCCGGCGAACCCGGTGAACTGGCGATCTGCGGCCCGCAGACGATGGTCGGCTACTGGCGGCGCGAGGATGCGGGAGATGTCTTTGCCGACGGGTTCCTGCGCACCGGCGACGTCGCCACGATCGACGAGGACGGGTTCATCACCATCGTCGACCGGATCAAGGACATGATCAGCGTCGGCGGGTTCAAGGTCTTCCCCAGCCAGATCGAGGACGTGATTCTGTCGCGCGACACTATCCGCGAGGCGCTCGTCATCGGGGTGCCCGACGACTATCTCGGCGAAGTGCCCAAGGCCTACGTCACGCTGGCCGAGGGGGCGGAAGAGAGCGCCGACGACTTGCGCGACTGGATCAACGCGCAAGTCGGCAAGCACGAGCGGCTGCGCGCGGTGGAAATCCGGCCCGATCTGCCCAAGACGATGATCGGCAAGCTCGACCGCAAGACCCTGCGCGCCGAGATCGCCGCCGAAGGCTGAAACGAGAAAGGGCCCGCCGCCAGATCGGCGCGGGCCCTTTCCTGATCTCATATTTCCAGGTTCAGTTGGCGAGGCTGAGGACCGGTTCTTCGGTCTTCTTCACGCCGTTCTGAGGGCGCTGGGCAAAGCGCCCTTCGACCATCGCACCCTGTTCGATCGTCAGCGTGTCGTAGAACACGTCGCCGGTGATCTTCGCGCTCTTCAAGACGACAAGCGTCTTGGCGGTGATCGCCCCTTCGATGGTCCCGGCCAGCCGCGCCGAATCGGCGGTGATCGATCCCTTGATCGTGCTCGCCTCACCCTGCACCAGCGATCCGCAGTCGATGTCGCCCTCGACACCGCCGTCGATGTGCAGGTCTTCGCTGGCGGTGATGTCGCCCTTGATCTTGAGGTCGGCGCCAAGCACCGAGAACGTCGAGGTGGTCGCCACGGGATTAACTGTCCTTTGCGGGCGCTGCGGCTCCGCGCTTCTGTTGTTCTTTGAGAACACGTTTCGCTCCGAGCAGGCTTGCGCCCTTTTCCAGCATGGGACGCGGATTGACCGCGCGATTGTTGATCCGCACTTCGAAGTGCAGGTGCGGGCCGGTCGAACGAGCGGTGGAACCGATCAGACCGACCACGTCACCGGCATCGACCGGCTGGCCGACACGGGCGCGGAAGCCCGACATGTGGGCATAGCGGGTCATCAGCCCGTTGCCATGGCTGATCTCGACGCAGTTGCCATAGCCGCCCTTGCGGCCGACGAAACTGACCGTGCCCTTGGCGGCGGCGTGGATCGGGGTGCCGACGGGGCCGCGGAAATCGAGCCCGGCATGCATCGCGGCATGGCCGTTGAAAGGATCGCGGCGATACCCGAAGCCCGAGGAGATCATGTTGATGCTGGCGGGCAGAACGTTGGGAATACCGGCAAGGCCGCGTTCCAGCGCGCTCATCCGTGCGAGCGAGAGGCCGAGCTTCTCGAAGCGCGGGTCCATCGACTCGTTACCTGCAAAGGCTTCAAACGGACCGCCCATCGCGGAGCGGTCGGCGCTGCGAACGATCGCCACGGGGTCGAGCCCGATCCCGCGGATCGCGGCGGCAGCCTTGGCGGCGCGCTTGTCCGCGAGGCGCGTCAGCCCTTCGACGAAAGCGATCTGGCGCGCTTCCATCCGCGCGACACCGGCCGCCTCGGGAATGGCCATGCTGATCTTGTCGACAGTGCGACCGGTTTCGGCGGTGCTGTCCTGCACGCCCTTCACCGCGCCGGCGGCGGGCAGTTCGCCGAGGTGGTCCTGCACCATCTCGTCGATGAAATCCTGGCGGCGGACGAGATCGTCGACCGTGCCATCGAGGTTGTCGCGATAGGCGGCGACGCGGCTTTCGGCGGTGGCGATCTTCGCTTCGCGGGAGGAAAGCTCTTCGGCGTTCTGATGCTGGAGCACTTCGTTGACGAGCGCGGCGGCCATCGTGCCGGTCCAGACGAGGGTCATGGCGGCGACGGCACCGGCGAGGCGCTTCTGGAACTTGCCGCTGATGCGAACGAAGCGCACTTGACCCTGCGACCGCATGATGAATTCGCGGTCCGGAAACCAGTTCTGCACGCGGGCAGCTAGCCCGCTGGCAACCTGTGTCAAAGCATGACCCCGTGTCCAATAAGCCCGGCTGGAGGGATGCCCGGCTTTCCCGTCGGCGCTTTGGCTATCAGCGACGGGGTTAACGTCGAGTTCCGTTTTGGGGCGACGGGACGAGTCGTGGGGAGGGCGGGACGAGTCGAGCCAAATCGGCAATAGTGATGCCGATTTCCCCGGAACCAAGATAATCATCAGGCGTTTGCTGCCTTCGTTTCCGCACTTTCCGCACTTATTGACAGCAATGTCGGCTCGAATCGGCCGCCCCGATTCTGCGCAATTGCGAAAGCGACTGACAGCGCGGCGCTCGGGTGTTAATCGCCCGGCCATGACGCAGGATACCATTCCGCCCGAAAAGCTGCAGACAGCCGCCGCAATCGGTGGCCAAACCGATTCCGGCTCCGATGCCGCCACCGTCATTGCCACGCTGGCCGCGCAGGCTCGCAAGGCACAGCGCGTGCTGGCGGCCATGCCGGATTCGGCCAAGGCCGATGCCCTGCGTCATGCCGCCAGCGCCCTGCGCGCCGATGCCGCGACGATCCTTGCCGCCAACGCCCGCGACATCGCGGCGGGAGAGGCGCGGGGCCTGTCGTCCGCGATGCTCGACCGGCTGAAGCTCGACGAAGGGCGGCTGGCCGGAATCGCCGATGCGGTCGAACAGGTGGCGACCCTGCCCGATCCGGTTGGCCACGTGATCGACGCCAGCGAACGCCCCAACGGGCTGAAGCTGTCGCGTGTCCGCGTGCCGATCGGGGTCATCGGCATCATCTACGAAAGCCGCCCGAACGTGACCGCCGACGCGGCTTCGCTCTGCGTGCGGGCCGGCAACGCGACGATCCTGCGCGGCGGGAGCGAGGCGGTTCATTCCAACCACGCCATCCTCGCCGCGTTCCAGCGCGGGCTGGCCAAGGGCGGAGTGCCCGAACACGCAGTGCAGCTGGTGCCGACGCAAGACCGCGCCGCCGTCGGCGCGCTGCTGCAGGCGGCGGGCGCTGTCGACATGATCGTGCCGCGCGGGGGCAAGAGCCTCGTCGCCCGCGTCCAGGCCGAAGCGCGGGTGCCGGTGCTCGCCCACCTCGACGGTATCTGCCACACCTATGTCCACGCCGCCGCCGCGCCCGACATGGCGGAATCAGTCGCGCTCAACGCCAAGATGCGGCGCACCGGCATATGCGGCGCGATGGAAACGCTGCTGATCGACGCCGCCTATCCGGCCGGAGAGTCGCTGGTGGCGAAACTGATCGACGCGGGCTGCGAACTGCGCGGCGACGGGCGGGCGCAGGCGCTCAATCCCGCGATCCTGCCCGCCGAGGGGGAGGACTGGGATACCGAATATCTCGATGCGATCCTCTCGGTCGCAGTGGTCGACGGGCTCGAATCTGCGCTGGCGCACATCGCGGCGCACTCTTCGGGGCATACCGATGCGATCGTCACCGCCGACGCCGACGTGGCGGAGCAGTTCCTGAACGCGGTCGATTCCGCGATCGTCATGGCTAATGCCAGCAGCCAGTTTGCCGACGGAGGCGAATTCGGGCTGGGGGCGGAGATCGGCATCGCCACCGGGCGGCTCCACGCGCGCGGGCCGGTCGCGCTGGAGGGGCTGACCACCTACAAGTGGCAGGTGCGCGGAACGGGCCAGACCCGGCCCTGACCCGACACCAGTGACTGCGCCGATCTACACCGGGCTACTGGGCGGCAGCTTCAACCCCGCCCATGGCGGGCACCGGCGCATCACCCTTTTCGCCATGGCCGCGCTGGGGCTGGACGAGGCGTGGTGGCTGGTCTCGCCCGGCAATCCGCTGAAGCCCAAGGCGGGGATGGCACCACTCAACGCTCGTGTCGCCGCCGCCCGCACACAGGCTCGCCGCGCGCCGATCCGCGTCACCGCGATCGAGCGCGAACTGGGCACCGTCTATACCGAACAGACGCTCACCACGCTCGTCCGGCGCTATCCCAGGCGGCGCTTCGTGTGGCTGATGGGCAGCGACAATCTGGCGCAGTTCCACCGCTGGAAGAACTGGCGGCGGATAGCGCTGGCGATGCCGATTGCGGTGATCGCGCGTCCGGGATATGATGCGCATGCCGTGACAAGCCCTGCCACGGCCTGGCTCCGGCCTTACCGGGTACCGGCCGCCAGATTGAGAAACCGGGAAAGTTGGAGCGCACCGGCACTGGTGTTCCTGGCATTCGATCCCGACAAGCGCTCGGCCACGGCCCGGCGCATGGCAGAGCCCGATTGGGCCGATGCCTGGCTTGCGGCCCGTCCCCGGGACGGGGTCACGCGCAAGACCATTTCGGGGGACCCGGCTTGAACCGCGCGCCCCATGGCGTGCCTTTCATGGTCCATTTCCGGTTTCATCCTGCCTGCACGGTGCGGGCGGAGTCTTCGTGTTTCGCATTGACGGCGCGGCGACTCTCGTTGAAGGGCGCAGTCGAGGAGCCTACATCCACCTTATGAATACGGCCCATGCCAAGCCGGCCCCGTCCGGCATCCAGAACCAGACCCCTGCGGGTCTGTCCCAGACCCCGTCAGGTCTCACTGCGTCCGCCAGCGGTATCGCCGACATCGATACCGTGCCGGGATCGCTCCATGCACTGGTGCTCCAGTCGCTGGACGACGATCAGGCGCAGGACATCGTCTCGATCCCGCTGGCCGGGAAAAGCTCGATCGCGGACCACATGGTCATCGCGAACGGCCGTTCCAGCCGTCAGGTGACCGCGATGGCCCAGAAACTGGCGGAACGCGTCAAACACGAAGGCTTCGGCCCCGCCCGGATCGAGGGGCTGCCCGCCGCCGACTGGGTGCTGATCGATGCCGGCGACGTCATCGTCCACCTGTTCCGCCCCGAAGTGCGCTCGTTCTACAACCTGGAACGCATGTGGGGCTTCGGCGAAGGCGGCAGCGCCTGACGCAAGGCTGACCGCGGGGCCGGGATAAACCGGCGCTGCGCTGGACGACATTCGCGCGAGCGGTGTAACAGGCCCTCATGCGCCTGCACGTCATCGCTCGCGGCAAGATCGGCCGCTCGGCAGAGGCCGATCTGGTGGCGCGCTATGCCAGGCGCGTGACCTGGCCGATGCAGTGGACCGAGCTGCCCGACACGGGCGGCACGGTGCCCGCGCCCATGACTCCATCGAAACAGGTCCTGCTCGATGAGCGGGGCAAGCAGATGTCTTCGGAGGATTTCGCCCGCTTGCTCGAACGCTGGCGCGACGACGGGATGCGCGAGACGCGGTTCCTGATCGGCGCGGCGGACGGCCATGGCGACGCGATGCGGGCAGAGGCCGACCTGCTGCTCGGCTTCGGCCCGATGACATGGCCGCACCTGATGGTCCGCGCGATGCTGGCCGAACAGCTCTGGCGCGCGACCAGCATCATCGCCGGTCATCCCTACCACCGGGCCGGATAGCGATGCGCTGGCCCGCCCTTGCCCTGACTCTTGCTATCCTTCCGGTGGCCGCGCTCGCCGCCACCAGCAGCGCCGACCGCTTGCGCGAGGTGGAGGCGGCGCGTCGCGATGCCGAGCGGCAGGCGGCCCGCTTCGCCGACCAGTCCCGCCTGATCGAGGACCGGGCGCAGAAGGCCGAGGCCGAGGCGCGGCGGCTGGGCGCGGAAATCGTCGCCGCGGAAAACCGGCTGGAGGCGGCGCAGATCCGTGCCGGCACCGCCGACACCCGACTTGCAGGCCTGCGCGACGGGCTGGCACGGGGACAGGCACCGCTCACGCGCATGATGGCGGGATTGCAGCGGCTGGCCCGCAGGCCGACGCTGCTGCTGGTCATGCGGCCCACCTCGATCCGCGACTTCGTGCGGATGCGGGCCATGGTCGCGGGCCTGCAACCGCAGATCGCCGCGCGCACCGAAGGTCTGCGCGCAGACCTTGCCGAGGCGCGCAGGCTCTCTGCCGATGCCGTCCGGGCGCGGGCCGAAGGGGAAAGGGCGCGGGTCGATCTTGCCGCCCGGCGCACGGCGCTGGCCGAAAGCGGCGCGAAAGGCCGCGTCACCGCCCAGCAACTGGCTGAGCAGGCAAACAAGGCCCGGCGCGAGGCGACCCTTGCGGGCGCGCAGGCGCTCTCCATCGGCCAGCTTGTCGCCGAGGAAGCGGCGGGCCAGCGCACCCTGGCGCAGCTGTCCGCACTGCCCGCTCCCAACCTGCTGTCCGCAGCCGGACCGCCGACGCGGGCCCGCACCGGCGCACCGCAGATGCCGGTCGCCGGTCGCCTCCTCGCCGGGTTCGGCGAACGCGATGCGGCAGGCGGACGCAGCAAGGGCATCACCATCGCACCAGCGCCCGGCGCGCCGGTCAACGCGCCGCTGCCCGGCGAGGTCGCCTTCGCCGGGTCGTTCCGCGGCTACGGCACCGTCGTCATCCTGCGTCATCCGGACGGGCGGACCAGCCTCCTCGCCGGGCTCGACCGGGCGGTGGTGTCGGTGGGCGAGGAAGTCGACGGCGGCGACGTGATCGGCACCGCCCCCGCGCGCGATCCGGCGATCCTCTACGAACTGCGCCGGGGGAGGGCGGCGATCCACCCGCTCATGCCCTGATCCCCCAGCCTAGATCGCCCGTCCCTGATCGACCCGTGATCGCCCCCTACTCCCATCGTCGCGAATGGTAACCGGGCACCCCGCCATCTGGCGTTCAGCGTTCACAGACTATACATTCCCGGCAACAAGCCGCGACCCGGATCGGCGCGGCACCCACAAGGACCCGTTCTGCCCATGGCCATCCGCTTTGCGCCCATCATGCGTTCCGCTGCACTCGTCACCGCGCTGGCGCTTCTGCCCGCGACGACGGCGGGCCTTGCCGCGGTCGATGCCAAGGGCGCACCTGAATTCGGCAAGCTGATGGCGATCTATCAGCGGATCCAGGCCAACTACGTCGATCAGGTCGACAACGACAAGCTGCTGCGCGGCGCAATCGACGGCATGCTCGCCAGCCTCGACCCGCACTCGGCCTATCTCGATGCCACCGCCTTCGAAAGCCTGCGCACCCAGACCGAGGGCAGCTACGGCGGTCTCGGCCTGTCGGTGACGATGGAGGACGGGGTGGTCAAGGTCATCGCCCCGACCCGCGGCACCCCGGCGGACAAGGCGGGCGTAAAGGCGGGCGACTTCATCACCCATATCGACGGCAAGCTGATCTACGGCGGCACGCTGGACGAGGCGGTGGAGAAGATGCGCGGCGCGCCGGGCACCGCGATCGGCCTCACCATCTATCGCCCCGGCCGGGAGGAGCCGTTCGATGTCAGCGTCACGCGTGCGATCATCGATCTGCAGCCGGTGTCGTACACGGTCGACGGCAAGATCGGCGTGATCACCGTATCCTCGTTCAGCGCCAACGTCGGGCGCGAGGTGGAAAAGGCACTGGCCGGTATCCGCAAGGACATCGGCGGCGCGCCGCAGGGCATCGTCATCGACATGCGCTCGAACCCCGGCGGGCTGCTGGACGAGGCGGTGGCGATGAGCGACCTGTTCCTCGACAGCGGGCAGATCGTCTCGCAGCGCGGCCGGTTCGCGCGCGACAACGAAAGCTACACGGCGCGGAACGGCGACATCGCGCGCGGCGTGCCGATCATCGTGCTGATCGATGCGGGCTCCGCCTCGGCCTCCGAAATCGTTGCGGGCGCGCTTCAGGACCATCACCGCGCCCTGGTGATGGGCGAGCGCAGCTTCGGCAAGGGCAGTGTCCAGACGCTGCTCCCGCTCACGCGCGACAGCGCGCTGAAGCTCACCACCGCGCGCTACTACACCCCGTCGGGGCGTTCGGTGCAGGAAGGCGGGATCGAGCCCGATATCGCGGTGCCGCAGATCTCCGACCCGGACGCGCGCCTGCGCGCCGATCGCGCGATCCGCGAATCCGACTTGCGCGGCCACCTGATCAACGAGCTCGACCTCGACGAGAAGGAGCTGGAGAACGACAAGGTCGACGATCCGCGCTTCAAGATCTCGATGGAGGAACTGGAGAAGCGGGGGATCAAGGATTTCCAGCTGCATTACGCCATCGACACGCTGCGCAACACGCGGCTGGCGCAGACCAGCACCCGGCCCGCCAAGCCCGCGCCGGCGACCGCGCGTCGCTGACGACTGACGGAGCGACCCGGTGAAAGACCGCCTTGCCGCCGCGCGCCTGCTGGCGCTGATCGTCCCCGCCGCGCTGCTGGCGGGGGCGTACTTCTTCGAATACGTCGTCGGGCTCTACCCGTGCGAGATGTGCTGGTGGCAGCGTTACGCGCTGTTCGCCGCACTGGTGCCGGCGGTTCTGGCCTTCGTTGTGCCGGTGGGTGCGCTACGGGTGTGGCTGGTGCGGCTGGCCGGGCTTGCCATCCTCGCGTCGGGCCTGATCGGGGGCTTCCATGCCGGGGTCGAATACGGCTGGTGGGAAGGCTTTACCCAATGCACCGCACTGAAGATCGAGGAAGGGCAATCCGCCCTCGACGCGATCATGGGCGCGCCGACGGTGCGGTGTGACGAGGTGCAGTGGAGCCTGCTCGGTATCTCGATGGCGGGCTGGAATTTCCTTGTCTCGACCCTTGCCGCAATCGCGATCCTCGTCCTGTCGGCCCGCCGTTCGGCGTCACTCTCGGCACCGGGCGACGTTTCGCGCGTTGGATAAGACATGACAAGACAGGGACCTTCAGCGGGCGGCGAAACCGTCGAACAGATGATCCGCGTCGACCAGGCCGGGGAATATGGCGCGGCGCGCATCTACGCCGGCCAGATCGCGGTCATGGGCGACCGTGCGCCGGGCGCCGGTCAGATTGCGGCCATGGCCTCGCAGGAACAGGAACACCTCGACCGCTTCAACGCCCTGATGACCGAACGCGGCGTGCGGCCCACGGCCTTGCAGCCGATCTGGGACGTCGCCGGTTTTGCCCTTGGCGCGGCGACGGCGCTCATCGGGCCGGAGGCGGCGATGGCCTGCACCGCCGCGATCGAGGAAGAAATCGACCGCCACTATTCGAAGCAACTCGAACAGTTGGGCACCAGCGATCCCGAACTGGGCAAGATGATCCGCGAATTCCGCGAGGACGAGCGCGAGCACAAGGCGACGGCGCTGGCCGCGGGAGCGGAACGCGCACCCGGCTATCCGCTGCTGTCGGGCGCGATCAGGCTGGGCTGCCGGGCCGCCATTGCCCTGTCGAAGCGGGTGTGAGGTTTCCGATGCGCCGCTTCACCTGTCATTCACGGCCAATTGGGCCTATCCTGATTTCAGATCGCACCGCGCTGAAGGAGGCGCACGCACGATGACCCGAAAGATCCTCACCGCCATCGCGACCCTCTCGGGCCTCGCCGGTTTCGGCCTGACCGCCGCGCCCGCCGCCGCGCAGGAGGCCGACGACGTGCCGGTCAACCAGGTCATCGTCTATGGCGACCAGCAGTGTCCGCCCTCCACCGCCGAGCAGATCGTCGTTTGCGTGCGGCAGGAAGACCCCTATCGCATTCCCAAGAACCTGCGCCCGACCGAAAGCCCGGCGAACGAGGCCTGGGCATCGAAAGTGGCCGCGAACCGCGAAGTCGGGGCGACCGGCGTCGGATCGTGCAACACCGTCGGTCCGGAAGGTGCGACCGGATGCGGCATCAAGGAGATCGAGCAGGCCTATGCCGAAAAGGCGAACGGCTCGGACGTGCAGATGGGCAAGCTCGTCGCCGAAGCACGCGCCGAACGCCTGTCGACCATCGACGAGGAAGCGCGCCTGACGCAGGAACGCGTCGAATCGATCGAAGCCGAATACGAAGCGCGTCGCAAGGCACAGGAGAACGCCGCCGGCGATGCCACCACTGCCCCGCTGCCCGCGCCGACCAGCAGCAAGTAAACGGCTGGACGCAGACACGAAAAAGGGGCGCGAGGGATCACCTTCGCGCCCCTTTTCATATCCGGAGAGGGCCGATCAGCTTAGCGCGATATCCGGCGCGTCTTCCTGCTTCATGCCGATGACGTGATAGCCGCAGTCGACGTGGTGCGTTTCGCCCGTCACCCCCGATGACAGCCCCGACAGCAGGTAGAGGGCCGAACCGCCGACATCCTCGATCGTGACATTGCGGCGCATCGGGCTGTTCAGCTCGTTCCACTTCAGGATGTAGCGGAAATCGCCGATCCCGCTGGCGGCCAGCGTCTTGATCGGGCCGGCGCTGATCGCGTTCACCCGTATGTTCTGCGGGCCGAGATCGTTGGCGAGATACTGCACGCTGGTTTCCAGCGCCGCCTTGGCCACGCCCATCACGTTGTAGTGCGGCACGACCTTTTCCGCACCGTAGTAGGTC
>CAYRLC010000064.1:0-3348 GCA_964424995.1 uncultured Croceicoccus sp.
CCGGCCTTTCCACCACCGAGGAAGACAATTTCTGGGGCAAGTTCCTCGAGTCCGAACCTTCGGGTGTCCGGTGGAAGGAGAAGATGTCGGCGATCCTGCAGGAAAGCTGGGAGCTGGGCGCGGGCGGCCTTGCCGCGGTCTGGGCACCGGAAAACACGCGCAAGGCCATCTTCGAGGCGCTGATGCGGCGCGAGACTTATGCTACCACCGGTTCGCGCATCCGCTTGCGGTTCTTCGGCGGCTGGGATTTCGGCAAGGGCGATATCGACCGGCCCGACTACGCCCGCTTCGGCTATCGCCACGGCGTGCCGATGGGCGGCGATCTCGGCCGGATCGAGGGGAAACGGGCACCGTCTTTCCTCGTCCATGCGGTGCACGATCCCGACGGGGCCAATCTCGACCGGGTGCAGGTGGTGAAGGGCTGGCTCGACGCGAAAGGGCAGACGCACGAGAAGGTCTACGACGTCGCCCTGTCGAACGGGCGCAAAGTGGGCGCAAACGGCAAGGCACCGCCGGTCGGCTCGACGGTCAACCTCCAGGACGCGAGCTACACCAACGCCATCGGCGCGCCCGAACTGGCGACATGGTGGCAGGATCCCGACTTCGACGCCGACCAGCCCGCGTTCTACTATGTCCGCGTCATCGAGATTCCGCGCCCGCGCTGGACCGCTTACGACGAGAAATACTTCGGGGTGAAGATGCCCGACACCGTCCGCCGCGTCGTGCAGGACCGGGCCTATAGCTCGCCGATCTGGTACAACCCGTGACGCTGCGCCGCATCGATCCGCTGTTCCAGTTCCTCGGCATCGGCGCACTGCTGTTCGCCGCCGCGGGGCTGGTGCGACCCTATGCGGACGACGACCGCACGATCCGTGTCACTCGCGCCGATCTCGAAAGCTATCTGGCATCGGGCGGCGGCGAGAGCCTGGCCCCGGTCGCGAAAGCCGGTGGCGGCGCGCCGACGCTGGACCGGCTGAACGGCGAACAGCGGCGGGCGCTGGTCCGCTCCTACATCGAGGAGCAGGCGCTCTATCGCGAGGCGCGCGACTGGGGGCTGGAGGATGGCGACCTCGTCATCCGCCGGCGGCTGGGCCAGTCGATCCGCTTCGCCCTGCGCCCCGATATCCCGGCCGATCCGGGCGATGCGGTGCTGCGCAATTTCTACGCCGCCCATGCCGACAACTACCGCCGCCCGGTCGAAACGAGCTTCGACCACGTCTTCTTCAGCAGCGAACGGCGCGGTGAGGCGCAGGCGCTGGCCGACGCGCGCGCGCTGCAACGGGCCGGCATGAGCGACTGGCGCGCCAGCGGCGACCGCTTCGCCTATCAGCGCAGCTACGGCGATGCGGGCCCTTCTGTGATCGAAGGCCAGTTGGGCGAAAGTTTCCGCAAGGCGTTGGACCGCTTGCCGGTCGATAGCGCCAGATGGCAGGGGCCGGTCGCCTCCGATGCAGGGTACCACCTCGTCCGCGTAGCCGCACGCTCGCCGGCGCGGACCGCCGCGTTCGAGGATGCGCGACCTGCCGTGCTCGACGACTGGCAGCGGGCCGAGCAGACGGCCCAGATGGACCGTGCGGTGGATGGCGTGATCGGGCGCTACCGAACAGCCATCGATCCCGACGTGCTGCCGCGGTGAACAGCCTGCGCTTCCTCCTGCGTGCTATGATGGCCCTCTGCTGCGCACTCGCCGCAACACCTTCTTTCGCGCATGAAAACTTGCCCATCGTGATCGACCTGCGCGAGGTGACGCCCGGGCAGTTCGCGCTGAAAACCCGGCTGCCGGCCAACATCCCTCCGTCCTTCGCGCCAGAGGTGACGCTGGCCAAACCTTGCCGCCTGATCCGGCCGGGACATCCGGTTGCACTCTTTGGCTGCCCCCGTGACGATCGCCCGAGCTCGGTCGCCCTGTCCTATGCCGACGCCGTCCCGGCATCGGCCTATCTGCTGCGGACGGAAATGCTCGATGGAACCGTGCATTCCGCCGTATCCCCGCCGGGTTCGAAGCGTCTGGCACTGCCGAAAGCCGAAACGCGCTGGGGCGTGATTTCGTCCTATGTCGGCATCGGGGTCGAACATATCGCGTTCGGCGCTGACCACCTGCTCTTCCTCGTTCTCCTTGTGATCGTGGCCGGCACCCTGCGCCGCACGATCGCGACGGTCACCGGCTTCACGGCGGGCCATGCCCTGACGATCACGCTCGCGACGCTCGGGATGGTCCGTGTCGACGGAGCGGTGGTGGAAGCGCTGATCGCGCTCAGCATCGTCTTCGTCGCTGTAGAACTGGCGCGGGGACAGGCGGACACCCTGCTGTCGCGCCACCCGGCCCTCGTCGCAGCCGGATTCGGCACCCTGCACGGCCTGGGGTTCGCCGGGGCGCTCGCCGAGATCGGCCTCGCCCGGACGTCGGTGACGCTCTCGCTCGTCGGTTTCAACCTCGGGGTGGAGATCGGGCAGGCGGCTTTCGTGTTGCTGGTGTTCGGATCGATGATGGTGACGCGCCGGCTCGGTGCGCGGTTCAATGCCAGCTCATACCCTTCTGTGCGAACGGCGACGATCAGTGCAATCGGTGTCGCCGCGTCCTTCTGGTTCTGGGAACGCGGCTTCGCGCTATTCGCCTGAACCGCCTTCCATCGACGCCCTGAGAGCGCCGGACGCCATCCGCAGGGCTTCATCGAAGCGGGCCCGAAACTTGGCCGGATCGCTCGCAGGCAGACCCTCGGTATCGGCAAAGACGATCGCGTTCATCACCATCAGATAGGCGAGGCCCAAGCGTTGATCGCCATCGATGAGGTCCGCACCGCCGATTACCCTCAGAATCCGCTCCTGCAAAGCATGAAGGTTGACCGTCTGGGCCGGCAACAAG
This sequence comes from uncultured Croceicoccus sp., assembly GCA_964424995.1. Classification (GTDB taxonomy): domain Bacteria; phylum Pseudomonadota; class Alphaproteobacteria; order Sphingomonadales; family Sphingomonadaceae; genus Croceicoccus. Next base: position 2,864 of record CAYRLC010000064.1, read on the forward strand.
TCGTAGGCGTGCTTGACCCCGGTTGGACGCATGTGGGTCAGATACTGGCACATGAAGGCGGCGTAAGTGTGGATGCCATCCTCGTCGACCAGATCGAGAACGGGTTCGCACAGCCCGCGCAGAAGCCCGTCGATATCGTCGTCTGCCTCGATGGCCGCCAGTTCGTCGAGGATCCGGCCGCGCGGCCCCTCCATCTGGGCCACGCGCCAGGCGAAGATCGCCTGCAACAGACCTGCCCGGTCGCCGAAATGGTATTGCACTGCGTTGACGTTGCGGTGCCCGGCCCTCTGGGCGATTTCGCGCATCGAAACGGAATCGATCGACTGCCGTGCGAATAGCGCCTCTGCGGTGGCAAGGATTTTGACCTTGGCCGGATCGGTATGGGGCAGAGCTATTTCGCTCGAATGAAGCTGTCGACGGAGCATCGCACGGCCGTCCTACGATAGCGTCCGTCAAATCGGCAAGAGCCAAGCCGCGCAAAGTTT
>CAYRLC010000064.1:3448-11757 GCA_964424995.1 uncultured Croceicoccus sp.
GGCCGTCCTACGATAGCGTCCGTCAAATCGGCAAGAGCCAAGCCGCGCAAAGTTTGCCCAGAAGTTCCGACGGTAGCCCGGCGTCGAGCCGGCGGGCTTGGCAAGATGTCCCCTCTCGGCCTAAGTCGCGAACGTGAACGAAAGCGATCTTCCGACCCGAGACCAGCGCTCGGGCCCGAGGGGTTGGCGCATGACGCTCCTGCGCTGGAGGGTTCGTGCGGCGCGTGCCGTGCTCCTGCCCGAACTAGATGCCGAAGAGGCGGCCGGGCTTCGCCAGCGCGTGGTCGAGAACAGCAAGGCCAATCGCGGTTATGCCCTGATGTGCGCTCTGTCGGCCGGGATCGCCACGCTGGGCCTGCTGCAGGGGTCGGCAGCGGTGGTGATCGGCGCGATGCTGATCTCGCCGCTCATGGCCCCGATCGCGGCGCTGGGCTTCGGCTTTGCCTCTATCGACGGCCAGCGTATCCGTGATGCCGCGCGGGTCGTTGCGATTGGTGCGGCGATCGGCATCGCGATGGGTATTGCCCTGACCCTGATCAGCCCGATCCGCAACGCGACGCCCGAAATCATCGCGCGAACCGCGCCGACATTGCTGGATCTCGCGATTGCGCTGCTTTCGGGCATCGCGGGGGGATATGCGACAGTTCTCGGCAAGGGCGAGACCACGATCGGCGTTGCCATCGCAACCGCGCTGATGCCGCCGCTGGCAACGATCGGCTACGGCATCGGCGTGCTGCAACCGATGTTCGCGCTTGGGGCGCTCCTCCTGTTCCTCACGAACCTCGCGGCGATCGCCTTTGCGTTCGCGGTGATCGCGCGGCTCTGCGGCGCGGCGCGGCCGATGTCGAATGTGACCTGGTCGCTGCGTTACACCGTGGCGGGATCGTTGGCGTTCGTCCTGCTCGCCACCCCTTTGGCGCTCACCCTCTTCCAGGTTGCGCGGGAGGCGAGACTTCGCGTCGCGGCCCGCGATGCCATCGTTGCGGTGACCAAGGCCAGCCGGCTCGGCGTCGCTCAGCTGGACGTGACATGGCCGCTGATCGGCCAGCCCGCGGTCAGCGCCGTCATCGTGACACCCCACTATGCCGGCAATGCCGAAGCTGCGATTGCCAAGCGCCTCGGCGTGTTGGCGGGTGTCGATCCGGAGGTCAGTGTGCAGCAGGTGCTCGCGGCCGACGTCTCAAGCCAGACCAAGGCGCTCGTCGATGCCGCGATGGAGCGGACGGTGGCGGGCATTGCCGCCGATGTGCCGCCGCTGACCCGCTTGCGTGCCAGCATCGGGTTGCCCACGCACGGAATCTGGCTGAACCGGTCCGAGCGAGCCGTCACCATCGAACCGGTCGCAGCACCGGGCTGGACGCTGGCGCACTATCGCGCAGCGGAAGCGGCCGCCAATCGGGACATCGAGGGATGGACCGTTCGCGTCTTTCCGCCGGTGCAGGCGCGGCTTCGCGTTGGAAGCGGCGAGGATGCAGTGTCACCGACGCTCGCCGTCTGGGCCCTGCAAAGGTGGGGCCTGGCACGCGTCGAGATCCGGTACACGGGCGAAAACCTCGATCCCGCGCTGCGTAGTGCGCTGGCGGCGGAGGGAATCGGTTTTTCCGCCGATAGTGTCGACGGTGCGGACGACGGTGCCGGGTTGCCCGCGTCCGATGTCGCCGAGATCGAGGTGCTGGCACCGCCTCCGCCGCTGGCCGACGCGCCCTAGATCGCGTTCCAGCTCTTCCAGAGCATGTAGGCCGCCACCACGAAGACCAGCAAGGCGAACACCGTCTTCAACTGGCCTCCTCCCGACAGGCGCTGGGCCAGCCTGGTCCCCACGAAGCTGCCCGCCACGCCGCCTGCGATGAACACCGCGGCGAGCAGCCAGTCGACGAGGCCCGAGAACGCGTAGTTCACCGCCGTCGTCAGCCCGAATGCGGTCACGGCGATGAGGCTGGTGCCGACCGCGTTCATCATCACCATCCCGGTCGACGCGATCAGCCCCGGGACGATCAGGAACCCGCCGCCGATACCGAAGAAGCCGCTGAAGGCCCCGGTGCCGAGACCATAGCCAAGCACCTTGCCGGCATTGCCGCGATGGCACGCCGCGCCGGGCGTGCCCTCCGCCTTGCGGCTGCGCAGCATCAGCCCGCCGACGATCAGCATCAGCAGAGCGAAAAGGAAGAGGAGCTTCTGCCCGTCGACATTCTTGCCCAGGGTCGATCCGCCGAACGCGCCGACCACGCCCGATGCCGCATACATGAACCCGCAGCGCCAGTGGACCGAGTGCGCGCGGGCGTGCTGGACAAGTGCCGCCGCGGCATTGGCGGCGACGGCCAGCGCGCTGGTGCCGATCGCGACATGGGGGCTGGGCACGCCGACCAGATAGACCATGAGCGGTACGGCAAGGATCGATCCGCCCCCGCCGACGAGCCCGAGCGAAAGCCCGACGAGCGCACCCGACAGCGCACCGAGACCGAGATGGAGCGTGTCGATCATCGGGCCGGGCGGCCTTTCCCAGCGCGGGCCGGGCGATGCGGCATTCCCGCCATCACACCGCGTTCACGGGAATCTTGATGTAGCTGACGCCGTTATCTTCCGGTTCGGGCAGGCGGCCGCCGCGAATATTGATCTGGACCGAGGGCATGATGAGCATGGGCATCGCCAACGTCCGATCGCGCGAGGTGCGCATGGCGACGAAGTCCTCTTCTCTGATGCCGTCGCGGACATGCACATTGCCTTCGCGTTCCTGGGCAACGGTCGTCTCCCAGGCGTAGTCGTCGCGCCCGGGGGCCTTGTAGTCGTGGCAGAGAAACAACCGCGTTTCGTCGGGCAGCGACAGCAGCCGGCGGATCGAGCGGTAGAGCTGGTGCGCGTCCCCTCCGGGGAAATCCGCGCGCGCGGTGCCGAAATCCGGCATGAAGATCGTGTCGCCCACGAAGGCGGCATCGCCGATGATGAAGGCCATGTCCGCCGGTGTGTGTCCCGGCACATGCAGGGCGATGCCCTCCAGATTGCCGATGCGGAAGACCTCGCCGTCGGTGAAGAGGTGGTCGAACTGCGACCCGTCACGTTCGAATTCGGTGCCGGCGTTGAAGAGCTTGCCGAACACCTCCTGCACGCGGACGATATCCGCGCCGATCGCCAGCTTTCCGCCCAGCCGCTCCTGCAGGTAGGGCGCGGCGGAGATGTGGTCGGCATGAGCATGGGTCTCGATCTGCCATATCACTTTCAATTCTTTCGAAGTGACATATTCGATCACGCGGTCAGCCGATCCGTTCGACGTGCGCCCGGCAGCCGCTTCGAAATCGAGGACCGAATCGATGATGGCCGCCTCGCACGTCAGCGGGTCGTGCACGACGTAAGTGACGGTGTTCGTCGCTTCGTCAAAAAAGCCGGCGATCGAAGGGCGCTGGCTGCGATCCGCCTGTGCCCTGTGGATCTGGCGCCGTGCTGCCTCGAGCGCGTTATCGGAGGTCATGTCCATTCTCATAATTCGATTACAATAACTATGTATATGACTTGCCAAGGCTGCGTCAAGATCATAGCAAGGCCGTCATGCAAAGCCCCCTACCTCCCGTTTCACTCCCCCCGCGCTCGGCTCCATGCGCGGGTCTTCGCATCGGCGATGCCGCTCCCGATTTCACCGCGCGCAGCACAGTCGGAGAGGTGCGGATGTCCGACTGCCGCGGACGCTGGCTGATCCTGTTCTCGCACCCGGCCGACTTCACGCCGGTTTGCACCACGGAGTTCGTCGCTCTGGCGCGCGAAGCGGACGCTTTCGCATCGCGCGAATGTGCGCTCATGGCCTTGTCGGTCGACAGCCTGTTCTCGCATTTCGCCTGGCTGCGGATGATCCGCGACCGCTTCGGCGTCGAGGTGCGGTTCCCGATCCTGGAGGATCCGACGATGGTCGTCGGCAAGGCCTATGGCATGGTCGGGCCGGACGATGCGGACAGCGGGGCGGTCCGCACGACCTTCTTCATCGATCCCCTCGGCATCGTCCGCGCGACCACGTGCTATCCTGCCAACGTCGGTCGTTCGGTCCCCGAGATGCTGCGTGTCCTCGATGCGCTCCAGGCCGTCGACCGTGGGTCGGGTCTGGCCCCCGCGAACTGGCAACCGGGCGAAACCCTGCTGCGCCAGCCCGCCGCCAATCTCGATGCGATCTTCGCGAGCGAAGGCGCAACCGACTGGTTCCTCGCCGAGGACAGCAAGGACCGCACGCGATGAACGATGGCGAAACGGTCGATGCGCTGAAGGCAGTGGCCCATCCGCTGCGTCTTCGCATCCTGCGCGCACTGGCGGGAACCGAGCGCAGCGTCGGCGAGATCGACGACGTGGCAGGCATCGGCCAGCCCGCGCTGTCGCAGCAGCTCGCCGTCTTGCGGGGCGCCGGACTGGTTCTAACGCGAAAGGAAGCGAAGCTGGTCTTCTACCGCCTCGATGAGGCGCGCTTGTCGGTGCTGACTGCCGCGCTTGCCGCGCTGTCGGGTGCAGCCCGGCCCGCTCCATCGGTTCGCCAGGCATCGCCGTCCGGGGTTGCGAATTTTGCGCGGATCGGCTGACCGCAGCGCGCTGACGCCGTCTTGGCGCCGAAGGGCCGGCTCCCCCGCAATGGCGCGGACGCATCGGTTTTCGCTTGCCATGCCCCGGGGTCGTTCCGACAATGCGGCGGGGAGCGTGCGGCACCAGCCGCCCGCAATCCGGCGGATCGGGTGGAAGGTTCTATGCCGCTAGTGGTGGACCGGGAGCAGCGCCGGTCGGAAGTCATGGCCGTCGCATTCGACCTCGTCGCCGCACAGGGGATCGAGGCGCTGACCTTTCGCGAGATTGCGGCGACCACCGGGTGCAGCACTTCGATCGTGTCGCACTATTTCCGGAACAAGAACGAACTGCTTTTCGGCGTCTATCGCCTTGCCAACGAACGCGCCCGCGAACGGCTGGATGCCGCGTTTGCCGCCGGTCTGCCCTTGCTCGAATGCTTCGACGCGATCCTGCCGGTGGACGATGCGGCGCGCCGCAACTGGCGGGTCTGGCTGGCGTTCTGGGCCCGCGCGCACCTCGAACCCGAATACCTCGAGGAGCGGCGGCAGGCAGCGGAAGGCAGCCTGTCGCTCTACCGCGCGATGCTGGCCGAACGGACCGGGCTCGACGTGGCCGACGCCTCGCTCGACATCGCGTCGCGGCGGCTGATCGCGGCGGTTGCCGGGATCGGGCTGGAGGCGATGTTCGCGCCCGATGACTGGACCGTCGCGCGCATGCACGAGGTGCTTGGTGCTGTTTTCGACGATCTGGGGCTTCGGGGCTCAGGGCGCGCGCCGGCGACTGAGGCCGATCCCGACGTCAGCACGAGATAAAAAACAGTCACGACTGCTTGTAATTTTGTGTGTGCCGCGCCAATATCGCGTTGACGACACCCGGCGCGGCCTGCGTCGGCTCGACCCGATCTCCCTTGATTGTCGGGGAACAACGGGAAGGCGACCCGGGCACCGGCAGACCGGCCCGGCATCAGCGGAGAGTGCGGGACTTTGCAGACGTTCAACGCCCAACCCATTGCCTGGCCCGAAACGGCCGGCGAGCTGCGCCGGACCGTGCGCCAGCTCGTCGCGGACCATTTCGCGGAACTGGGCGACAAGGCGGACCCGGTTAAGCGGGCCAATTCCTGGGCGCATGCCGACCCCGAGTTCAGCCGCAAGCTGGGCGCGGCCGGCCTGGTCGGCATGGTGTGGCCCAGGGAATACGGCGGGCACGAGCGCAGCAGCCTCGAACGCTATGTCGTGCTGGAGGAACTGCTCGCGCTCGGCGCCCCGGTCGGCGCGCACTGGATCGCGGACCGGCAGACCGGCGGCATGATCCTGCGCTACGGTTCGGAAGAGGCGAAGCGGCAGTGGGTGCCCGGCATGGCGCGCGGCGAAGTCTATGCCTGCATCGGCTTGTCCGAACCCGGCGCGGGATCCGATCTCGCCTCTGTGCGAACCACCGCGCGCAAGAAGGGCGACCGCTGGGTGATCGACGGGCAGAAGGTGTGGACCACCAACGCCCATTTCGCCGACCTGATGATCGCGCTGGTGCGGTCGGAAGAGGGGTCGGAGCGTAACGCCGGCCTGTCGCAGTTCGTCATCCCGATGAATACGCCCGGCGTCACCGTGAAGCCGATCATCGACCTGACCGGCGGCCACGATTTCAACGAGGTGTGGTTCGACAATGTCGAGCTGCCCGAATCGGCGCTGGCGGGAACGCAGGGCGATGGATGGTCGCAGGCGACGGCGGAATTGTCGCTCGAACGCTCGGGTCCCGAACGCTACCTGTCGTGCACCGCGCTGCTGGTCGAACTGATCCGCGCGGCAGGGCCCGACGCCGACGACGGGGTGAAGGCGCTGGTCGGCAAGCTCACGGCAGAGATGTGGACGCTGCGCCAGATGAGCGCATCGGTCGCGGCGCGGCTGGCCGAGGGCGACGACCCGGCGCTGGAGGCGACGATCGTCAAGGACCTGGGCAACAGCTACGAACAGGCGATGCCGGGACTGGTGCAGGCGGCGGTCGAGCTCGACCTCGCAGGCGGCGATCCGCTCGCCCGCGTGCTGGGCTACCTGCTTCAGGTCTCGCCCAGCTTCTCGCTGCGCGGCGGGACTCGCGAAATCCTCAAGGGCATCATCGCACGGGGGCTCGGGCTCAGGTGAACGAACAACAGACCATGCTGAGCGAGATGGCCGATGGCCTCTTTGCCGATCTGGGCGCGGAGGCATCGCTGGCCGATGGCTGGCCGCAGATCGAGGAGATGGCGCTCGCCTCGCTCCTGATCGAGGAGGACGCGGGCGGCTTCGGCGGAACATGGGACGATGCTCGCATCGTCTTCCGCCTTGCCGGATATCACGCGCTGAACCTGCCGGTGGTGGAAGCCATCGTTGCTGCGCACATCGCGATGCCGCTGGGTTTCGAAGGGCGCGGCACGATTGCCGCGTCGGCCGAAGGCACGCTCGATGGGGACGGGTTCACCGGCACGATCACCGGTATCTGCGCCGGCGACGGGGCCGCCTATGTTGTCGCGCCGTTCGATGGCGGGGCCATCATCGTTGCGGGCGACGGGGCCGAACACACCGCCCGCCGCACGGTCAGCGGCGAGGGTCGCGGCATCTGGACGCTGGCGGGGGCGCAGGCGCACAAGGTCGATGCCGACCTTTATGCGCTGGGTGCCTTTGCCCGCACCGCGCAGATCGCCGGCGCGCTCGACGCCGCTTTGGCGCAGGCGGTGAACTACGCGAACGAGCGCAAGCAGTTCGGTCGCCCGCTCGCCAAATTCCAGGCCATGCAGCAGAACCTCGCCACTTTCGCGTGCGAGGCGGCGGCGGCGAATTGTGCCGCCATCGGCGCGGCACAGGCGCTGGACCGGGGCGACGGCAGCTTCGAGGTTGCGGCGGCCAAGCTGCGCGCCAACCAGGCGGTCGGCGCCGGCACCGCCATCGCCCACCAGGCCCACGGCGCCATCGGCTTTACCGAGGAATACCCGCTCCACCCGCAGACCCGCCGGCTCTGGTCATGGCGCAGCGAGTTCGGCGGCGATGCCTATTGGAGCAAGCGCATCGGCGCGCAAGTGCTCGCCGCAGGTGCCGACGCCTTCTGGCCGGGGTTGACCGCCCGCACCGACTGATTGCGGCCACGCACCCTGCTGTCGTTGCACATGATTTCGGGCGGAGCGGGTTGGCACGGTTTCACTTGCCGCAACGTGCTGACGCGTCGCAGGTAGGGGGCGTCGGATACAAGGGATAGAGAATAGATCATGGCACGCATCATCGTCGCGGGCGGTTTCGGCATTCTGGGGCAGGCGGTCGTGTCCCGCCTGGCCGGGGCTGGCAACAGCGTCGCGGTGATCGACATGGCCGACGCGCCCGCGCAGTACGAGCACATCGCGGCGTCGGGCGTGGACCTTGCCGACGAATGCGCGGTGAGTGCCGCCTATGCCGACGTGGTCGAGCGGCTGGGTGGATTGGACGGCGTGGTCAATGTCGCGGGCGGTTTCGTTTGGGAGACGCTGGCCGACGGTTCGCTCGACACCTGGGACCGGATGTACCGCATGAACGTGCGCACGGCGGCGACTTCGTGCCGCGCCGCGCTGGGCCATCTCGCCAAGGGTGGCGCGATCGTCAACGTCGGGGCCGCTGCTGCGGCGCGGGCCGAAGCGGGGATGGGCTCCTATGCCGCATCCAAGGCGGGGGTCGCGGCATTGACGCAGGCGCTGGCCGCCGAAGTCGTCGACCGCGGCATCCGGGTTAATGCCGTGTTGCCGACCATTCTCGACACACCGAACAATCGCAAGGACATGCCCG
>CAYRLC010000064.1:11857-14497 GCA_964424995.1 uncultured Croceicoccus sp.
AATGCCGTGTTGCCGACCATTCTCGACACACCGAACAATCGCAAGGACATGCCCGACGCCGATTTCGCCACTTGGGTCAGCCCGGCGGCAGCAGCCGATGCGATCGCATTCCTGCTGTCTGACGCGGCGCGCAGCATCAGCGGCGAAAGTCTGCGCCTTTCGCGCGGCGATTGATCGCGCGCCCTGATCAGTTCCCGGCCTGCCATCCGGCAGCGCGCGCGGCGGCTTCCTCTCCTGCATCCAGCGCCGGTCCGGCGGCCATGTCCTGCGAAGCCGCCATCAGGTCGCCATCGTTCGCTCCGGCCAGGCGGTACTCGCTGTCCTGCGATGGGCTGCCGCCGGTCACCTCGTGCAGCTTCCAGCCGCTTGCGTCGCGGCAGGCGATGCCCGACTGGGCGGCAGCCGCAAAGGCGCGACAATAGTGGCCAGCCCCATCGCGGAAAGACAGGAGGATGCGGGTTTCGCCATGCTCCGCCGATAGCTGGGTGTCGAGGGTCGAGGCCAGTTGCGCATCGGCATAACCCGGCGCGGTACTGCCTGGGCCGGGCGTGCCGACGAAAACCGCCACGGCAAGACACGCGGCGAGGGCGGGAGCGCCCCAGCGGGTCCATGCGGGCAATCGGCGCCTGTTGCGCGCGGCAGTGAGATCCACGACCTCGGCCCGCGGACTGATGGCGGCGGTCAGCCTTTCGGGCACCGGCTGTTCCAGCACCGGCGCAAAATGAGCCGACAGCCGCTGACGCAGAGCCCGGTGGCTGGCGACTTGCGCGGCGAGTGCCGGATCGGCGGCGACCATGGCGGCCACCTCTTCATGGCGGGCGTCATCCAATTGGCCATCGGCAAAGGCGGCCAGTTCTTCCGGCGAGATCACGGCTGTTCTCCCAGCATCGCCAGCAGCGCATCGCGCCCGCGGACAAGGCGTGAATTCATCGTTCCCACCGGGCACCCGGCGATCTCCGCCGCCTCCCGATACGAATAGCCCTCCACCATCACCAGCAGAACCGCCTCCTTCTGTTCGGCGGGCAGGCGCGCCATCGCCGCGTCGATATCACCCAGCTGGACGGCCGCTTCCTGCGCGCCGTCGTGGCCGACCGAGAGGCCTGCTTCCTCGTCCGCGAAGGTTCTTGCCCGCCTTTGCCCGGCACGCGCCTCGTCGATGCGGATGTTGCGCATGATCGTGTACACCCAGCTGTCGAGCCGACTGCCGCCGCGCCACTTTTCGCGGTTGCCAAGCGCACGCTCGATCGTCATCTGGCAAAGATCGTCCCCTTCCGCGCCATTGCCCGTCAGCCCGATCGCGAAACGTCGCAACCGGGGCAAGAGGGCCAGGAGGCCGGTTTCGAAGGACTTGCTCGATGTCTCTGCCTTGTCGGGGGATTAAACGAAGGGCGGGGGCCGTTTAATCCACGTTTCATCGCAAATCCATCAGCCGGAACCCCATGCGCCGAATTGTCCTGCCGATTGCCATGCTCTGTTTTGCCGTGCCGGCCTCGGCGCAGCTGGCCCTGCCGCAACGGCCGCTGTCGGGGCCGGGCGCCATTCTGTTCGGCGGTGGCATCGGACAAGTGGGCGGGATCGGCCTGCCGGGCGTGGACGACATTCTTGGCCCGCTGGACCGCACGGTGACGGCGACCAGTGCCACCATCGCTGCTCATGCGCAGCGACTTGTGCGTCTGCGCGCCGACCGGATCGAGGCGCTGGTGGCGCTGCATCCGGACCGGATCGCACTCGACATGGGCGGGCAACCGGCCCGGCGCGGCGAACTGCTGGTGCTGGACGCCGGTCCGGATATGGCGGCAGCGGAGGCGGCGGGGGTTCACCCGGCTGGCCGATCAACCCATCGAGGGGCTGGACATGGTGGTCACGCGCGTGGCCGTGCCCTCGGGGATGACGCTTGCCGAAGCGGAACGCGCACTGGCTCGTCTCCTGCCCCATGCGACGGTGAGCAGCGATCCGCTGCATTTCCAGTCGGGCGGGGCAGAAGTGGTCGAACTGGCCGCGGCGGGTCCGGCAGCGGCGCGGGTCTCCACGCCAATCGGCATGATCGACGGCGCAGCGGCGGCCGATCTCGGTCTCACCGCACAGCGAGGCTTCGCCGACGGTGCGCCTGCGGCCAGCAACCACGGCAGCGCGGTCGCGTCCCTGTTGCGGGGCGCGGGAGCGCCGACGGTGCGGGTGGCGGATGTCTATGGCACCGATCCAGCGGGCGGCAATGCGCTGGCCATCGCGCGCGGGCTGGGCTGGCTGACCGCACAGGGCAGCCGGGTCGTGACGATCAGCCTCGTCGGGCCGAAGAACCCGGTGCTGGCCCGCGCCATCGCATCGGCTCAGCAGCGCGGCGTGGTCGTGGTGGCAGCGGTGGGCAATGACGGGCCGGTCGCGCCTCCGTCCTATCCCGCGTCGTATCCGGGCGTCCTGGCGATTACCGGTGTCGATGGCCGTAACCGCGCGCTGATCGAGGCGGGGCGTGCGCTGCACCTCGATTACGCGGCGCCGGGAGCAGACATCTTTGCCCGCGACCGCAGCGGCCAGCGGCGCAAGGTGCGCGGCACGTCCTATGCGACGCCGCTGGCCGCCGCCCGGGTTGCGGCGGCCCTGGCCCAAGGCAAGGGCTGGCGCGCGCGGCTGGACAAGGAGGCC
>CAYRLC010000065.1:0-14171 GCA_964424995.1 uncultured Croceicoccus sp.
CTCCAACCCTGATAAATCAGGCGGCGAGCTGGTACGGCTCGATCTCGCCCGACAGGTACAGTTTCTTCGCCTTGGCGCGGCTGAGCTTGCCCGAAGACGTACGGGGCAGGGTGCGCGGCGGGACCAGTTCGACGACGCAGTTCATGCCGGTGATCGAACGCACCTTGTCGCGGATCTGGTCGTGCAGCTTGATGCGCTCCACCGGATCGGACACGCGGCAGTGGACCAGCACGGCGGGTACTTCCTCGCCATTGTCGGCCTGTACCGCAAAAGCGGCGATGTCGCCCTGGTGGAAGCCGGGGAGCTGTTCCACCGCCCACTCGATATCCTGCGGCCAGTGGTTCTTGCCGTTGATGATGATCATGTCCTTGGCACGACCGACGATGAACAGGTAGCCGTCCACCATGTAACCCATGTCGCCGGTATCCAGCCACCCGTCGACAAGGCACGCCTCGGTCGCCTCGGGATCGCGGAAATAGGAGTGCATGACGCTCGGCCCCGCGCACCACACCTTGCCGATGTGGTGGTCGGGCAGGTGGTGCCCGTCCTCGCCGCGGATGGCGAGTTCCATGTCCTTCACCGCCTTGCCGCAGTTGACGATTGCGCGGTAGCGGGCCGGGCGCGACAGGTCGCGCGGCGTGCCCGACAGGCGCTCTTCCTCGACCAGCTCGACGCGAATGCCTTCTCCCGGCGGCATGATGGTGACCGCCAGCGTCGCTTCGGCAAGGCCGTAGCTGGGGGTGAAGGCATTGGCCTTGAACCCGGCATCGGCGAAAGCATCGACGAAGCACTGCATGACGTCGGGACGGATCATGTCGGCCCCATTGCCGGCCAGCCGCCAGCGCGACAGGTCGAAGCGTTCGGCGACGTTCGACTGGCTGGAGATGCGGCGCGCGCAGATGTCGTAGCCGAAGGTGGGCGAGTACGAGATCGACTTGCCCTTGTTGCGGCTGATGAGATCGAGCCACGCCAACGGGCGGCGGGCGAAATCCTCGGTCTTGAGATAGTCGCCAGAAACCTGGTTCGCGATCAGCGACAGAAAACAGCCGACGAGGCCCATGTCGTGGTACCACGGCAGCCACGAGATGCAGCGATCGTCCTCTCCCACCCGCATGCCGTGCGAGTGCGCGGCAAGGTTCGACATCAGCGCGCGGTGGGTGACCGCCACGCCGTGCGGAAAACGGGTGGAGCCCGACGAATACTGCAAATAGCAGATGTCGTCGGGGCTGAGCCGGGGCAGGGCGGTCTCGGGCGCCTCGCGCGTGGCGAAGCTTTCCCAGTCGATGCCCTCGCAACCCTGCCGTTCGGCGGCGGCACCGGCCATCGCGGCGATTTCGGCGGGGTAGAGCAGCATCTTCGGGTCGCTCGACTGCAACTGCACGGCAAGCTGGTCGATGTAGCTTTCCTTGCCGCCGAAGCTGGTCGGCAGCGGCAGCGGCACCGGCCAGGCGCCGGCATAGACCGCGCCGCAGAACAGCGCGGCGAAGTCGGTGCCGGTTTCGGCGACGAGCGCGATGCGGTCGCCGGGCACGACGCCGCTGGCGATCAGGCGGCGGGCCATCGCCAGCGCATCCGCGCGAAGTTCGGAATAGGGATAGACCCGGGCCAGATTGCCGCGCGGGTCATGGAAGTTCAGACCGCGCGCACCTTTGGCCGCATAGTCCACCGCATCGGCGAACGTGGCGAAATCGGCGAGGCGGCGCGGCAGCGAATCCGCATTAGGCGTGGGATCAAGCGTGGCGCCTGCCGTGGGGGCGATTTGCGTCATGAAGCTGTAGCTTTCCCATGAAGTTGCAAAAGAAGCCCGCTTTAGGGGATCACCCGATTAATCCGGGCTGACCGGCCTCACGGGTGGCCCCTCTCCACGAGCCGTTGCGTCGATTGCGTAGACCCCATTCCCTCGGGCAAATCCCGAAGGCCGTTTCCAATGTTACGAGACTGTGGCACGAATATGGCACGATGACCGAGCGCGAGAGCCGTTATCCCCCAAAAGCCCGGTCCGCAAGGGCTGCGAGGCCCTTGTCGTCAGCCGCGCTGGAGGAAATGGCGCTCGCCTATGTCGCCCGGTTCGCGACCACGGCGCAGGGATTGGCGCGCTACTGCCGGCGAAAACTGCGCGAACGCGGGTGGGACGGCAGGGACGACGGGGCCGCACCGCCCGATGTCGATGCGCTGGTCGCGCGCTTCGTCGCCAACCGCTATGTCGATGATAGCGAATATGCCCGCGCCCGCACCGGCAGCCTGCTGCGGCGCGGATATGGCCTGCGCCGGGTGGGACAGGCGCTGGACGCGGCGGGCGTCGATGCCGATGACCGCACCGTCGTCAGCGTGGCCCGCCAGCGGGAGGCGGCGCTGCGGCTTGTCGAAAAGCGGCGGTTCGGGCCGTTCGGCATCGAGGGCGCACCCCCGGCGGACAGGGCGATACGCGAAAAGCAGGTCGCGGCGATGTTGCGCGCGGGCCATTCGCTCGATACGTCGCGTCGACTGGTCGAAGCGGCGGATGCCGACACGGCACGCGAATGGGTCGCAGCTGCCGTAGAAGAGGCCGGTCACGAGGACTGACATGAATATCGCAAGGGTCGCATGCCTTGCCGCGCTTCTGGCGATACCCGGATGCGCACCGGCTTCCACCATCCCCGCCGCCGCCACCAGCGAGACCTCGCCTTCGATCCACCCGGTGTCGGGCATGCCGCTGGTGACTGTCACGGTCGATACGGCGAAGGGCCCCCATGCCTTTTCCGCCGAATATGCGGGAGAGCCCGACGAACGATCGCGCGGTCTGATGTTCCGCACCGAACTCGGCGCCGACGAGGGGATGATCTTCGACTTCAGCACGACCGACGCCACGGCGACGCGGCGCCGGTTCTGGATGCGCAACACCTATATCCCGCTCGACATCATCTTCATCCGCACCGACGGGGTGATCGATACCGTGGCGGCCAACGCGGTGCCCTATTCCGATGCGGGAGTGCCCTCGCGCGGGCCGGCGATGTACGTGCTGGAGATTCCCGGCGGACGCGCGGCGGAGCTTGGCATCCGCGAAGGCGGCAAGGTCAGCTTCCGCCGTCCGTGACGGGGCGACGCGCGGGCATCCGGCCATCGGGTCGCGGCGCGAACCGGGCAGGGCGGCCGCTCTGCGGTTGCGGAAGGGGCCGGGTGGCGCTAATCGCCGGACACGATCAACGGTAATTCGATGAGCATCCGGGTATCATGAGCATTCTGGGCAAGATCTTCACCTGGTGGGACGGCGCGACCGTCGGCACCCTGCTCGACAGCTGGAAGAACGGCGTCGAGGTGGGCACCGACGCGCAAGGCAACAAGTACTTCCGCGGCAAGAAGCCGAACTCGCTGGGCCAGGAACGCCGCTGGGTGATCTATGCGGGCGCCAACGACGCGAGCCGCGTGCCGGCCGAATGGCACGGCTGGCTGCACGGCGCGTTCGAGGATGCGCCGGAATCGAACCTGCCCCCGCCGCGCATCTGGCAAGTCGACTACACCCCCAACGCCACCGGTACCGCGGGCGCCTATCGCCCCGCCGGCGCGCTGGAAAAGGGCGGCGTGCGCGCCCGCGCCACCGGCGATTACGAAGCCTGGTCGCCCGACCAGTGATTCGCGCGCCCGTGCTTGCCTCGGCGCTGGGCCCAACGCTCGCCTTGACGGCGGCCCTCCTGCTGGCCGGCTGCGGCAGCGATCCCAAGCCGGACGACGCGGCCAAGGGCGTGAAGAAGGAAGTCTCGGTCGCCAAGGCCCCGGGCACGCAGAAGCTGAACGCCGAAGCCGAACCGGTGATCGGCGAGGACGGGTTGCCGCAGGGCACGCCGCTGGCCGAGCGCGTGGCCACGCTGGGCCTGCTCAACAAGCGCAACAACCTGACGCAGGATATCGAGATCAAGCCGGGCGAAGTGAAGCGCGTCGACGACGTGCTGGTCCGGCTGGAAACCTGCGAACGCCGCCCGCCGTGGGATCCGGAGCCGGAGGAAGGTGCCTTCGTGCAGGTCTTCGTCACGCCCGACGGCGACCGCGCCAACCCGACGTGGAATCGCATCTTCTCGGGTTGGCTGTTCCTCAACAGCCCGTCACTCAACGTAGTCGAGCATCCGATCTATGACGTGTGGATCAAGGACTGCGCGATGACCTTCCCGGGCGAAGAGGAAGGGTCGAAGGTCGCCGACGACAGCAATGCGGCAAAGCCTTCGGGCAGCGCCGAGTAATCACCCGCTTCTCGCGGGCGGCAGGCCTGCTTGACGAGGTCGAGGTAGCGCGCCTGCGGCATGTCCACCGCGCCCATCGTGGCAAGGTGCGGGGTCATGAACTGGCAGTCGAGCACTTCCAACCGCGCCGCCCGCATCGCCGCGACCAGCCAGCACAGCGCCACCTTGGAGGCGTCCGATTCGCGGCTGAACATCGATTCGCCGCAGAACACCCGGTCGAATCCCACGCCGTAGAGCCCGCCGACCAATTGCCCGTCGCGCCAGCATTCGATCGAGTGGGCGTGGCCCAGCTTGTGCAGAAGGACGTAACTGGCGGTGATGCGGCGGCTGATCCAGCTTTCCGACACGTCCTCCTCCTCCCCGTCGCGCGGGGCGGCGCAACCGGCGATCACATCCTCGAACGCGTGGTTGCAGGTGACCGTGAACTTGTCGCGTTTCAGCACCTTGAGCAGCGAGCGCGACAGTTGCAGGTGGTCGAGCGGGATCACCGCCCGCTCGCGCGGTTCGATCCACATGATCTCGGGATCGTCGCGGGTTTCGGCCATCGGGAAAATGCCGGACCTGTAGGCCAGCAGCATAAGCTCCGGGTCGATCGCGGCTGACGTGTCGGCAGGAGGCTGCAGCTTCGACATGACGCTTATTGATGCCTTCACTTGCGGCGAATGTCACGCAGACCTTGCGCCCCGTTCGGCAATGACCCGCGATCCGTCGCCCAATGTCGCAAATCCGGCGAAGAGATGCTTGTCAGCCCGCGATTGTAGCGATAGAGGCCGCAGCACCCGCAGGAGTGTAGCTCAGTTGGTAGAGCATCGGTCTCCAAAACCGAGGGCCGCGGGTTCGAATCCTGCCACTCCTGCCACTTCACCTTGTATCGCCGAAAGCCCGCCGCATCGTGGGCACAGCGGATCATCGCCTCACCGGGCGATAACAGGCGGCCCGAACGGCAAGAAGCGCGCACCCGATAAGGACGCGCGCCCCAGGGCGAGGGACTGCCTAGGCGAAATCAGTGGCCCGCGTGCGCGCCGGCTCCGGCACCTACGCCCACGGCCGCGCCGCCGACGGGTGCTGCAGCTCCGATTGCGCCGCCGACAGTACCGCTAGCGGTCGCGCCAAGCGAACCTGCGCGTTCGAGCGCGGTTCCGGCAGTCGAGCGTGCCGTATCGGTCACGGCCGTGCCGGTCGTCCGGGCCGTTTCGGCAACGGCCTGGCCGTTCTGCGTTGCGGTGGCGGCAAGATCCTTGGCGCTGACGGCGGCCTCGACTTTCGTCTCGGCGGAAACCGCAGCACCCGGCGCGCTGGCCTTGGCTCCCGCATCGACGCTGGCACCGGCATCCTGGGCATGGGCCGCAACCGGCAGCGCGATGACGGCAAGGGCGGCGAGAGTATGCTTGATCATGAAATGTCCTTTCCCCGTAATCTGGGACATGCCGCGGGACGGGGAGGGGGAGGGATGGAAACCGCCCCGCGGCACGCCCCGGCAAAACGGCGTCCGGCGGGTGAATTCCAGATTAACCATGCCGGAAAATCGGGGCGGGCCGAGCCAAGTAGCGGGGCGGGGCGAGGCTCACGAGGTCGATGAACGCGTCCAAAATTGGTGGCCGGATCAGCGGTAGGGTTCGCAGGCGATCCCGTCGTTGTCGCGATCCAGACCGGACCGATAGCCCGGCTCGCCCCGCCGCAAGGGCGCGCGACCGGCGGCCCTTACAGCGGCACAATTGGGGTAATAGCTGCCGACCGCCGCCCGGGCCGGCGCTTGCACGGGTGCAGATGCCGAATCGGGCGTTTCGTGGCAGTGCCGCTGTCCGGTGCGCCGCTCCGTGTGGCACCCTTGTGCATCGACACCGCCGTGGGGCAGGGCGGGCGATGACAGCAGGAAGAGCGTGCCGCCCCATATCCAGAAGCGGCGCGCCACGGTCAGTACTCGTTCGGTTCTTCGTCCGTCACCCGCATATGGTCCTTCCCGGCCCTGCGTTCGCCGCGCGAAAGCGCGAAGACCACGGCGGACAGCATGGCCAGCGCCAGCAGGTTGGGAAGCGCCATCGCGGCATTGGCGATGTCGCCCAGTCGCCAGACCAGCTTGAGGTCCTGCGACGATCCGACGAAGATCACCATGCACCACAGCACGCGCCAGCCGATCAGCAACGCCTTTTCGCCGCCCCGGTGACTGCCGGGGATCCGGTCGTAGAGGAAGGTGATCGCCCGCTCCCCATAATAGCTCCAGGTCAGCAGCGTGGTGAATACGAAGAGGATGAGCGCGATCGAAGCGACCAGCGTACCGGCCGGAACCGTGCCCACCGCCATCGGGAAGGCGGCGGCAAAGGCGCCGGAGGTCATGGCGAAGCCTTGCAAGTCGGACTGCCAGGCATGCTTCACCGCCGCGCCCGCCCCGGTGAAATTGCCCTCCACCGTCAGGATTACGAGCGCCGTCATCGTGCAGATGACGATCGTATCGATGAAAGTGCCCAGCATCGCCATGCGGCCCTGCTGCGCCGGGTCGTCGGTCTGCGCGACGGCGTGGGCGATGGGGGTCGAGCCCTGTCCCGCCTCGTTCGAGAAGAGCCCGCGCGCCACGCCCGCCCGGATCGCCAGCATGACTGCCGCGCCGACGAAGCCGCCGCTTGCCGCCTGCGGGTTGAACGCCCCTTCGAAGATGCGGGTGAAGGTTTCGGGAATATCCTGGATATTCATGCCGATCGCGATCAGGGCCATCGCGACATAGCCGAAGGCCATGAAGGGCACGATCTTCTCGGCGACGTTGCCGATCGACTTGATCCCCCCGATGATCACGGCAAAGACCGCGATGGCTGTCACCAGACCGCCCAGCCACTCCTCCATCCCGAAAATCTCGTTGAGCCCGTCGGCGACCGCGTTGGCCTGGATGGTGTTGCCGGTGACCAGCGCCGAAAACAGCGTGCCGATGCAGAAGACCACCGCCAGCCACGTCCATTTCGGGCCGAGGCCGATCATGATGTAGCTCATCGGACCGCCGCGATACGTGCCCTCGCTGGTCGTTTCGCGATAGCGGATGGCGAGCGAACCTTCGGCAAAGGCCAGCGCCATGCCGATCAGGGCGGTGATCCACATCCAGAAGATCGCACCCGGCCCGCCCAGGGAAATCGCCGTGGCGACGCCAGCAAGGTTACCGGTGCCGACCTGCCCCGAAAGCGCGGTGGACAAGGCGGCAAACGGGCTGATCTCTCCCGCGCCTTCGCCCTTGCGCGCCTTGAACAGGCCGGCGAATGCCGGAAACAGGTTGCGCAGGGGATAGAAGCGCAGGCCGACCATGAACCACAGGCCGACCCCCAGCAGGATCATTGTCATCGGCGGGAGCGGTTGCCCGCCGACGGCCAGCACCGGCTCTCCGTGCCATGTGCCGCCCCAGATGAAGTCGGACACGTTGGTGACGTGGTCGATCAGGCTGTCTCCGGCCGGCGTTGCTGCGCTCATCAGGTGTCCTGTCGATGTCGTTTCCTGCGACAGGGCTACCTTGATCCGCCTTGCAGGGGAAGGCCGGGCGCAGGCCATGCACGGTTCATCCTGGTCGGTCGGTGCGATCAGGTCGCATCGCCCCTTGCACGCGAACGATCCCCGCACTATTGGCTGCAACGTAATTCCGACATCGGAAACCTGAACGCCGTCTCCCAGCCTCGCTCGGAGCGGCGATGGGCCGATGCCGGAAGCCGCGAAGGCTCCTTCGTGGTTTTCATCAGTTCACGCTTTGAAGGCGAAGAGGACATCATGGCCAAGACCAGCCCCGGAGAATTCATCCGTCAGGTTCGCGCGGAAGGTTCCAAGGTCGTCTGGCCGACCCGCAAGGAAACCGTCAGCACGGCGATCTTCGTCGGCATCATGATGCTGATCCTCTCGGTCTTCTTCCTCGGCATCGACACCGTCTTCGGTGCAGTCATGCAGTGGCTGCTGTCGCTCGCCTGATCGCTTAGGACAACAGGACAAAGAACATGGCTCGCTGGTACATCATCCACGCCTACTCCGGCTTCGAGAACAAGGTGAAGGAAGCCATCCTCGCCGAGGCGGAGCGCACCGGGCTCGAGGCGCTGGTCGAACAGATCGAGGTGCCGTCGGAAACCGTCACCGAAGTGAAGCGCGGCAAGAAGGTGCAGTCCGAGCGCAAGACGATGCCGGGCTACGTCCTCGCCAAGCTGGCGATGAACGACGACATCTATCACCTCGTCAAGAACACGCCCAAGGTCACCGGCTTCCTCGGCAACAACAACAAGCCGCAGGCGATTTCGGAGCGTGAGGCCGCCCGTTACTTCGGCCAGCGCGACGAACTGGCCGCGCAGCCCAAGCGCGAAGTCAGCGTCGACTACGAGATCGGCGATTCGGTGAAGGTGCTCGACGGCCCGTTCGCCAGCTTCAACGGCGTGGTAGAGGAGCTCGACTTCGATAAGAGCAAGGTCAAGGTCGGCGTGTCGATCTTCGGCCGCGCAACCCCGGTCGAACTGGACTTCGAGCAGGTCGAGCTCGTCAAGTAAGTTGCATTCGGGCGTGCCCGTCGCTATGGGCGCGCCTTCCCATCCGTGGGAACCCGTGCGGGAGGTGGCTTCGGCTGCCGTCTGACCGCTTATCATGAGGGTTGGCCGAAAGGCTCGCCCGACAGTGTGAAAGGAGGCCACCATGGCCAAGAAGATCGAGGGCTACATCAAGCTCCAGGTGCCCGCGGGCGCTGCCAACCCGTCGCCGCCGATCGGCCCCGCGCTGGGTCAGCGCGGTGTCAACATCATGGAATTCTGCAAGCAGTTCAACGCTGCCACGCAGGAGCTCGAGAAGAGCATGCCGATCCCTACGGTCATCACCGTCTATGCCGATCGCAGCTTCACCTTCGTCACCAAGACGCCGCCGGCGTCGTTCCTGCTGAAGAAGGCCGCGAACCTGAAGTCGGGTTCGAAGGAGCCGGGCAAGGCCTCGGCCGGAACGATCAAGCGCAGTGCCGTTCAGCAGATCGCCGAAACCAAGATGGCCGATCTCAACGCGAACGACATCGATCAGGCGATGAAGATCATCGAAGGCTCCGCCCGTTCGATGGGCCTGCAGGTTGTGGAGGGCTGATCCGATGGCAAAGCAGACCAAGAAGCAGAAGGCTCTCGCCGGCAAGCTCGACGCAGAGAAGCTCTATAGCCTGGGCGAAGCGCTGACCACTCTGCGCGAGCTGAAGAGCGCCAAGTTCGACGAGACTTTCGAGATCGCGATGAACCTCGGCGTTGATCCGCGCCACGCCGACCAGATGGTCCGCGGCATCGCGTCGCTGTCTTCGCCCGTGGCGACAACGCCGAGAAGGCGCTGGCCGCCGGTGCCGACAAGGTCGGTGCCGAAGACCTGATGGAAGACATGCAGAACGGCAATCTCGATTATGACCGCGTCATCGCGACGCCGGACATGATGGGCGTCGTCGGCCGCCTCGGCAAGGTGCTGGGTCCCAAGGGCCTGATGCCGAACCCGAAGCTGGGCACCGTCACCCCGAACGTCGAGCAGGCCATCAAGGACGCCAAGGGCGGCCAGGTCGAGTTCCGCGTCGAGAAGATGGGCATCATCCACTCAGGGCTCGGCAAGCTGTCGTTCTCGGACGATGCGCTGAAGGCGAATTTCGACGCGTTCGTCGATGCGATCGTCAAGGCCAAGCCCTCGGGCGCCAAGGGCAAGTATGTCCGCAAGATCACGGTCACGAGCTCGATGGGCCCGGGCCTGAAGATCGACACCACCGAGATCGCCGGCGCGTAAGCGCCGCGATCGCGGACCGCCTCTGACGGGGCCCTTTAACGGGTCTGGGCGATCATGAAAAAAGGGCCGCGAGCGTCTTGCTCACGGCCCTTTTTTGCGTGGGCGTCCGGGCCGATCGCTCAGGGGCGGTAGGCGAGGTCCATGTCGATCCCCTCGGCGGTGACGCGGATCTTGATCGCCGCGAAATCGCAGGCACGCGCCGCTTCCAGCAGGGCGGCAAAGCGTTCGAGGTGATCGGTCGGCATGTCGGGCAGGGCGGCCAGTCCTTCCGGCGCGCAGTCGAGTTCGGTGAGGAATGCCGCTGCGGGGTTCGGTTCGGGCAGCGGCGCGGGCTCGTCGGTCGCGATTGCCGTGTCCTCGGGCGTTTCGACCGCCTCGATGAGATGGCTCGGCAATTCGTTATTTTGCTGCCGCTCGTCGACTTCCAGCAAGGCTGCGAAGTCGCAACGGTCGCTTTCATCGAGCCAGCTCGCCACCGTTGCATCGGTTTCCGCCGGAAGCGCCATCACGGTGTCTAGCGGTTGCATCTCCGCGAGGTCCGGTTCGGCCATTGTGTCGCCGGAGGCCTCTAGCGGCGCTTCGCCCACGCCGAGGACACGAATGCCCAGGCCTCGGCCGTCGTTCCAGCGCACCTCGCCGTGCACGACCTCGTTGTCGGGAAAGACGATGCTGACGACCGAACCCGGCAGCACGCTTGCATCGGCGATGCCCAGCCGCATGCCGGTGTGCGAAAAGTCCGCGATCCGCACTTCGACCGGACTGCTGCCGGCGGCAAAGATCATGGCCGGATCGTTGGCGGCGATGCGCTGGCTGGCACGGCGCTCCGCCTCCGGATCGCCTGCGTGGATGGAGACCACCTTGTCGGCCTCCCCAATCCCGGCCTCGCAGGCAACTCGCGGTTCAGCCTCGACAGGCTCGCCTGCCATGGCCTCCGGTTCCGCGGCTGTACCGGCCAGGGCATCGTTGTGGAGAGCCATCAGTTCGGCACGGACGGGATCTTGCGGGGCAAGTCGGTGCTGGCTCAGCAGGACATTGTAGGCGACATCGCTCAGCGGCGTATCGAACTCCAGCCCTGCCTCTCGCCCCAGCTTGAGCCAGCGAACGGTGGCCGCAATCGGGCCGACACTGCCGATCCGCAGCGAGAGCGGTTCGCCGCGAGCAAGGTTGCGCGGAATGTCGATCAGGCGGCAGCCGAGCGGGGTGAGATCGGCGACCTCTGCCGACTGCGCAAGACCCGGCCCGCGCCGAAAGCTGCCCTGTGCCGAAACCCCCAATCGGTCGGCCTGCCGCGAATTGACCATCGTGAACCCTCGAAATGCACCCGCGGAAATGCATACCGATCGAGGGTTAATGGCCTGTAAGCGCCTCTACACAATTTGTGCGGGTGCGAAGCGCGGGCCGGATGACGGTTGCCAGCTTAGCGGCGGGCCATCAGCGCCTCGATGGCACTCGCCTCGCGCGGGACGCCGGTGCTCATGTGGTCGGCGCCCGCCTTGGTGATGAGGTAGTCGTCCTCGATCCGCACGCCGAAGCCGCGCTCGGGCAAGTAGATGCCCGGTTCGATGGTGACGACGGCGTTTTCCGGCAGGGGTGCACGCATGTCGCCCACGTCATGCACGTCGAGGCCGACGAAATGACCCAGGCTGTGCCAGAAGGCATCGGCCTTGCCCGATGCCTCGATCACCCTGTCCGCAGCGTCCTGCGCGGCGGTGTAGGGCGTTCCGGCCTTCAGCGCCTTGTGCGCGGCGTTCTGTGCGGCGAGCACGGTGTCGTAAACCTGGCGCTGTTCGGCGGTGAACCTGCCGTTGGCGGGGAAAGTGCGGGTGATATCCGCGGAATAGCCGCCGACATGCGCGCCGACATCGCAGAGCACCATGTCGCCGTCGCGGACGACGCCATCGTTGCCATCGTAGTGCAGCACCGCGCTGGCCCGTCCGGTCGCGGTGATCGACTGGAAGCCGAGACCGTCGCCGCCATTGGCGCGGAAGGCGTTCTCGATGATCGCCTTCAGCTCGCGCTCGGTCATGCCGACGCGCACTTGCGCCATCGCTGCCATGAGGCCCGCTTCGGTGGCGGCGATGGCCTTGCGGATCAGCGCGATCTCGCGCGGCTCCTTCTGCACGCGCATGTCGCGAATGAGCGTTGCCGAATTGACGGTCGAGACGCCGGGATTGCGCTGCGCGATCTTGCCGTAGAGCTCCAGCGCGGCGGGCACCGGCGCATTGGGCGAAACGATGGGGCCGAGGAAATGCATCTTGCCCGAACGCGCCGCCAGCGAACTGGTGAGGCCGGAGAGCGATCCGGTGCGATAGATCTTGTCGAACCCGGTGCGCCGTTCGAGCTCGGCGCCGGTCGACAGGCGCACGCCTTCCCAGCGTTCGGACTCGTCGTCGCGCGAGCGCAGGAAGAGATATTCGCGGGTGCCGACTTCCGAAGGGGCGAGGAGCAGCGCCGCGCCGATCTCGTCCTGGATGCCGGTGAGGTATTCGAAATCGTCATCCTGCGTCGACAGGTTGTCGAGCACGCCTTCGGGCTGCGAGGTTGCCGAATAGATTACGCCGACGCCGCCGCCCATCCTGGCCATCAGCTTCGCACGGCGCTCGCGGTACACGTCGGGCGCGAAGGGGAAGGTGCGCGAGGGCGAACCGAACAGCGCCGGGCCCGCCATGTCGCCCGCTGCCACGTTCTGCGCAAAGGCGGGCGCGGCGAATGGCACCATGCCGAGGGCAACGGGGGCGCTGGCGGCAAGGCCACCGAGGAATTTGCGGCGATCGGTCATGAGGGCATCCTGCGAGGAGAAATTCTGGCAGGATGATTACAGAGGAAACTGCTTTGTGCGCAAGGGCGGAGTCAACCGGATCGCCAAGGCGCGATCAGATACCGCCCGGCGTGAAATCGTAACCCATTTCGCCCAGCCCTTCGCACAGCGTGTCGATGCAGGACTGCACCATCTCCGCGCTGGTCGAGCGGACAACGAAGTTCGCGCCGACGCGGCCTTCGCGAAAGAAGGGATAGGAGCCGATCTGCGAGCCTTCGTGCGCGCGCTCGATCTCCTGCAACAGGCCGGCGATCTCGCTTTCGGGCACCCATGCGCCGACGGTGTCGGACAGCAGCGGTTCGCCGCCTTCGAGCGTTCCGGTCAGGGCATCGAGCATTCCGGCGGTGATGTGCGGCACGCCTGCCATCAGGAAGACATTGCCGTGCCGGATGCCCGGCGCACCCGAATAGCGGTTGGGAATAAGGTCGGCCCCGGCGGGAACGCGGGCCATGCGCAGGCGCCCTTCGTTCACGCCGCCCTTGTCGACGTAATAGGCCTCGAGGATGGCGCGGGCTTCGGGGTGCACCTCGACCTCGACGCCCAGCGCCTGCGACACCGCATCGACGGTGATATCGTCATGCGTCGGGCCGATACCGCCGGTGGTGAAGAGATAGTCGTTGCGGGCGCGCAGCGCGTTCACCGCCTCCACGATGGCGTCAATCACGTCGGGGACCACACGCACTTCGCGCAGGCGGATGCCCTGCACGCCCAGCCACGACGCGACTTGCGCGATGTTCTTGTCCTGCGTGCGGCCGGACAGGATCTCGTCACCGATGACGAGGAGGGCGGCGGTCCAGATACGGGAATCGGTCATCGCCGGAAGCTCTAGCCGCTGCCGCTCAGCCGATAAAGCCGAAGAGATCGTGCGCGTCGGCTTCCTCGATGGTCGCCGTCGCGAAATCGCCCTGTCGCAGTGTGGCGGGCACATTGCGCAGGAAGACGTTGCCGTCGATTTCCGGCGCATCGGCCTGCGAGCGGGCGGTAGCGCCGATGTCGCCATCCTCATCCGGTTCGCCGACTTCATCGATAATAACCGCAATGGTTCGTCCGATCTTGGCTGCCAATTTTGCGGCGCTGATGCGCTCGGTCACTTCCATCAGCCGGGCGTAACGCTCTTCCTTCACCGCTTCGGGCACCGGATCGGGCAGGGCATTGGCCTGCGCGCCCTCGACCGGTTCGAACCGGAAGCCGCCCACGCGGTCGAGCTGCGCTTCCTCCAGCCAGTCGAGCAGGTAGCGGAAATCGTCCTCGGTCTCGCCGGGGAAGCCGACCACGAAGCTGGAGCGGATGGCGATGTCGGGGCAGATCGCGCGCCACGACTTCAGCCGTTCGAGCACCTTGGCCTCGTTCGCCGGGCGCTTCATGGCGCGCAGGACGCTGGGGCTGGCATGCTGGAACGGGAT
>CAYRLC010000066.1:0-14104 GCA_964424995.1 uncultured Croceicoccus sp.
GCGGACCGGGCTGTCGTAATCCTCCGCCGTCTTCAGCAGGGCGAGCGTGTCCTTGGGGAAGCATGAACCGCCATAGCCCGGCCCGGCGTGGAGAAACTTCGCGCCGATGCGGTTGTCGAGCCCGATGCCGCGCGCCACGTCCTGCACGTCGGCGCCGACGCGCTCGCACAGGTCCGCCATCTCGTTGATGAAGGTGATCTTCGTCGCGAGGAAGGCATTGCCCGCGTACTTGATGAGTTCGCTGGTCCGGCGGCCGGTGAACAGGATCGGTGCCTTGTTGAGAAACAGCGGGCGATAGACGTCGCGCATGACCTCACGCCCGAAATCGTCCTCCGCGCCGATGACGA
The DNA here is from genome assembly GCA_964424995.1 of uncultured Croceicoccus sp. GTDB lineage: Bacteria > Pseudomonadota > Alphaproteobacteria > Sphingomonadales > Sphingomonadaceae > Croceicoccus. The sequence goes on from CAYRLC010000066.1 coordinate 348, forward strand.
TACGGTCGGGGCGCTTGAAGTCGCCGATCGCCGCGCCTTCGCGAAGGAATTCGGGGTTCGACACGACGGCGAAGCGGTGCGGTGTGCCGCTCTCGGCCAGGATGCGCTCGACCTCGTCGCCGGTGCCGACCGGAACCGTCGACTTGGTGACGACCACCGCCGGCCCTGACAGCTTCTCTCCGATCTCGCGCGCGACCTGATACACGAAGGTGAGGTCGGCATGGCCATCGCCGCGGCGGCTGGGCGTGCCGACCGCGATGAAGATCGCACCCGCATCCTCGATCGAGGCACCGAGATCGGTGGAGAACGACAGTCTTCCCGCGCGCACGTTCGACGCAACCAGTTCGGCAAGACCCGGCTCGTAGATCGGCATGACGCCGGCCAAGAGCCGCTCGATCTTCTGAGGATCGTTGTCGATGCATACGACTTCGTGCCCGAAGTCGGCAAAGCACGCGCCGGACACCAGGCCGACATAGCCCGATCCCACCATCGCGATCTTCATTCCGTTTCCCCGAATGTTGCCGGGCGGTCCATCGCCCCAAGGGCCGTCCGCACGAAAAGGTCAGTTGGCGAGCGCTTCCATGAACCAGCGCCCGGTTCCCTGCAAGCCGACCGCGGTCAGCCTGCCCGATTGGTACGCGCCGGTGTCGATGCCGATGCGGTTGGGCCAGCCGCGCGGCGCGTGGACGACCACCTCGCTGCGGATCGTGTGGCCGTGGACGACGCAGACATCGAGGCTTTCGGGATGGCTGAGGAACGGTTCGCGGATCCAGCGGGTATCTCCGGTCTTCTGCGCATCCAGCGCCCGCGACGGATCGATCCCGGCGTGGACGAAGACGTAGTCGCCGATGCGGATCAGATCTTCCATGTCCCGCATGAAGGCGATGTCGGCCTGCGGCACGAGATCGGGCAGCCGCTCGTGCAACTCGTCGAGCGATAGGGCACGGTATTCGGCCGGATCGGCGAAATAGCTCTCCAAAGTCTCCTTGCCGCCCGCGCGCAGGAAGTGGCGCAGGGCCGTTTCGTCGGCGAAGGCGCGCAGGAACATTTCTTCGTGATTGCCCGTCAGCATCCGCACGCGGCGCGTTTCGGCCCAGCGGCGCGCCCGCGCGATCACCCCGGCACTGTCGGGCCCGCGATCGACCAGATCGCCCAGCAGGATCACCGTCGTATCGGCCTCGCCCCGCGCGGCGTCGTCCGCCTCGATCACGGCGATCATCTGTTCGAACAGGGCGAGATGCCCGTGGATATCGCCGATGGCGTAGATTCGCTGACCGTCCGGCAAGGCGGGCTGCGCAACGTCGCGCCGGATGGCACGGTTCCAGAGGCGGGAGAGGGCGTTCATCGGTCGGGGAGCATTCTAGCGGGGTAAACCTTACTTAGTAGGGCGTGGTGACGTTAACAACCGTGCGATCCTGCAATTGCGAACGGTGGCAAGCCGACAACGAACGCGTTGCAAAAAATCCACACTTATCCGCCGTATTGTGCACTGCGGCAGGATTGTGCTTGTGCGTTGGGGTAGCTGATTGCACTTTTGTTTCGCACCCAGACCTGAGCACGCAATGAACGATGCTTGGCGGGCGTATCGATCGGAGGGGGGAGGATCCTTGAAGATCATGAGGGTATAGATATGACGATTTCTTTCCGCAGCCTCTTCGCTGCTACCGTTCTTGCCGGCACCGCGCTTTCGGCCGCGCCCGCATTCGCTCAGGACGCCGATAGCGACATCACCGTTTCGGCCAACGTTGCGCTGACCACCGACTACCGCTTCCGCGGCGTGTCGCTGTCGGGCGGCGATCCGGCGATCCAGGGCGGCGTCGATGTCGCTCACTCGAGCGGTTTCTATGTCGGCACCTGGGCCTCGTCGCTCGAAGACAGCGATGTCTACGGCTCGATGGAACTGGACGTCTACGGCGGCTGGACCGGCGCGCTGACCGAAACGATCTCGGCCGACGTCGGCCTGCTCTACTACGTGTACCCGAACGGTCACGTCGGTGATGCCAACTACTTCGAGCCCTACGCCTCGCTGACCGGCGCTGTCGGCCCGGCCGAAGTAACCGTGGGCGTCGCCTACGCCTGGGATCAGAAGTCGCTGGGCGACGACGACAACCTCTACGTCTACACCGACCTTGGTTTCGCCATCCCGGAAACGCCGATCTCGTTCTCGGCCCACCTCGGCTACACCGATGGCGTCCTGGCTCCCCCGTATCTCTCGGGCACGGCTGACGACACCGGCTTCGACTGGTCGCTGGGCGGTTCGGTCGGCTTCAAGGGTCTCGAACTGGGCGTCGCTTACGTCGGCGTCGAAGGCCCGAGCATCGACGGTTTCACCGACGACACCATCGTCGCGACCCTGTCGGCCAGCTTCTAAGCTTTCCGACACGGCGTAACGCCACAACGAAGCGGCTCGCACCACCCGGTGCGGGCCGTTTTCGTTTATGTGGCGGCGTAGGGGAACGCTTGCGGCTTGTCCTTCGCGGTGACTTGTGCCCGGCGACGCAGACCCTACCTTGGCGGGCATGACCCGATACCTGCATACCATGATCCGCGTCACCGACCCGGATGCCACCATTGCCTTCTTCAAGCTGTTCGGCGTGAACGAAGTCCGCCGGTTCGACAGCGAGCAGGGGCGTTTCACCCTCATTTTCCTTGCCGCGCCGGGCGATGAGGGCGTTGCCGAGGTCGAACTGACCTACAACTGGCCGCCCGAGAACGGCAGCGCCGAAGTCTACACCGGGGGCCGCAATTTCGGCCATCTCGCCTATCGGGTGGAGGACATCTACGCGACCTGCCAGGCGCTGCTCGATGCCGGGCACACCATCCACCGACCGCCGCGCGACGGGCACATGGCCTTCGTCAAGTCGCCCGACGGCATCTCGATCGAACTGCTGCAGGATGGCCACCTGCCGCCGCAGGAGCCCTGGGCCAGCATGGCGAATACCGGCAACTGGTAACGCCGATCAGGCGGGGCCGGCGACCGGCTCCGCCTTGGCCCCATCCTCATCCTCGGCCACACCCTTGGCCAGGCGCAGGATTGCATAGCCGAACAGGGCCGAGATCAGCGAACCGCCCAGCACGCCCAGCTTCGCTTCCTCGATCAGGTGCGGATAGCCGGGGAAGGCGAGAGCGCCGATGAACAGGCTCATCGTGAAGCCGATGCCGCAGAGCACGGCCGTGCCCCACAACTGCGTCCAGGTCGCGCCCTCTGGCCGCGGCGCGATCTGCAGCCGGTCGCAGGCAACGATGGCGGCCATGATGCCGACTTGCTTGCCGATGACGAGCCCTGCCGCGATGCCCAGCGGCAGCGGATCGAGAAATCCGCCAAGGCCGATTCCCGCCAGGGCCACGCCCGCATTGGCGAACCCGAACAGCGGCACCACCAGATAGGCGTTCCACGGAAGCAGCGCGTGTTCGAAACGCAGCAGCAGGCTGTCCCCCTTCGCATCCAGGCGCATCGGGATGGTGAACGCCGCCAGCACGCCCGCGATGGTGGCATGGACGCCCGAATTGAGCACGCAGTACCATAGCGCCAGCGACAGGATGGCATAGGCCCACCAGCGGTCGACCCGGAATCGGTTCAGCCCGACCAGAAGCGCGAAGATCACCAGCGAAGCCACCAGCCAAGCGAGCTTGATGTTCACCGTATAGAAGAACGCGATGATTGCCACTGCGCCGATATCGTCGACGATCGCGACGGTCAGCAGGAACAGGCGCAGCGAAGGGGGCACCCGGTTGCCGAGCAGGCCCATGATGCCCATCGCGAAGGCGATGTCGGTCGCCGCGGGAATGGCCCAGCCGCGCTGCAGTTCGGGTGCGCCGTCGCCGAAGACGACGCCGAGGAAGACCACCGCCGGAAAGGCCATGCCCATCGCCGCCGCGATCACCGGCAGGCGCCGGGCGGAGGGATCGGACAAGGCACCGTCGGCGACCTCTCGCTTGATTTCCAGCCCGACGACGAAGAAGAAAATCGCCATCAGCGCATCGTTGATCCACAAGTGCAGGCTGTTGAGCTTGGCAATCGGGGTCCACGCGAGGGTATGGTGGAACAGGTCGTGGTAATCGTGCGCCAGCGGTGAATTGGCGACGATCATCGCCAGCACCGCGATCATGATCAGCAGGATACCCGAGGCCGCTTCGTTTTCGAAAAACGCCTTGAACGTGCGGTTGAGAGCGTGGGCCGCGGATTTCACCGCAGTGCGCCTTTGGCCTGGCTCGCGAAATCGGGGCGAAGGGGACTGTCGGATACCTCGTTCATGCCCCCCTTTCCCCAATTTGCACCCCCGTTGCAACCCGCGCGATCCTCCCATATGCAGGTCGTCCGCCATCCGGGGACAGGGGTGCCGGGCTTTGGGGGTACATGATGGGGGTCGCAGCCCAGGGGTGGATCACCCCGTTTTTCCAGATGATGGAGGCCGCGCGTCTCGAACTGCTGCTGTTTGCCGGGTTCTGGCTGATCGTCGGCGCGCTCGACGAACTGGCGCTCGATGTCGCGTGGTTCTGGCTGCTGCTCACCGGGCGGGGGCGGAGCAGGCGGCTGGACGCGCCGATGCCGCAGGTGCTGTCGGGCCCCATCGCGCTCTTCGTTCCGGCGTGGAGGGAGGCGCGGGTCATCGGCCCCATGCTGCGCCACGCGCTTTCCGCCTGGCCCCACGCGGACCTGCGCGTATTTGCAGGGTGCTACGTCAACGATCCCGAAACCCGCGCCGCGATCGAAGCGGCGGCGGCCGGCGATCCGCGCCTGACCATCGTCGTCAATGAACAGCCGGGACCGACGACCAAGGGCCAGTGCCTCAACCGCCTCTACCGGGCGATGCAGGATGAGGAGAGGGCGAGCGGCACGAGGTATCGCGCCGTCCTGCTCCACGATGCGGAGGACATGGTCCACCCTGATGCGCTCAGCCTGATCGACGCGGCGCTGGACGACGCCGACTTCGTGCAGATCCCGGTGCGCCCGGAATTGCAGGTCCACTCGCCATGGGTGGGCAACCACTACGCCGACGAATTCACCGATGCCCATGCGCGCGAGATGGTGGTGCGCGACCGGCTGGGCGCAGGACTCCCGGCGGCCGGCGTGGGCTGCGCCTTCGGCCGCGACGCGCTCGAACGAGTGGCGCTGCGGCGCGGGCATGGGGTGGATGCAGAGCCGTTCGATCCGGCGGCGATGACCGAGGACTACGAACTCGGCATGCTGATCGGGCGCAAGAGCCGGGGCGAAAGCGGCAGCAAGGGTGGCACGTTCCTGCGGGTGCGGTCGCACGATGGTTCGCTGGTGGCGACGCGGGCCTATTTCCCCTCCACGCTGGAATCCGCGGTGCGTCAGAAGGCTCGATGGGTCCACGGCATCGCCTTCGACGGATGGGACCAGCTGGGGTGGAGCCTCAATCCGGTCGAGCTGTGGATGCGGCTGCGTGATCGGCGTGGGCCCTTGGTCGCAGTGGTGCTGGCGGCGGGTTACCTGATCGTGGTTCTGACCGGGCTGCTCTGGCTGGCCGACCGGTTCGGCTGGCACCCGGCGGGCAGGTTGCCGACGCTGGTCTACTGGGTGCTGATCGCAACGACGGCGACGTTCGTCTGGCGCGGGGCCGTGCGCGCGGTGGTGGTAGGGCACGAATATGGCTGGGGCGAAGCGGCGGGGGCGGTCCTGCGCATCCCGGTTGGCAACGTGATCGCGATCATGGCGTCGCGACGCGCGATCGCACGCTATGTCGCCACGTTCTTCGGCCGCCCGGCACGGTGGGACAAGACCGAGCACGACCTCCATCCAGCGGCGGCAGCGCACAAGGCGTGAGAGTCGGTCGGAGACGGCGCGGCCAGCCGATGCTGGCGCTGGTCGGCGTGATGGCGCTGTGGGTAGCGGCACGGGCATGGGGGCCGGTCGATCGCTTTCTGGAGGTGCCGCTGCCCCTGCCACCGACGGTCAAGGGCCGGGTCGAGCCGGAGCGGCCGCCGACGCCGCAACTTTCGGCAAGTCCGCCCGCCGCCGTGCGGCAGCGAGAGCCGGTCATGCCTCTCGCCGTGCCGAACATCGCGCCTGTCGCGCTACCGCCGCTACTGGCCCGCCCTTTGCCGCCGCGCCCTGCTGCGCCGCCCATCGCGCCGCGCAGTTTCCCGGCCGCTGTAATCCCGGAACCTTCGCCCCAAAGCCCGCCGCGTCGCGCCGATCCGCCGCCGCCTGCCGCGATCCCCTTCGGCGCGGTCCCGCCCGAGGCGCGAGCCGGGCGGCGCTGGTCCGCCGATGGCTGGATGCTGTGGCGCGGAAAGGGCGAGGCGGGCGCCGCGCTGGTCGGCGGCGGCACTTATGGAGCGAGCCAGGCAGGTGCGGTCCTGCGCTATCGCATCGCGCCCGCCAGCCGCTTCGATCCGCGCGCCTATCTGCGCGTCACCACCACGCTGACCGGCAACCGCGAGGTCGAGAGTGCGGCAGGCCTCGCCGTGCGACCGATCGCGGCACTGCCGGTCGACGTGATGGTAGAGGGGCGGGCCCTGCGCTTTTTCGGCGACGAAAGGCTGCGCCCCAGCGAGACCCGCCTGCGCCCTGCCGCGCTCGCCGTGATCGGGCCGCCGGCGCTCGCGCTGCCGGTGGGAGCGCGCGCGGAGGCCTATGCGCAACTGGGCTACGTCGGCGGTGAGGGGGCGAGTGCCTTTGCCGACGGGCAGCTTCGCATGGTCCGCGATTTCGATCCACTGGGCAGCGACCGGGTTCGGCTGGAGGCGGGGCTGGGCGCATGGGGCGGCGCACAGAAAGGGGTCAGCCGCGTCGATCTGGGCCCCACCGCCGCGCTGCGCTTTCCCATCGGCCAGCGCGTCTTCGGGCGGGCGGGCGTCGACTGGCGGCAGCGCGTGCACGGCGAGGCGGAGCCGGGATCGGGGCCGGTCGTCACCCTGTCTGCCGGATTCTAGCGAATAACCGGGTCGGTGGGCTGGCGCAGGGCCTTGCGCGCTTGCAATCGAGGTCGAAGCGCCTAACCCCGGAAGGGCAGCCATGGATGTCTATCTTCCCATCGCCAACCTGTCGGTCAACGGCCTCGTCATCGTCCTTCTGGGCGGCCTGACCGGCTTGCTGTCGGGCATGTTCGGCGTGGGCGGCGGGTTTCTGACCACGCCGCTGCTGATCTTCTACGGTGTGCCGCCTACCGTCGCTGCCGCCTCTGCCGCGACGCAGGTGACCGGGGCCAGCGTGTCAGGCGCGATCTACCAGCACAGGCGCGGCGGCATCGATTTCCAGATCGGCGGCGTCATGGTCGTGGGCGGCGTGATCGGCACCGGTATCGGCGCGCTCCTGTTCCGCCTGCTCTCCGCGCTTGGCCAGATCGACGTGGCGATCAGCGTGCTCTATGTCGTCGTGCTCGGCTCGATCGGCGTGATCATGGCGCGAGAGGCGATACCGGAAGTCTTCGGCGGAAGGCTCGCCCGGTTGCGCAAGGTGCCGAGCAAGCGGCGGCACCACCCGCTGGTCGCCAGCCTGCCGGGGCGGTGGCGGTTCTACCGCTCGGGCCTCTACATCTCGCCGCTGGCTCCTTTGCTGCTGGGCATGGCGGTGGGCGTCCTGACGATGCTGATGGGCATCGGTGGCGGCTTCCTGCTGGTCCCGGCGATGCTTTACGTGCTGGGGATGAGCGCGAACGTCGTGGTCGGCACCTCGCTGTTCCAGATCCTGTTCACCACCATCGCGACCACCCTGATGCATGCGATGACCACCCATGCGGTCGACATCGTGCTGGCCGCGCTGCTGCTGCTGGGGTCGGTTTCGGGCGCGCAAGTGGGTGCGCGTTTCGCTTCCGACGTTCGGCCCGAACTGCTGCGCTTCGTGCTGGCGATGCTGGTGCTGATGATCGCGATCCGCATGGCGGTGGGCCTCACCTACCGGCCGGAGGAGATCTTTACGGTGGTGCCGCTGTGACGGCGCGCAGGCTCGCCCGCGCGGGTCTGCTGCTGGCCGCGCTGTTCGCGCTGACGGGTGCGCGCGATCCGATCCTAGTGCCAGAGGTGTCGCAGCACGAAGTGGTCGTGCGAACCGGCTTCACCGGGGCCGACCTGTTGCTCTACGGCGCGGTGCTGCAGCCCGACGGGACGCGCGCGGCGCAGAACGCGCGCTACGACATCATCGTCGTGCTGAAGGGGCCGAGTCAGGCTATCTCCCTGCGCGAAAAGCAGCGGCGGCTCGGCATGTGGATCAACGCCGACAGCGCCTCCTTCCGGTCCGCACCGTCGTTTTACGCGCTCGCATCGTCGCGACCGCTGGACGACATCACCGACGGCAAGACGCGCGCGATCTACGAACTCGGCCTCGACTGGCTGCAGCTGTCGCCGATCGGGTCGATCGACCAGACGCAGCAGGATCATTTCTCGGCCGGGCTGGTCCAGAAACGGGTTGCCGCAGGGCTTTACCGGCAGGACGAGAGCGGCGTGACCATCAGCCAGAACGTGCTGTATCAGGCGCGCATACCCTTGCCCTCCAGCGTGGTGACCGGCCGCTACCGGGCCGAGACTTTCGCGCTGAAGGACGGGCGCGTCGTCGCCTCCGCCACCAGCGACGTGACCGTGGCGAAACGCGGTTTCGAGCGCGCGGTGGAAGTGTGGAGCCGCGAGGATGCCCTGCTCTACGGTTTTGCCGCGGTGATGCTGTCGATCGGCATGGGCTGGGTCGCCGGGCGCCTCTTCGCCAATGGCTGAGGCGAGGCGGTGACCGCATCGGTCGGGCTGGCCCTTTAGCAACACGTTAACCCTGTCGCCCTAGGATGCCCCCTGACCAACGACGTCAGCACACCAGCGGCAAAGAGGCGCGCCCAGATGAACGACATGAACCGGTTTTCCGGCGGTCACCCCTTCCGTCGTCCGTTCGAACGGGTCGGCCCGGGCGAACGACGCTCGCTGGGGGAAGACATCCCGCAAACCCCGGCCCAGCCGCAGAACGCGCCGCTGCAGGGGGAGGCCCGCTTTGCCTCTCCGCCCGACGTGCCGCCGCCCTCGATCGAACCGCCTGCGCCGCCGAGCGAGGCGCCCACTGGCTTCGGCCGCGCCATGCCTTCCACCGAACCGCCTGCCCCACCCAGCGGATATGGCCAACCTGCGCCCAGCGGCTTCGGCAACGCCGCGCCGCCGCCGGGCTTCGGCCAGCCGCGCACCGCGCCGCCCGCACCGCCTGTGCAGGAGCAAGTGGCCGCTCGCGAACCGATGGCGGAAACCCGCCCCATCGCGCCGCCCTCACCGCCGTCTTTCGGCAACGACACTCCCCAGGCATCGGCCCCGCGCCACCGCCCGATCGACCCGCCGCTGCCGCCCGGCGGCTTCGACGCCGCGCCTGAAGATCGCACCCCGCGCCCCTCGATCCGCCGCGAGCCCGAAGCAGCCCCGGCTGAACCAGCGCGCCCGTCGATCCTGCGCAAGCCCGAACCGGAGCCGGAGCCCGAGCCCGTCCTCGACACCGCACCCGCGTCGGAAGAGATCGAGCCCGAGGAAGCGCCCGAAGTCCGCATCTCCACCGCGCACCGTGCCATCGGCGAGGTGCTGCAGATCGCCGGTTCGTCCTCTCGTGCCGTGCTCGATCCCAAGCGGCTGGCCGAATGCGCGAAGGAGGCCGATCCCTCGGTCCAGCTCGCCGGTCTCGTCGGTTCGCAGATCAAGGTTCGCGTCGGCCAGATCTGGCTGCTCGCCTCGGTCCGCACCCAGACGCTGGACCGTCAGACCGGCGAGATCATCGCCGAGATCGACTTCCTCGGTGAAGGACAGGAAGAGAAGCTGACCGGCCGCATCCGCCAGTTCACGCGCGGTATCACGCATTACCCGGTGCCGGGTGCGGAAGTGTTTGCTGCGACCAACGCCGACCTTGCGCAGGTCTATGCCTCAGACGGTCGCTCCAACATCCAGATCGGCAAGGTCTTCCCCACCAAGGACATCCGCGCCGGTCTCTACATCGATGCCATGCTGGGCAAGCACTTCGCCCTGCTGGGCTCGACCGGTACCGGCAAGTCGACCAGCGCCGCGCTGATCCTGCACCGCATCGTCGAATCCGCACCCGAAGGGCACATCATGATGATCGACCCCCACGGCGAATATTCCGCCGCGTTCCGGGGCACGGGCCAGATCCTCGATGTCGGCAACCTCAAGGTGCCGTACTGGCTGATGAACTTCGAGGAACACTGCGAAGTGTTCATCACCAATGAGGGCACCGACCGGCAGGCCGACCTCGACATCCTGTCGAAGTGCCTGCTGAAGGCGCGGTCGAAGAACCGGATGGCCGACCAGATGAGCCGGCTCACCGTCGATTCGCCGATCCCCTACCTCTTGTCCGACCTGACCACCGCGATCCAGGACGAGATGGGCAAGCTGGACAAGGCAACCAACACCGCCCCGTTCCTGCGCGTGAAGACCAAGATCGACGAGATCAAGGCCGATCCCCGCTACCAGTTCATGTTCAGCGGCATGCTTGTCGCCGACACCATGAGCGAGGTGATCATGCGCCTGTTCCGCATGCCGTCGAACGGCAAGCCGATCTCGATCATCGACGTGTCGGGCGTGCCCTCGGAAATCACCAGCACGGTGGTTGCCATGCTGTCGCGCATGGTGTTCGACTTCGCGATCTGGGGCCGTGACGAGAAGACGCGCCCGATCCTGCTCGTCTGCGAAGAAGCGCACCGCTACGTGCCCAACGAAAAGAACGCCGACAAGTCGAGCGTGGGCCGCATCCTGTCGCGCATCGCCAAGGAAGGGCGCAAGTACGGCATCTCGCTGGGCCTCATCACCCAGCGCCCGTCGGACCTTGCCGAAGGCGTGCTGTCGCAGTGCGGCACGATCCTGTCGATGCGCCTCAACAACGAACGCGACCAGGACTTCGTGAAGGCCGCCATGCCCGAAGGCGCGCGCGGCTTCCTCGACACCATCCCGGCGCTGCGCAACCGCGAATGCATCGTCTGCGGCGAAGGCACCGCGATCCCGATGCGCGTCACCTTCGACGATCTGGAAGAGCGCAAGCGCCCGGCTTCCGAAGACCCGAGCTTCAGCGAGCTGTGGAACGAGAGCGGCGGCGAGGAAGAGGCCGTCGAACGCATCGTGACCCGCTGGCGCGCGCAGCATCGGTGAATTGTGTGTCCGGCCTTTGGCCGGACGCCCTCAAACGCCGGGCGCCGGCCATCCGCCCGGCTTGGTTTCGCGCCAATAAGGCGCGGCGGGCATTCGCCCTTGCGCGAGTCGCCTGCGGCGCCCCGGAGTGCGTTTGCTTGAAGCTGTCTTGGTGGAATTGGGTGACAAGGGCGACACCGTGTCACCCGCCATCCGGGCACGAACTCGGCCGTATTCCCGGGCATTTGCGTGCAGGGTGACAGACGACACCTGACGGCGAAATCGCGACTATGGGAAAGAACGGCGCTGTTGATGGCCGAGCGCTGCCTTGTAGGAAAATAACTTCCCGGATTGCTTTTCGCGCTGTCTGTTTTTGGTGGCCGGTCTCCCGGTGGTCGAATGACCGGGGTTGGGGTGGATAGCAGACGTTATCGTCTGTAGGTCTCTGCCCATTCCCGAAAGACCCCGATCACACCTGATAAGTCTGTTGGACCACACGCCGCTTTGAAGCGGAGTCCATCAGCCTCAGCGGTCCACCAGCTTCCAAGTTTACGCCATTCGTCCAGGTCGCCAGCAGGCTCGCCTTGCTTGGCCTCAAATGGATGCCCCTCCAATGAGGTCTCCCTCAAGTCGATCTCTATGGTCCATCCGGGGTTGTCCAAAGTGTCGATTTTGACCCCATAGGAGTGCTCCCAGTCGTTGTTACACTCGCGAACATACCAGTTCATGAGCCAGTCGAGATTGTCGTCAGCCACGCCTGTTTGTCGGACAACATGCCCATGTCCGCAATGGGATCGTCAGCCGACAGTCGCCTTACGTCGCCAATCGGCCCCGAGGCGACGTTTTCATCCCCCTCGCAGCACGCACTCGATTGCCAAGTCAGATCGCCGGTTGCGCCCGTCCTGTAGGCTCGCACTCGGCAGAGGCCTGTTCCGCCGCGAGACCGCCTGCCACGGCCCGTGCCTTGGGGCGCCAGTTGCCGAAACGATAGAGCGCGAAGGCCAGCACCAGCGCCACCAGCGAGCCGACCGGATAAGTCAGCCAGATCGCGTCGGCCCCGATGCGCGGATAGGCGAAGTAGTAGAAGCCGAGCCGCGCGGGATAGAGCGCGACGAACATGATCGCCAGCGGCCGCCAGACGATGCCGCCCGCGCGCAGCGTGCCGGTATAGACCATCGTCACGCCCAGCAGGATGAAGCTCCACGCCGCCATGAACTGGATGTGCCGCGCCAGTTCCAGCGCCGGGCCGCCGGGGGTGAGGAACATGGCCAGCGCCGCGCGGTCGAACACCAGCACCAGCGCGGTCATCACGCCGGTGAGGGCGAGGTTCAGGATCGAGCCGGCCCGCGTGACCTGGTCCAGTCCGTCCATCCTGCCCGCACCGATATATTGCGCCGCCATCGCGCTGACTGCCGCTCCGACTGCCATCGCGGGCATCTGGACATAGGTGAACAGCTGCATCGCTCCGCCATAGGCCGCTGCGGCGACCAGCCCCTCGCGGTTGACGAGGCCGACGACGATGATGCCGGCCGCCGACATGACCAGCATCTGCGCACCCATCGGCAGGCCCTTGGCGAGGATGAAGTCCAACTCGTCGCGGCGCGGGCGCAAGTAAGCGAGGTCCGATCCGCGCAGGCATAGCGGCAGGTTCTTGCGGTACATGTAGACCAGCATCGCGACGAGGCTGACGAGATTGGCCAAGAGGGTCGAAGTGGCCGCGCCCGCGATACCCAGCTGCGGCAGCGGGCCGAGCCCGGTGATCAGCATCGGGTTCAGCGCGATGTCCAGCACCACCGACAGGATCATGAAGATCAGCGGCGTGCGCGCATCCCCCGCGCCGCGCAGGCTCATCGCCACGACGATGGTGACGATCCCGAACGGCATCGAGATGAAGATGACGCGCAAGTATGCCAGCGCGAGGTCGTAGGCGCTGCCCGGCGTGTCGAGCGCGTGCAGCATGGCCGGGGCGAAGATCCAGCCGAGCAGGGCGACGAGCGCGCCCACGCCCGCGCAGAGCGAGAGCACGGTGCCGAACGTGCGCCGGGCCCCTTCGACATCGCCGCCGCCGAAGCGCTGGCCGATGCGCACGGTGCCCGCCATGCCGAAGCCGAAGGCTGCGCTGAAGACGAGGAACATGACGATGTTGGCGTTGGCGGTGGCGGCGACGGCATCCTCGCCGATCAGCTTGCCGACCCAGATCGCGTTGGCGGTGCCGTTGATCGATTGCAGCATGTTCGACAAGAGCGTCGGGATGCTGAAGGCAAGCAGGGTCTTCAGGATCGGCCCGCGCGTCAGGTCGCCCTTCAGTTCAGGGCGGGTCATGTGCCGCGGGTATCGCCGTAAAGGTGGATGTGGAGGCGGTCGGTCATCCTGACCCCGCGATCGAGCGCGGCCTGCGCCAGCCAAGTTTCGCGCCTGCGCAGGGTGGCGCTGTCGGTCCCTTCGGGCATCAGGAAGACGCGGTTTCGGTTCATGCGGTGCGCGGTCATCAGCGCCTCAACCTCGGCGAGGTCCGCCGGTTCCGCGATCACGAACTTTAAGAAGGCGCGCGGATCATCGGCCCAGAAGTCGAGCATCGCCGGGATCAGCGCGAGATCGGCCGGATTGCCGCTGTGCGCCAGCTTGGGGCTGACGTTGTACTGGTCGACCCTGACGTCGAGGCGGGCGGGAGGGCGGACGGTGCCGTTGGTCTCGATCTC
>CAYRLC010000067.1:0-13984 GCA_964424995.1 uncultured Croceicoccus sp.
TCACCAGAAGCGGTGCACCGCAGGCCTGAAGAACCTCGCCGACACTCGCGCTCGGCCCGGCGGCAGCGGGCATGACCTCCGCCCCCTCAGCCTCGGCCAGAAGGGCGACCTCCGGAACGTTGGTGGCGACGACGACCCTTGCGGTGCCCGCCGCGAACAGGGCGCCGCAGACGCGCGAAAGAATGGGGACCCCGGCCACCGGGATCAGACCCTTGTGCGCGACGCCCTGCTCCTCGGCGAAGGGATCGCCCCCCGGGCGCACTCCGGCGAGGACGAGAGCGGTCGGCGGCAGGATCGGCAAGGCAGTCATCGCGCACCCATAGCGATCCGCTCGCGCCCGGCCTATCCTCATCGATGACCCACGCAAAGACGACGAAGCGATACGTGCCGCCGGTTGCACCGCTGCGCGCCAGCTTCTAAGCGGCGAAGCAATGACCAGCACGAATTCTGCCCCCGCCGTCGTTTCCGTCGGCGACAACCAGACCCGCCTGTGGGGCCTCACCATGGCCGAACGCACCGCGCGCCTTGCCCGCGCCGCAGGAGCGTCGGGCGACCGCTGTGGCGCGCAGGTCCTGGCCAACGCCGATTTCGCCTTCGATCCGGCGTGGTTCCGCCATGTGATCGCCCATCCCGGACTGGTCCTGACCATCAGCGGCGTGCCGGTGCTGGGGCACGCGCGCGACAACGCCGCCGCCTCGCGCCTGCACGACGCGATGACCGCGCGCCAACCGCTGGCGAGCAGCGAAGGGTTCGACGTCGTCGCTTACGAAAGCGGCCCGACGATCGAGGACAAGATGCTGCGCAAGCGCGAGACCCCGTTCATCATGGCGCTGCGCCCCGACACCGTCCGCACGATCGAGCGGGCGAGCTATTTCGGCGCCTACAAGGGCGTGACCGATATCCTGACGAAATACCTCTGGCCCGAATGGGCGCTGGTGCTGACGCGCATCGCGGCCCGCTTCGGCATCACGCCGAACATGGTCACGGCGGTCGGCGCGGTGATGTGCATTGCCGCCACTTTCGCCTTCGCCTTCGGGCAATACTGGCTCGGCATGGCGATGGGGCTGGTTTTCATGGTGCTCGACACCGTCGACGGAAAGCTGGCCCGCTGCACCATCACCTCCAGCAAGTGGGGTAACGTGTTCGACCACGGCATCGACCTCGTCCACCCGCCGTTCTGGTGGTGGTTCTGGGCGACGGGGCTGGTGCACTGGGGCCTTGCGCTGGACACCCACACGTTCTGGCTGGTGCAGATCGCGATCCAGGGCGGCTATCTCGTGCAGCGCGCGATCGAGGGCGTCTTCATGCAGCGCAACGGCCAGATGCATATCCATGTCTGGCGCCGGTTCGACAGCCGGTTCCGCCTGATCACCGCACGCCGCAACCCGAACATGGTGATCCTCTTCGTCGCAACCGCGTTCGGCCGGCCCGACATCGGCATCATCGCCGTTGCCTGCTGGACAGTGATCTCGCTGGTGGTGCACATGATCCAGCTGCTTCAGGCGGAAATCGCCCGGCAGCGCAACGGAGGCCCGCTGACCAGCTGGCTGGCGGGAGAAGCCGCGTGAACGCCACGATCGAAAAGTTCGGCTACCCCGCAACGCTCATCCGCGAATACGAGCACTGGGCCGTCCTGCTCCGTCCTGCCCAGCCGACGCTGGCCAGCCTGGTGCTGGCCGCAAGGTCGGAGGCGACCGAGTTCCACGCGCTGGCCGGTGCCGCCTTTGCCGAACTGAAGCAGGTGGTCACCGCCATCGAGGCGGCGCTGAAGACCTTCGTCGGGTATGAGCGCATCAATTACCTGATGCTGATGATGGTCGATCCGCACGTCCACTATCACGTGATCCCGCGTTACGAAGGGGTTCGCACGTTCGCCGATCTCGACTTCCGGGATGCCGGCTGGCCCGCCGTGCCGGCGCTGGGAGAGGCAGTGAAGCTGGACGAGTCCGCGATCGAGGCGCTCGTGGAAGAACTGCGCCGGTACTTCGAGTGACCGATCAAACGCGCGATCGCCCGCCTGCCATGCTCATCACCCATACGCTGGCGATGGGCGGAACCGATCGAGTCGCGGTGCATCTGGCCAACGCGCTGATTACGCAAGGCCCGACCCTGCTGTTTCACGCGGCTCGCGCTCGCGAAGATGCGGGGTTGGTCGACATGCTCGACGCCGCGGTCGAACGCGTATCCGCGGACGGCACCAGCAAGTCGCGCAATTACAATCTCAACACCGCCCTGCCTCTCGCGATCCGCACCGTGCGCCGCTTTCGCCCCGCCCTGGTAATGGGGACCGGCAACAACAACGCGCTGTTCGCGAGCCTGGTCCACCTGTTCAATCCACATCCGCAGCGGCGGCTGGCGATCAAGGTGACGAGCCCGATCCTGCGGGGGCGCGACAAACGGTTCAAGCGGTGGTTCCGCACCCGCCTCTATGGCTGGATCTTCACGCGGAGCCACGTCATTCTGGCCCTTTCGGAGCGGGAGGGCGCGCAGATCGCCGCCATGTTCCCTGCCCATGCCGCGAAGATCGCGGTCGCCTGCAACCCCTATGTTACCAATGCGATGCTTGCCGTTCCCCCAATGTGTGCGACAGCGGCTCCGACTCGGTTTCTCGCGGTTGGTCGGCTGCACAAGCAGAAGAACATACCGGCGCTGTTGGCAGCATGGCGGGAAGCGGATTTGCTTGGTGCGACCCTGACCATTGCCGGCGATGGCCCGCTGATGGCAAGGATGCGCGACCTCGCAAACGAGCTGGGCATCGAGGGTTCGACCGTTTTCACAGGTTACTGCAAGGACGTGACTCCGCTCCTCCGCGATGCGGACTGCCTTGTTCTCAGCTCCGATTATGAAGGGTTGCCCGCCGTCGTGCTGGAGGCACTGGCTGCCGGGCGCCCGGTCATCGCGACAGACTGTTTCCCGGCTGCCCGCGAATTGCTCGGCGACGCCCCCGGTTGCTGTCTGGTGCCGGTGGGCGATGTGGCCGCGCTGGCAGATGCGATGCGGGCGCACGCGGCCTGCGACCGTAGTGTCGATCCGCGCGTCGATGCGGCGCTTCGCGCTCGGGCAGCGCCGTATCGGTTGGATGCCGCGGCGCGCTCCCACGTCGAAAAGACCGGGTTGGCCCCGATCTGACGATCAGACCCAGCGGTCGGTCAGTGCGGTCGCGATCTCGATATCGTTGAGGAAGTCGACTTCGGCCCAGTCCATCCCCTCGATCGATACGGTGCCGACCTTGCCGGCGTCGGCGATCATGTCGATCACCTTCAGATACCAGTGATTGACCCCGTCGGGCGTGCGCATGGTCTGGCGCACGGTCTCGCGGAACAGGTCCGCCCCTTCGCCGCGAAAGGCGAGGAAACCGATGGATTCGGCATTGCTGACTTCGGCGGTCAGCGTCTTGCCGATCCGCGCGAGCCTGCCGTTCTCTCCGCGCGAGACCTTCATGTCGTCGCTGTCGTAGCCGGGTTTCACGTCGACGGTGACCGCGATCGGCCAGTCGGAACCCTGCTGCACCCGGCGGACGATATCCTCCGACACCAGCGTGTCGCCGTTGAGGATCAGAAAGTCGCCCTTCATCTCCTCGCGCACGATCCAGCACGAGCCGAGATTGTCGGCGACCTTGAAGAACGGGTTGAAATGGCACCGCACCTCGATCCGCGGATCGTCGATGGTTGCGATGTGCTCCTCGACCATGTCGGTCATGAAGCCGGTGACCACGTCCACCCGCTTCACCCCGGCGCGGGCCAGCATCTCGATCTGCCAACCGATCAGGGACCGACCCGAGAAATCGATCAGGCATTTGGGACGTTCGGCGGTCAGCGGCAACAGGCGTGATCCCTGCCCCGCGCTCAACAGGATGGCGTGTTCGATCATGCTTGCGCCTTTAGAAGCAGCGCGGCGGGGTGGCAACGCCCTCCTGCCACCCAACGGGTCGGTCCGGGCCGGTGGGGATCATCGAGCTGCGAACATCCCCCGGCAAAGTTGTCGCGAAAGCTCGCCACGCCGCTTGCCGTTTCGTTCGTTACGGTTCACATGCTGCGTCAATGCCTGCAAAGGGTCCCCCTCTCCCCGCATCACGATCGCTGTTTGCGCGCATGCTTACCAACGTGGCGTGGCTCATCGGGGGCAAGGGTTTCGGCGCGGTCTGTTCGCTGGTCTACCTCGCAATCCTCACCCGTTCACTGGGTATCAAGGACTTCGGTCACTTCTCGCTGATCTTCGGCACCTCGCAGGCGCTGATCGCCATTGCCGGCTTCCAGACCTGGCAGGTCGTGGTGCGCTTCGGCGTGCAGCACGTGCATGACGAGAATTGGGACGGCTTCGGCCGCCTCGGCATGATGGCGGGCATCCTCGACGTCATCGGCGCGGTGATCGGCTGCGGCATCGCATGGCTGGTATTCTACCAGTTCGGGCATGCACTGGGGATCAATCCGGCGCTTGTCGACACCGCGTTCTGGTTCAACGTCGCCGCGCTCTGGGCGCTGGTGTCGGCGCCGACCGGCATCGTCCGCGCGCTCGACCGGTTCGACCTTGCCGTCTATATCGAGGCGATCGTCCCGCTGGGCCGGCTGATCGCGGCCATCGGCATCTGGCTCACCGGGCCGAGCCTCGTGAAATTCCTCATCGCCTGGGCGGCGGTCGATATCCTCGAGGCGATCCTCTACTGGGTCGTCGCCCGCCGCTTGTGCCCGCGGGCGATCCGCCTGTCGCATCTTCGCGATGCCTTCCACGCGCGGGCCGAGAACCCCGGCCTCGTGCGCTTCTTCATGATCACTTACGCCAATGCCTCGGTAGAGGCGGTGTTCAGGAACGGCCCGCTGCTGGCGGTCGGCTATTTCGTGAGCACCAGCGCGGCGGGCGTCTATCGCCTGGCCCACCAGTTGGCGCAGGGGCTTGCCAAGCTTTCCACGCTCCTGAGCCGCGCCGCCTATGCCGAGATTGCCCGTGCGCGGGTCTCCGCCGATCCCAAGGAATTCCGCCAGCTGGTCGGCAAGACCAGTCGCATCGCCGGTGCCGCGGGGGCCATCGTGGTCATGCTCGTCGCGCTTATCGGCGGGCAGTTGCTCGGCCTGCTGGGCGGCGACGAATTCCGCAGCGGCTATGTCGTGCTGGTGCCGCTGACCGTGGCGGCCTGCTTCGAACTGGCCGGCGTGGCGTTCGAGCCGGTGCTTCATGCCACCGGCCGGGCGCGGCTGTCGCTGATGGCGCACCTGTCCGCCATGGCCTCGGCGGTGGTGGCGCTGCTGCTGCTGATCGGCCCTTATGCGGGCCAGGGCGCGGCGTGGGGCGTGGCGACCGGGGCGGGCGTGGGATATGTCGTCATGGGCCTTCTCGCCCTGATCACCTTGCGCAAGATCGACCGGCACGAAGTCGCCATCGAACTGCCCGAGGAAGAGAGACTTCCCTGAAGGATCAGTCGCGGGCGAAGCGCGCGACCTGCCATCCCCTTGCAGCGGCGACCGCGCGGCTGCGGGCACCGGCATCGACCAGCACGCCCTCGTCGCTCCAGTCCAGTAGCGGCGCGTCGCTCGTGCTGTCGGTATAGAAGCGGACGTGGCAGTCGGCGCGGTCCAGCCCGATCTCGCGCAGCAAGGCCTCCACCCGCGGCACCTTGCCCTCACCATAGCAGTTGCCGCCCTCGATCCGGCAGGGGCCACCGTCGGACGCGGCATGGCGCGTTGCAATGACATGGTCGAAACCGATCCGGCGGGCGATTTCCCCGGCGTAGAACTCCATTGCGGCGGTCGCGAGAACCAGCAGCCGCCCCTCGCCCCGGTCTCGATCGAGCGCGTGGGCAGCCCCCGGCCCGATCCAGCCGGGCACGACCCGGTCGGCGAAGGCACGGGCCAGATCGTCCAGCCCTGCCGCATCCACCGGCCCCAGCATCAGGCGCAGGCCGAAGCTCTTCAGCGCCTCTCGTGAGAACAGCTTCGCCTTGTAGGCCGCCATCGCCAGCACCCAGACCGGCGTCAGCGCCACCCGCAGCGGCGCACGGCGACGCGCCGCGAAGATCAGGAACGGCGTGAAGGTCGCATGTTTCAACACCGTGCGATCGAGGTCATAGATCGCAATGTCGCGACGCGAAGGCTGGGCCGGTTGCATGGCGGCGGACGTAGCGACAGCGGCGGCGGTGGGCAATCCACGCCTTCATCGGTGATGACCTGACGCCCAAGACCTATCACAATTGTCCGTGCTGCGCCGCAGCGCCCTTGACTTGGGGAGCCGGGGCGTGTTGACGGGGCGGCAGATTCCAACTCGGGGTAGGTTCACATCTCATGGCCCAGTTCGCTCTGCCGAAGAACTCGAAGATCACGGGCAAGGCCCGCACGCACAAGGCGGCGACCGACGGCGCGAAAAAGAACTTCAAGGTCTATCGCTACGACCCCGACAGCGGCGAAAACCCGCGCTATGATGTCTTCGAGATCGATCTCGAAGCCTGCGGCCCGATGGTGCTCGACGCGCTGATCAAGATGAAGAACGAGATGGACCCGTCGCTGACGTTCCGCCGTTCCTGCCGCGAAGGCATCTGCGGTTCGTGCGCGATGAATATCAACGGGCGCAACGGCCTAGCCTGCACCACTGCTATCGAGGATTGCGGTTCGGGCGAGATCCGCATCACCCCGCTGCCGCACATGGAAGTGATCAAGGACCTCGTCCCCGACTTCACCCATTTCTACGCGCAGTACGCCTCGATCCGCCCCTGGCTGCAGACCGTCACCCCGGCTCCGTCGGGCAAGGAACGCCTGCAGTCGCCGGAAGACCGCAACAAGCTGGATGGCCTTTACGAGTGCATCCTGTGCGCCTGCTGTTCCACGTCGTGCCCGAGCTACTGGTGGAACTCCGACAAGTTCCTTGGCCCGGCGATCCTGCTGCAGGCCTATCGCTGGCTGGCCGACAGCCGCGATGAGATGACCGGCGAGCGTCTGGACGAGCTGGAGGATCCCTTCCGTCTCTACCGCTGCCACACCATCATGAACTGCGCGAACGTCTGCCCCAAGGGTCTCTCGCCCGCCAAGGCGATCGCCGAGATCAAGAAGATGGAAGCCGAGCGGCTGGTCTGATAGCGGCCGGTATCGCCGGATGGCGGACGGTTTCTACGACGGCCTGACCCCTGCGCCCGACCATCCGGGCTGGCAGCAGTGGAGCGTGGGCGAGCCCGGGGGGTTCAACCGCTACGTGCTCGGCCCGATGCTGGTGCGCGCGGACAATGAACGTTTCGCGCGCGTCCGGTTGAAACCGCTGAGCCATCACGCCAACGTCAACAACGTGCTGCACGGCGGGTTGCTGATGGCCTTCATCGACACCGCGATGTTCGGCGCCGCCTCGGTCCTCAGCGGGCGCTCGCAGGCGCGCGGTGTGACGGTCGACCTCCAGGTGCAGTTCCTGGCTCCCGGAAGCATGGATCACGATCTCGATGCAGAGATAGAGATCACGCGCGAGACCGGACGAATGCTGTTCATGCGCGGCCTGCTCGAACAGGGCGATGCGCGTGTCGCCTCGTTCACCGGGCTGCTTCGCAAGATAGGCTGATCCGATGGCCGGCATGTTCTCCCGTTACGAATCGCTCGTCGCCGCGGGCGAACTAAAGGCCGATCCCGAACAGCGCGCCGCCGCCCAGCGGCTCGATGCGCTGCAGGCGGAGCTGGAAACGGCGCCCAAGCAGGGCGGATTGCTCAAACGGCTGTTCGGCAGCGCCCCTGCCCCGGCCCCGCGCGGGGTCTACATGTGGGGTGGTGTCGGGCGCGGCAAGTCGATGCTGATGGACCTGTTCCACCAGACGCTGGACGTGACCGCCAAGCGCCGCGCGCACTTCCACGAATTCATGCTCGACGTTCACGCGCGCCTGCACGAAGAGCGCAAGAAGGAAAGCGGCGATCCCGTGATCCCGGTCGCCGAACGCATCGCCGCCGAAGCCCGCGTCCTCGCCTTCGACGAGATGGTGGTGAACAATTCGGCCGACGCGATGATCATGAGCCGGCTCTTCACCACCTTGATCGAGCGCGGCGTGACCATCGTCACCACCTCCAACCGCGAACCGGGCGAGCTTTACAAGGACGGCCTCAACCGGGAGCATTTCCTGCCCTTCATCGCGCTGATCCGCGAACGGCTCGACGTCATCACCCTCAACGGACCGACCGACTACCGGCTGGAACGTCTGGGCGGCATGCCGGTCTGGTACACGCCCATCGGACCCGAAGCGACTGCCCGGGTGCGCGAGTTGTTCTATCGCCTCACCGACTACCCGCCCGAGGATGCCGAGCACGTCACTGGATGCGAATTGCAGATCGGCCAGGCGCGGACGATCCACGTGCCCAAGAGCCTGAAGGGCGTCGCCGTCTTCTCGTTCAAGCGCCTCTGCGGCGAAGCGAAGGGCGCGGCCGACTACCTAGCCATCGCCCGGCACTATCACTCGGTCATCGTGGTCGCGATCCCGCGCATGGGGCCGGATCAGCGGAACGAGGCGGCACGCTTCGTCACCCTGATCGACGCGCTCTACGAACACGGCGTGAAGCTGATCGCCACCGCCGATGCCGAACCGGCCGATCTCTATGCAGCGGGCGACGGGCGCTTCGAATTCGACCGGACCGTCAGCCGGTTGATGGAGATGCAGTCGGCGCAATACCTCGCCCGCGGGCACGGCGAGGACTGATTTCGGCGCGAGTTCGACACGAGAGGGCACACCGCTGTGCCTTCTTGAACACGCTTCCGCCCTCGCCACATCGCACCTGTTCCGGCGGCCCCGACCAATCGGGCAACCCCGCCGATGTGGAATGACGCGATGATCGAAATCAGGCCCTTCGACGCTTTGGGCAAGGCCAATCACGGCTGGCTCGACACCAGCTATCACTTCAGCTTTTCGGGCTATCACGATCCCGCCCGCATGGGCTGGGGCGCGCTGCGTGTGTGGAACGACGACTGGATCCAGGCTCGATCCGGCTTCCCGCCGCATCCGCACCGCGACATGGAAATCATCACCTATGTCCGGAAAGGCGCGATCAGCCACCGCGACAGCCTCGGCAACGAAGGCCGCACCGGCGCAGGCGATGTGCAGGTGATGAGCGCGGGCACCGGCATCACCCACGCCGAATACAACCTTGAGGACGAGGCGACCGAGCTGTTTCAGATCTGGATCCTGCCCGACCGCACCGGCGACAAGCCGCGCTGGGACCAGAAGGCGTTCCCGACCGGCGACCGCGCAGGCAAGTGGGTGACGTTGGCCGACGGACGCGGCGGTGAGCTGCCTGAGGGAGTGATCGCGCTCAACGCCGATGCACGGCTGCTGGCCGCGACGCTGGACGATGGGGACGTCGTCGAGATGCCGCTCGATCCCGCGCGTCACTACTACCTCGTCCCGGTCAATGGCTCGGTCGAGGTGGGCGGCAAGGTCGCGAACTCCCGCGACGGCGTGGCGATCACCGGCGAGGACACGCTTGCCATCACCGCAAGGGATGCGGTCGAGCTGGTGCTGGTCGAAACCCGCTGATCAGTTGCGCGGCGCGGCGCGCGGATCGCTGTCGGCAAAGATCGACAGGATCCGCCGCTGCGCCTCCAGCCTGCCCTGGGTGCGGGCGATTTCCTGCTCCAGCACGGCGATCTGCGGATGGGCCGGTTCCGCCACGCCCTCCAGCGACAGGGCGAGCCTCACCCGCCGCCACATCCGGTCGCAGCGCGGCTCGCACATGGTCACGATCAGGCTACCGGATCCGGCCAGCAGAACTTGCACCGCCCCCACGGTCGCATCCTCCCGCAAGTCGGCCAGCATGGAAATCGCGGCGGGCGGAAGCATCTCCGCATCGTCGATCACCAGCAGCACGCGCGGGCTGGCGAGATGCGGATGCGACAAGGGCTTGCCCGATAATGCGGGCGGCGCGGCGATAATCCCCTCTGACAGCAACCGCTGCGGCAGGTTGGCGCGCACTTCGGCGCCCGAAAGCCGGACGGTCCGGCGCAAGTCCGGCCCGGCGAGCCGGACAATCTGCGCCAGGATCGCCGCACGCTCGGCCCGCCGCTGGCTGGTGAGGACGAGCGCGGCATCGCCGCGGCGCAAAGCCTTCAGGCAGGCGTTGAGTGTCCGCGCGGGCCCGCCCTGAACACTGGCGAAACGCCTGCCCTGAACGTCACCGAAGAAATCCTGCATCCCATCGAACATCGCGACCAAGCCTTGTTCCGTTTGCCGGTCAAACATGCAGTATCAACGGCAACGTCGGAAGGATAAGTGCCTCCGCTTTGTAATCAATCCGGTATAATCCCTACCGGCTTGTGACAGTGCGGGCCGAATTCGCATCCGGAACGGAGCAAACCCTAGCCCAGCACCTCTCGTGCCGGTCCGTGACCGAGAAAGGCAGCTGGGCTGGCGCTCGCACCATAAGCCCCGGCGCAGAAGATCGCGATCACGTCACCTTCCGCGATGGGCGGCAGCGCGACCTTGTCGGCCAGTCGATCGATCGGCGTGCAGAGCCTTCCCACCACCGTCTGTTCGAATTCGGCGGCGGGCGAACCGTAGCGGTTGGCGACGGCGACCGGATAATTGCGCTTCACCACCGTGCCGAAATTGCCCGAAGCGGCAAGCTGGTGATGGAGGCCCCCGTCGATCACCACGAAGCATTCGCCGTGGCTTTCCTTCACATCGAGCACGCGGGACAAATAAACGCCCGCCTCGCCTACCATGTAGCGGCCCAGTTCGATGGCGAACTGCGTATCGGCAAAAGCGGCTGGCAGTGCTGCCAGCGCCTCGCCCAGCGCGACCCCCACTGCCGCGATGTCGAGCGGGGTGTCGCCGGGAAAATAGGGAATGCCGAATCCGCCGCCGAGGTTGCAATGCGGCAGCGGCGCGCCCGAATCCTCCGACAGCCGCACCGCGAGCGCGAGGGTCTGGCCCTGCGTCTCGATCACCGGTTCGGCCGAGAGAGCCTGGCTGCCGGCAAAGATGTGGAAGCCGCGCCATTCGGCCCCCGCCTCGATCACGCGACGGACCAGTGCCGGAACACGCGTCGCATCGATGCCGAACGGCTTGGCGCCGCCGCCCATCTTCATGCCCGAACCCTTGAGATCGAAGTCGGGGTTGACCCGGATCGCGAGGCGCGGCGCGATGCCGAGCCGATCGCCCGCGGCCAGCGCACGGTCGAGTTCGCGCGATGATTCAAGATTGAGCGTCGCCCCTGCCGCGATGGCGGCCGCAATCTCGGCATCGTCCTTGCCTGGCCCGGCAAAGCTGATCCGCGCCGCGTCCATCCCCGCCGCCATCGCCATCGCCAGTTCGCCGCCCGATGCCACGTCGAACCCGTCGACCAGACCGGCCATCCGTGACAGCAGCGGCGCAAACGAATTCGCCTTGATCGCGTAATGGATTGCAAGGCGCGGCGGCATGGCGGCCCCCAGGTCAGCCACCCTGCGCTCGATCATCGCGCTGTCATAGACGAAGAGCGGCGTGCCCCCCTCTTGCGCGATCCATTGCGATACCGGACGGCCCGCGACGACGAGTTCGCCGCCCCGCGCTTCGTATCCGGCGGGGATCGGCCCCATCGGCTTCATGCGGTCTGCTCCGCCAGTTCGCGCGCGATTCCCGCCCGGTCCAGTTTCCCGGTCGCGCCACGCGGCAGCACGTCGCGCCAGTGAATGACCTGCGGCTGCATGTAGCTCGGCAATTCGCGCCGCAGCGCCACCACGAGTTCGCTGGCCGCCCTGTCGCCATCAATGCCCGGTTTGGCGCGCGCGATCAGGTGGACCGCCTGCCCCAGCCTCTCATCCGCCACGCCCAGCGCGACGCATTCGGCGACAAGACCGGTGGCGAGCGCCGCGTCCTCGATCTCCTGCGGACTGATCCGCTGGCCCAGCGACTTGATCATCGCATCGCGCCGTCCGACGAAATGGAGCAATCGATCCGCATCGTAGCGCACCCGGTCGCCCGACCAGACGGCAGTGCCGCCATACCGAGAGCCAGCTGGCGCGGGGCGAAAGCGTTCGGCGGTGCGCTCGGCATCGCGCCAGTATCCTTGCGCCACCAGCGGCCCGGCGTGGACCAGTTCGCCCTCCTCGCCCGGCCCGGCGAGCGTGCCGTCGTCCTTCACCACCAGGATCTCGGCATGGGGAATTGCCCCGCCGATGGAGGTGGGATGGGCGTCGATCAATTCGGGCGGCAGGAAGGTGGAGCGAAACGCCTCGGTCAAGCCGTACATCGCGAAAAGCTTCGCCTCGGGAAAGCGGGCCCGCAGCGCGCGGACCAGCGGCTCACCCAGCGCACCACCGCTGTTGGTCAACCGGCGCAGCGGGGCAATAGCGTCCTCCGGCCAGTCCTGTTCGAGAAGCTGGGTCCACAACGGCGGCACCGCGGCCAGCGTCGTGATCGCGTGCTTCGCCACCGCCTTCACGACCTCCCTCGCCAAGAGGTAGTCGATCGGCACCACTGTCCCGCCCGCGAACCACGTCGAAAAAAGCTGGTTCTGCCCATAGTCGAAGGCCAGCGGCAGGACCGCCAGCGTGCGATCGTCGGGACCGAGCCGCAGGTAATGCGCGACTGCTTCGGCCCCCAGCCAGAGATTCGCGTGGCTCAGCATCACGCCCTTCGGCCGCCCGGTCGATCCGCTGGTATAGAGGATGGCCGCCAGACTATCGGGATCGGCCGTGCCCGGCGGCAGCGGCGCGGCATCGGCAGCCGCGCGTTCCACTTCCGCCTCGTCCACCACGGCGCAGCCATCGGGCGCGTCGCCCTCCTCCAGCCCGCCGAGCCGCCCCTGGTTGCCCGCCAGCAGCACCGCCCCGCTGTCGGACAGGATATGCGCCACTTGCGCCCGTTTCAGCAGCGGATTGATCGGGACATGCACCAGCCCGGCCCGCGGCGCGGCCAGCGGCATCAGGCAAGTGAGCCAGCCCTTGCCCGCCCATGTCGCGATCCTGTCGCCTGGCGCGAAGCCCTGCTGCGCCAGCCATCCGGCAAGGCGGGCGACATCGTTTTCGAGCGCGGCGTAATCGAGCGTCCGCCCCTTCAGCACCAGAGCCGACGCACCGGGCGCACCGCGCAGGGTGAGCCGGTCCAGCGGTTGCGGATCGGCAACCGGCGCGTCCGTAGCGGGATTCGCATGCGTCATCGCCGTTTCGCATAGCATGCGCGCAGCTTCGCGCCACGCTTGCCTCGCATCCGCACAAAAGCTAATGGCCCGCCTATGTGCGAGGTTTTCCCTTCCGACCGTTCGACGGACCGTCTTCTGCGCGAAATCCTGGCCGACGTGCTGGCCATCGCGCCAGACCGGGTGGCCGCTTTCGATGCCGACACGGAACTGTTCGGTGCCCTGCCCGAACTCGATTCGCAGGCCGTCGCGGGCCTGCTGACCGAGATCGAGGATCGCTGCGACATCATCATCGATGACGAGGATGTCGACGGCGAAATGCTGGAAACCTTCGGCGCGCTGCTCGCCTATATCGAGGCCAAGCGCAGCTAGCCTACTCCGCCGCCTCGCGCGCGAATTCGAGCGTGGCGAGGAAGCGTTCGGCATCCAGCGCCGCCATGCAGCCGGTGCCCGCTGCGGTCACGGCCTGGCGATAAGTGTGGTCCATCACGTCGCCGCAGGCGAAGACGCCCGGCACCCCGGTCTTCGGCGTGCCCGGTTCGACAACGATATAGCCGCTCTCGTCCAGTTCCAGCTTGCCCTTGAAGAGCTCGGTCGCGGGCGCGTGGCCGATGGCGACGAAGGCTCCCTCGGTATCGAAGCGGCTGATCTCGCCGGTGACGGTGTCGCGCAGCATCAGGTGGGTCAGGCCCTTCCCGTCCTCACCCTCGAAGCTTTCGACGGTCTTGTTCCACAGGGTGCTGATCTTGGGATTGGCGAAGAGCCGTTCCTGCAGGATCTTCTCGCTGCGCAATTCGTCGCGGCGATGGATCAGGGTCACATGCCGCGCGATGTTGCTCAGATAGAGCGCCTCCTCGACCGCGGTGTTGCCGCCGCCGATCACCGCCACATCCTTGCCCCGGAAGAAGAACCCGTCGCAGGTG
>CAYRLC010000068.1:0-13938 GCA_964424995.1 uncultured Croceicoccus sp.
CGTTCAATCCGACCGACTTGCCCGAACCGGTGGTGCCCGCGACCAGCAGGTGGGGCATGGCGGCGAGGTCGGCGACGATGGGTTCGCCGGCGATATCCTTGCCCAGGATGATCGGCAACATGCCCTTGTGATCGCCGAAGGCCGCGCTCTCGATCAGTTCGCGGAAGCTCACCGTCTGGCGGTCGGCGTTGGGCAGTTCGATGCCCATCACCGTCTTGCCGGGGATGGAGGACACGCGGGCCGAGATCGCGCTCATGTTGCGGGCGATGTCGTCGGCAAGGCCCATGACGCGGGCCGACTTCACGCCGGGGGCGGGTTCGAGCTCGTACATGGTGACGACCGGGCCGGTGCGCACGGCGGTGATCTCGCCCTGCACCTTGAAATCCTCCAGCACGTTCTCGAGCAGGCGGGCGTTCCGCTCCAGCGCCAGCTTGTCGATCTTCACCGCCGAATTGTCGGGCACCGGGGCCAGCAGCTCGGGGCTGGGCAGCGCGTAGGCGGCGTTAAAGAAATCGCCCTGCTGCGGCTTGGTCTTGGCGGCGGGGCGGGGTGCGGCGGTCGGATCGGCGATTTCCGGCGCGCGGCGCGGCACTTCGACCCGCTCCGGATCGTCGTCGACCACCGTCTCGGCCGGCGCGCCCTTCTTCTTCGCCTTGCGCGGCAGCGGGACGATCGCGTCGTCATCGTCGGATCGGTCGCGGCGCAGGCCCAGCGGCAAGGTGAGCAGTCCGGCCCAGTCGATCGCGAAGACCCGCCCGATGCAATAAGCACCGCCCAGCAGCGCGAGGATCGCCAGTGCCAGAATCACCCACCCGCCATAAGGCGAGGGCGCGAGCGACGACACGGCATGGATCAGCCCGGAACCCGCCAGCCCGGCGAGCCCCCCCATGCCCGCCGGCAGACCCCAGACCGGCCCGTCGACAAGCAGCGCCATGACCGTCGCGATCAGCACCATGGCCAGCGCCAGCAGGCCGAGCGGCCGGGCCCAGTGCGGGCGTTCCACATCCTCGTGATCGGCGAGCTGCCACATGCGGCGGGCAAAGACCCACAGCATCGGCAGGATCAGCACCGCCGCCGGGCCGAACGCGAAGAACAGCCCGTCGGCGGCATAGGCGCCGGGCACGCCCATCCAGTTCGCCGTGCCTCCGCCCGCCGCGGTGGAGAACGAGCCGTCGGTCTGGTTGTAGCTCACCATCGCCAGCGCGAGGAACAGTGCGAGCAGCACCAGCGCCCCGCCGGCCAGAAGCTCGGTCGTGCGGCTGAAACTGCGGCGCAGGGCGGCGCGCCAGTCGGGGGCGGATCGGGCGGCGCGGGTGGCCATCGGTGTTGAATTCCCGTTGCTTGTCGGGCGGAAAATACCCCCGCGGCGCAGCGGGGGTCAATGAAGGGGGCGGTGCCCTGTGGGTATTGCTGCGGCTCGTCTCCGCGCGGTCACGAAAGCCCGTCGATCGCCGCCCAGCCGTGCGGTGACAGCTGCCGCGCCCGCGCCGCCGTCATGCCGCCGAGGAAGACCACCGGCACCTGTGCCGCCCGCGCCAGCAACCGGGCCCGCACCCGATCCAGTGTGGCCGCGCCGGGATGCGATCGTGTCGGGAAGACGGGCGAGATCATCACCAGCGCTGCCCCCGCCCGATGCGCCTCGCCCAGTTCGCGGAAGGAATGGACCGTGGCGATCGACGCTAGGCCGGGGGTGCGACGCGGCGGGCCGTAAACGGCATCGGCACCGACCCGGAGTGCCTCGCGCACCGAACCGGCCCAGGCCATGGTTATGCCGCGCCGGGCGACCATCTGCGCCAAAGCCTTGAAACGCGCGTGTCGCGCCTTCGGGGAAAGGTGGTAGTGCCGAAACACGAAGCCGCTGCCCCGCGGCAGCCGGGCGAGGGCGCGAGGCAGCACGGCGTCGTTGCGCGCGTCGCTGATCAGCCACAGCATCGGAAGGGTCTGGTCTGCCATTGGCGTATCGCTATAGCAGCGCGCCATGACCGAACCAGCGCAACTGCTCTCAGCCATCCGCGACGATATCGACCATGCCGCCGGCATCGCCCGGCGCAAGGGCGAGGGCGTCACCCTGATCGCGATCTCCAAGACGCGCGAGGCGGGCGAGATCGAACCACTGCTGGCCACCGGGCACCGTGTCTTCGGCGAAAACCGCGTGCAGGAAGCGCAAGGCAAATGGCCGGAGCTGAAGGCCCGCTATCCCGACGTGGAGCTGCATCTCGTCGGCCAGCTCCAGTCGAACAAGGCGGAGGATGCGGCGGCGCTTTTCGACGCAATCCACTCGCTCGACCGGCCCAGCCTCGTCGCCGCGCTGGCCAGGGCCTTCGGCAAGACCGGGCGGCGCGTGCCGTGTTTCGTGCAGGTCAACATCGGGGCCGAGGAGCAGAAGGGCGGCTGCGCGATTGCCGGCCTGCCCGCGTTGCTCGCCGAGGCGGAGGCGGCGGGCGTTCCGGTCGTGGGCCTGATGTGCGTGCCGCCCGCCGATGTCGAGCCGTCGCCCTATTTCGCGCTGCTCGCCAAGCTGGCGGCGGACCATGGGCTGGCCGGTCTGTCGATGGGGATGAGCGGCGATTTCGAGGCCGCGGTGAAGCTGGGCGCGACGCATGTGCGCATCGGCACTGCCCTGTTCGGCGCGCGCGGCTAGAGCAGCTCTGGACCGGAACGATCCCGGCACCCCGCCCGTTGCTCCTCGGATAAAGGAGACAGCATGACCGAAGTGACCATCACCCGCGAGGACGGCGAGCGCCGCGGAGCCTATCGCGCGAAAGCCGAAGGCCACGCGCAGGCGGGCGAACTGACCTATCAGAAGTCGGGCGACGTGCTGGTCGCGGACCACACCTACGTACCTGACGAATTGCGCGGCATGGGTGTCGCCGCCAAGCTGGTCGACGCGCTGATCGCGGACGCGCGCGCCGAGGGCACGAAGATCAAGCCGCTATGCAGCTATGTCGTGACCGCGTTCCGCCGCCATCCCGAATGGGAAGACGTTCTCGCCTGATCTTCGCTGCGGTGCACTGACTACTTGTTCTTGCCGGGGGCGTTGCCGCTGTTGCCGGGCGCACTGGAAGTCGGCGTCGGTGTCGGGGCGGGCGTTGGGGTCGGCGTGGGAGCCGGCGTTGGCGTTGGCGTGGCCGTCGGCGTCGGGGTAGCGGTCTGACCGTTGCCGTTGTTCCCCGAATTGCTGCCGTTGTTGCTTCCCGAATTATTGCCCGAATTGCTGCTGTTGCCATTCGTGGTCACCGCCGCAATCGCGTTGGTCGAGGCAAGGTCGCTTTCCATCGAGGTGCCGGACTGCCTCGCGTTCGCGCCCAGCACGAGCGCGGCAGCGCCGATGCCCGGTCCGACGACGGCAACGATCAGGGCATATTCCGACGCCGATGCGCCACTTTGATCTTTCCAGAAACGCGCCAGCACCATCAGCCGCCATCCTTTCGCAACACCGCGCAGCCCTGCCGGCCACTGGTGCCGGGAGGAACGATGCGGGTATGATCCGCCCTTACGTCCGGTTGCGGCGATAGCGAAGCCCGGTCATGGAGATGACGGAACTCTTCACCTCGTTAACAACGCACGAGAGCTTTCCCGCGATGGTAACGACAAGAGGTTAACAGCCCGCATAGGACCGGCCTGACGATTTTTTCAATAACGATCGAGGTTGGCGGGCGATGGTGCTGCTGGGGAGGATTGAACTCCCGACCTCACCCTTACCAAGGGTGCGCTCTACCACTGAGCTACAGCAGCGTGACCATCTTGCCTTGCGAATCCGCGCCCTGTGCCTTGCGGGCCGGGCGGTTCGCAGGGGCGCGCTATTGGCCGGGGGGCGCATGGTTGTCAAGCGCGGTCTGCCGCTCTTGCGAGCGATGCCCTGCGATGCCATCAGCAGGGCATGACGAATGGCGACAATGAACCGGCGGCCAAACCGTCCGCAGCCGCGGAAACGCGCGAGGAACGGCTGGCGCGGCAGCTGCGCGAGAACCTGAAACGGCGCAAGGCGCAGGCGCGGGCACAGGCCCGGGTGGGGCGCGCGGATCCGGGCGAAAAGGCGTGATGGCCCGGTTTTGGACAGGCTTGCAGTCACGGGGTTGAGCCTGCGGCGAATTCGGTTAATCTTGAAACAATGACATCCGTGCTAGTCGTGGAGCCATGATGGGACTGAACATTCGCAAGATTCGCCGCGCAGGCCTTTGCGCGCTGGCGCTCCCCGCCCTCGTTCTGGGCACCGCAACCGCGCAGGCCGAATCGAAGCCTGCGGCGGCTTCGTCCGCCCCGGTCGACACGTTCGAGCATTTCATCAACGGTCCCAACGGCTCGGTCCTCGATGGGCGTCAGGCCGACACGACCGTCGGCACCGGCCTGCGCCAGAACCTGTTCGCGGTGGCGCGCAACGACCGGGGTCGCATCGGCGTTGCCGCGCTCGATCTGTCGACCGGCCAGTCGGTCTCGATCCTCGGCGATCAGGCATTCCCGATGGCCAGCACGTCGAAGATCGCCATCGCCGCCACGTTCCTCGCGGGCGTGGACAAGGGCATCTACTCGCTCACCAACACCTATCCGCTGATGGTGCCGGTCGCCTCGCGTCCGTTCTCCAGCACGGTCGCTCCGGTTGCTCCGGGCATGCAGATGTCGGCCAGCACGCTGATCGAACGCATGATCACCCGCAGCGACAATGCCGCGACCGATGCCCTGCTCAAGGCGGTGGGCGGCCCGGCGCAGGTGACCAAGTGGCTGCGCGCCAACGGCTTCCAGAAGACGCGGATCGACCGCGATATCGCGACGCTGGTGCGTGACGATGGCGAATTCGATCCGTCGACTCACGTCGACGTCCGCGATTCGACCCCGCCCGAAGAAATGGTCCGTCTGGTTGCGGGCATCTACAAGGGCGACTGGCTGTCGGATCGCAGCACCGAAGTGCTGGTTGGCGCGATGACCCGCACGATCACCGGGCGCAACCGGATCAAGGCCGGCCTCCCGCTCGGCACCACCTTCGGGCACAAGACCGGCACGCTGAACAATACGGCGAGCGACGTGGGCTTCATCAAGATGCCCGACGGCCGGGTGGTCGCGGTGGCGATCTACGTCACCGGCCAGGGCGGCAAGCCGCAGCGCGACGCCCGCATCGCGGAGATCACCCGAACGCTCTACAACGGTTTTGCCAATCCGCGGCTGGCCACGGGCGTCGCGAACGACAATTCCCGCGCACGCTGATTATTGCGCTGCGGCTCAGCCCGCGGCGAAGAGATCGGCGTAACGTTCGCGCAGCAGTTTCTTCTGGATCTTGCCCATCGTGTTGCGGGGCAGGTCGTCGACCGCGATGACCTGCCGGGGCACCTTGAACCCGGCCAGGTCGTGTCGCAGCGCCTCGCGCACCGCATCGCCGTCCAGCGGTCCTGACGGGCGCACCACGGCCACCACCGCCTCGCCGAAATCGGGATGTGGCACACCGATCACCGCCGCTTCGGCCACGTCGCCACGCTCGTCGAGCAAGGCTTCGACCTCGGCCGGGTAAACGTTGAGCCCGCCGGTGATGATGAGATCCTTTTCGCGGCCCACCAGTTGGACGTAGCCGTCGGGATCGATCAGGCCCATGTCGCCGGTGATGAAGTACCCGTCGGGGCGGAACTCGGACGCGGTCTTTTCGGGCATCTGCCAGTAACCGGCGAAGACGTTCGGGCCCGAAACCTCGACGATGCCGACCTCTCCGTCCGGCAGCGCGGTCCCGTCCTCTCCCGCAATGCGCAGCGAGACACCGGGCAGGGGCGGGCCGACGAAGCCCGCCTTGCGCGCGCCGTCATAGGGGTTGCTGGTCAGCATTCCCGTTTCGGTCATGCCATATCGTTCGAGCACCCGGTGCCCGGTCCGCGCTTCGAACGCGCGGTGAATGTCGGCCGACAGCGGTGCGGAGCCTGATATGAACAGCCGCATCCCGCTTGCGACATCGCGGGTGAAGGCGGCCTCGTTCAGCAGCCGGATGTAGAAGGTCGGCACGCCCATCAGCACGCTGGCGCCCGGCATCGCGGCGATCACTGCCCCCGCATCGAAACGCTGTTGGAACACGACGGTCGCGCCCGAGAAAAAGGCGCAATGCAACGCCACGAAGAGGCCATGGACGTGGAAGATCGGCAGCGTGTGGATCAATCGGTCCTCTGCCGTGAAGCGCCAGAAATCGATCAGCATTTCGCCGTTCGACACCAGGTTGCGATGGGTCAGCATCGCACCCTTGGGCTTGCCGGTGGTGCCCGACGTATACAAAATCGCCGCGACATCGTCCTCCGCGCGGCGGGCATGGCGGGCCTGCGCCTCGGTCAGTTCGGCGAAAAGGTCGGGCAGCGTCGCGATGGCCAGCCCGTCGCCCCCGATGCGGCGGAACAGGTCCTGCGATCCGTCGCGGCACACGGCGATGACGGGGGTCGCGTCGCCGACGAAATAAGCCAGTTCCTGCTCGGTATAATCGACGTTGAGGGGCAGGTAGATCGCGCCCAGCCGCAGCGTCGCGAGATAGAGCACCACCGCTTCTGCAGACTTGTCGGTCTGCGCCAGCACCCGCTCACCCGGCGTGACCCCGCGCGCGGCCAGGACCGCGGCCAGCTGCCCGGCGGCGCGTTCCAGTTCGCCATAGGTCCAGTCGCGTGCGTCGGTTTCCAGCGCCGCCTTGTCGGCGAACCGGGTCAGGCTCCGTGCCAGGCGGGAATACAGGTCGGGCTCGGTCATGCAGGCTCCTCTCGGCCCGCATCCCTGCACCGGGGCCCGATCGCGCGCAAGATGGCGCGCCGGTCAGGGATGAGGCTCTTCGGGCCAAGAAAAAGGGCGCGGAAACCGAAGTTCCCGCGCCCCAATTCCGTCCAGCGTGATGCCGAAATCAGTCAGCCTGCGCTTCGGCCGTCGATTCGTCCTGCACGTCGGCTTCGACTTCGGCAGCGGCGCCATCAACGGCGGCAGCGGCGTCGGTCGCGGCGTCTTCAACGGCGGCGCCAGCGGCGTCCATGTTCTCGGCGGTGTCCGAAGCGGCGGCGTCGACGGTGGTTTCAGCAGCGTCTTCGGTCTGTTCCGAGCAAGCGGCGAGCGAGAGAGCGGCACCGGCAACGGCGGCGGCGAGAATGATCTTGCGCATGAATATGCTTCCTTGTTCCGTGTCGCGCGACGGGGAACCCCGACCGCACGAGGCCGGACCAGCTGGTCAGCCTCCTGACCAGAGATAGGGGGGAAGCCCTTCCGATGCAAGCATTTCGCACAAAGCGCCAATCTTCTTGTCGCACGACATCTTGGCCAGACTATGACGCAATGCGGCAATATTGCGGCGTGAAACACAATTTTTTGCAGGCTGCCGGTGCATCTGATTTACGCGGCTGACCTGATCGCCGCCGGCTGCTACGCCACCGGGCATGAGCGATGCCCCATTCCCCGCCGCGGATCAGACCCGCAAGCCCCATCTCTACCTCGTCGACGGGTCCGCCTATATCTTTCGCGCCTATCACCGGCTGCCGCCGCTGACCAATCCGCAAGGGACGCCGGTGGGCGCGGTCTACGGCTACACCACCATGCTGTGGAAGCTGGCGCAGGATCTCGACGAGGCCGACGGACCGACGCACCTTGCCGTCATCCTCGACAAGGCGTCGCAGTCGTTCCGCCACGATCTCTACGCCGACTACAAGGCGAACCGCCCGCCCCCGCCAGAGGACCTCGTGCCGCAGTTCCCGTTGATCCGCGACGCGACGCGCGCCTTCAGCCTGCCCTGCATCGAGGAGGAGATGCTGGAGGCCGACGACCTCATCGCCAGCTACGCCCGCGCGGCGACGCGGCAAGGGTGGGACGTGACCATCGTTTCGTCCGACAAGGACCTGATGCAGCTCGTCGGCAAGTGCAGCGAACCGCACGACGGGCCAAACGGTGAAAAGATCGAGGGCGGCTGCATCGACATGCTCGACACGATGAAGAATGCGCGGATCGACATTCCCGAAGTGCAGGAGAAGTTCGGCGTTCTGCCCGAACAGCTCGGCGACGTGCTGGCGCTGATGGGTGACAGCGTCGACAACGTACCCGGCGTCCGAGGAATCGGGCCCAAGACCGCGTCGAAGCTGATCAACGAATACGGCACGCTCGACGCGGTGCTGGCCGCCGCGCCTTCGATGAAGAAGTCGAAGATGCAGGAGAACCTGATCGAGCACGCCGACATGGCCCGCCTGTCGCGCGAACTGGTCCAGTTGAAGGAGGACTGCGAGCTGCCGATGCCGCTCGACGCCTTTGAACTGAATGGCATTCCGCCCGAACCCCTGGCCGAATTCCTCTCGGCGCACGGTTTCACCTCCTTGCTGAAGCGGCTGGGCACTGGCGCGGGCAGCCCGTCGCGGCCCACCGAACTGCATCCGGCCAAGCCGGTGAACGGCGCGGCACAGGGGCGCGGCGAAAGCACGGGCGCGACCCGCCAGCCGCTGCCCGAATGGCCGAAGATCGACCTTGCCGCCTACGAATGCGTGCAGACGGTCGAGCGGCTCGACGCGTGGATCGCGCGGGCCTTTGCTGCGCATGCCGTGGCGGTGGACACCGAAACCTCGTCGATCGACGCGATGCGCGCCGAACTGGCGGGCGTGAGCCTGGCGCTCGGACCCAACGATGCCTGTTATATCCCGCTTGCCCATGGCAGCTACGACATGTTTGCCGAACGGCCCGAACAGGTGCCGATGGACGTCGCGCTGGCCAGGCTGAAGCCGCTGCTGGAAAGCGACGCGGTGCTGAAGGTCGGGCAGAACATCAAGTACGATCTCAACGTGTTCGCCCGCCACGACATCCACGTCGCGCCGGTGGAAGATACGATGATCCTGTCCTTCGACCTCGACGCCGGGCGCGGAGGCGGCGGGATCGGCAATGCCCACGGCATGGATTCGCTGGCCGAGATCCACCTTGGCCACAGCACCCTGACGTTCAAGGACATCTGCGGCACCGGCAAGAAGCAGATCCCGTTCAGCGCCGTGCCGCTCGACAAGGCGACGCAATACGCGGCCGAGGATGCCGACGTGACCTGGCGGCTGTGGCAGGTGCTGCGCCAGCGCATGGCCGACGAAGGCGCGACCCGCATCTACGAGCAGGTCGACCGCCCGCTGATCCCGGTGGTCGCCGGGATGGAACGGCACGGCATCAAGGTCGACCGCGACGTGCTGGCCGCCTTGTCGGCCGAGTTCGCGGGCCAGTGCGACAGTCTCGAAAAGCAGATCCACGATCTGGCGGGCGAACCGTTCACCGTCGGCAGCCCCAAGCAGCTGGGCGATATCCTGTTCGACAAGATGGGCTACAAGGGCGGCAAGAAGGGCAAGAGCGGGCAGTACTCGACCGACCAGTCGGTGCTCGAAGCGCTGGCCGCGCAGGGTGTCGACATGGCCGCCCGCGTGCTCGACTGGCGTCAGGTGTCGAAGCTGCGCTCGACTTATACCGATGCCTTGCAGGAAGCGATCAACCCGCGCACCGGCCGGGTCCACACCAGCTACAGCCTCGTCGGCGCGCAGACCGGGCGGCTGTCATCGACCGACCCGAACCTGCAGAACATCCCGATCCGCACCGAAAGCGGCCGCCGCATCCGTGAGGCTTTCGTGGCCGAACCCGGCAACGTGCTCCTCGCTGCCGACTACAGCCAGATCGAGCTGCGCCTTGCCGCGCACATGGCCGACGTGCCGCCGCTGAAGGACGCCTTCGCCAATGGCGAGGATATCCACGCCCGCACCGCGCTGGAGATGTACGGCGAAGTCACCCGCGACACCCGCGCCAAGGCCAAGACCATCAACTTCGCGATCCTCTACGGCATATCGCGCTGGGGCCTTGCCGGACGGCTGGGGACCGAGGCGGACGAGGCACAAGCGGTGATCGACCGCTATTTCGAACGCTTCCCCGGCATCCAGCGCTACATCGTCTCCACCCTCGAGAAAGTGCGCGAGTGCGGATATTCGGAGACCCTGTTCGGGCGCAAGACCCACTTCCGCAACATCAATTCGAAGAACCAGGCCGAGCGGCAGGGTGCCGAGCGCGCCGCCATCAACGCGCCGATTCAGGGAACGAGCGCCGACATCATCAAGCGCGCGATGGTGCGCATGATGCCCGCACTGACCCATGCCGGGCTGGGCCATGTGCGAATGCTGCTGCAGGTTCACGACGAATTGGTCTTCGAACTGCCCGAAGGCGATGTCGCCGCCGCAAGCCCGATCATCGAGCGGGTCATGGCCGAAGCGGCGCTGCCCTCGGTTACGCTCGACGTGCCGCTGGGGATCGACATCGGCACCGGCAAGTCGTGGGGGGAGGCGCACTGAACTGCGCCGAACCTGCTGATTAAAGGGTAGTTTCCGCCCGGTCGAGATTATGACAGACAGGCGCGGCCCCGGCGGCTATGACCTGTGCCCGACACGATAAGACTGGCCGCAGAGTTGTCCGATAACCCTCTCCCCCTGCCGACGATACGGCCCGGCCATCGCCATCGGCGGGTATCGGCGCTGCTGGTCTTCGTGCTGACCGCGGCGGGCCTCATCGGCAGCCTGTTCCTCGTCTGGTCGACGATCGCGAGCGAGCGGGCGGAGCGCGAGCAGATGCGCCGCACGGCCGAGATCATGACCGCGCTGCAGGATATCGACCGCGCCGCGATCAATGCCGAAACCGGGCAGCGGGGCTACTTCATCACCCTCGATCGCCGCTATCTCGCCAGCTACGACTTCGGCCGCACGCTCTACCCTCAGGCGATGGAGCGGCTGCAGAACAAGGTGCTGGCGGGCGAGATCGACGGACGGCAGCGCGAATTGCTCGCCACGATCCGCGAACGCGGCGATGCGAAGTTCGACGAACTGGCGACCACCGTCGCGCAGACCGAGCAGGGCCGGGTCCGCGAGGCGCAGTTCCGCATCCTGTCGAGCGAGGGCCGCGTCGCGATGGAGCAGCTCCGCGCCGCGCTCAAAGAGATGGAGACCATCGAACAGGGCATCCTGGCCAAGGCGAGCGGACAGGCGGCCGCGGCCGAACGGCGGGTGCTGCCGCTCCTTGCGCTGACCTTGCTGCTCACGCTCGGTTCGCTCTCGTTCGGGCTGTGGCAGACGGTGCGTGCCGGCCATGCCGAGACGCAGGCCGAGCAGGCCCGCTTCCTCGCCGAAGCGCGCGACCGTGCCGACCTTCTGGCGCACGAGCTGAACCACCGGGTCAAGAACCTCTTCGCGGTCATCCTCGCCATCGTGCGGATGAGCGCGCGCGAGGCGCCCGAGGCGCGGGCCGTCACCGAAAGCGTCGCGGCGCGGATCCACGCCCTGGCCGATGCCCACGATGCGACGCAGGGCCGCGATGCGGATGGCAATGCCGGCCTGCGCGTGCTGATCGACAAGGTGCTCGCCCCCTATCTGTCGGACGGCAACCCGGTGGAGGTTACCGGCCCAGACGTGCAGCTCACCGCCAAACAGGCGACGCCGCTCGGCCTCGTGCTGCACGAACTGGCGACCAATGCGGTGAAATACGGCGCCTGGGCTCAGGAGGGCGGCAGGATCGCGATCGACTGGTCCTATCAGGGGGAGGGCGAGGACCGGCGGATCCTTCTCCACTGGCGCGAGCACGCGGTCGCGCCGGTCGTCGCGTCCGGGCGCGAAGGGTTCGGATCGCTGCTGATGACAAGCAGCGCGCGGCAGCTGGGCGGCACCATCGAACGCGAATTCGCGCCCGATGGCATGGCGGTCACCATGCTGCTGCCGCATCCGGCGAGCTGACCACTTCGACCTTTCCCGCATTGCACCTGCGCCGCCGGGCACGATAAGGGGCGGCATGAACGAAGTGCAGTCCTACCTTGCCGAGCACGGCATGATCCGCGAACTGGCGGTCGCGCTGCTGGCCGCCGCCATCGCGATCGTCGTGGCGCTGGTCGTCCACCGCCTGCTGTTCGGGATGCTCCACCGGATCGCCGTCCGCAGCGATAGCGGCACCGACGACATGCTGGTGAACACGCTGGCCCGCCCGTCGCGCTATGCCTTCGTCGCGCTGGCGCTGGTGCTGGCCGCGCGCGAGATTCCGGCACTGGACGACATCTGGGAAAAGGTTGCCGGGTTCGCCATGCCCGCGCTGGTCGGGTGGATGGCGCTGGCGGTGCTGCACGCCTTCATCCATGCCCTGACCGAACGGGCCGACATCACGGTGGCCGACAATCGCCGGGCACGGCGGCGGCGCACGCGGCTGGCGATCTTCTCGCGCATCGGCACCGGGCTGATCGTGTTCGTGACGGTGGGCCTGATGCTGCTGTCGGTGCCCGGCGTGCGCGACATCGGCGTCACCCTGATGGCATCGGCGGGCCTGATGACGCTGGCGGTCGGTGCGGCGGCGCAACCGGCGCTCAAATCGCTGATCGCCGGGCTGCAGATGGCGCTGACCGAGCCCATCGCCATCGACGACGTGGTGTTGATCGACGGGGAGACCGGGCGGGTCGAGGATATCAAGAGCACTTATGTCGTCGTCCGCACCTGGGACGAGCGGCGGTTGATCGTGCCGACGTCCAAGTTCCTGGAGACGAGCTTCCAGAACTGGTCGCGATCGGGCACCGGGCTGACCGGTTCGGTCATGCTCTATCTCGACCCGATGACCGAAATCGCACCGCTGCGCGCCGAGTTCGAGCGGCTGGTCAGGGCCAATCCGCTGTTCGACGGGCGGGTGAGCCATGTGCAGGTGACCAACATGACGCACGAGGCGATCGAGGTGCGCCTGACGATGAGCGCACGGCACATGGGCGCGCTGGGCGAGCTGCGCGCCGCGATGCGCGAGGCGATGCTCGACTGGCTGAGGCGGCAGGGCGAGGCTCCCGCAGCCTGAGGGAAAAAGGCCCGCTTCGATCGTGAAGCGGGCCTTTTTCCTTATTTGTGCTTGGTGTCGCGGGTGGGGGTCAGCATCCCTGGCGCGATGAAGCCGATAGGCGGGTTCACTTCCGCCGCCCGCCGTTTCAGTTCGCCGCGCATCTTCGCGTATTCCTCG
This sequence comes from uncultured Croceicoccus sp., assembly GCA_964424995.1. Classification (GTDB taxonomy): domain Bacteria; phylum Pseudomonadota; class Alphaproteobacteria; order Sphingomonadales; family Sphingomonadaceae; genus Croceicoccus. The sequence continues at coordinate 12,961 of CAYRLC010000068.1, forward strand.
GCCATCTGATCGGTGACCGTGGGGCGCGAATCCTCCAGCGCATCCTCGAAGTCCGCCTTGTTGACGCTGGTCACACCGGCACCTTCGCGGCGGATCGCGTTGAGGCCCGCGCGGCGCACCACGTCTTCCAGATCCGCACCGGTATAGCGGTCGGTCCGCTTGGCGATGGCGGCCAGATCGACGTCACTCGCCAGCGGCATGTCGCTGGTGTGGATCTTCAGGATGTGCAGGCGGCCCGGCTCGCTTGGCGCACCGACATAGACCAGCTCGTCGAAGCGGCCCGGACGCAGGAGCGCCGGATCGACCAGCGTGGGCCGATTGGTTGCGCCGATGACGACGACTGACTGCAGCTCTTCCAGCCCGTCCATCTCGGCCAGGATGGTGTTGACCACCCGCGCCGTCACTTGCGGCTCGCCAGCGCCCGTGCCCCTTGCCGGAACGAGAGAGTCGATTTCGTCGATGAACACGACGCAGGGTGCGACCTGGCGGGCGCGGGCGAAGAGCTTGCTGATCTGCTGCTCGCTCTCGCCATACCATTTCGACAGGAGGTCGGACGACTTCATCGAGATGAAGTTCGCCTCCGCTTCCTTGGCGACCGCCTTGGCGAGCAGGGTCTTGCCGGTGCCAGGCGGGCCGTAGAGCAGGAAGCCCTTGGCCGGACGGATGCCCAGCCGCTTGAACGCGTCCGGGTTCTTCAGCGGCAGTTCCACACCCTCGCGCAGCATCTCGGTCGCATCGTCCAGCCCGCCGATATCGGCCCAGCCGACGTCGGGCGCCTGCACCATGACCTCGCGCATGGCGCTCGGCTGGATGCGCTTCGAGGCCGAGAGGAAATCGTCGCGCACGACTTTCAGGTTGTCGAGCACTTCGGGCGGGATGGTCCGCGCGTCGAGATCGATCAGCGGCATGATCCGCCGCACCGCATCGATCGCTGCTTCCCGCGCCAGGGCGGCAAGGTCGGCGCCGACGAAGCCGTGC
>CAYRLC010000069.1:0-13847 GCA_964424995.1 uncultured Croceicoccus sp.
GACCACCGGCGAGGAACTGGCCAAGACGATCGCTTTCGTCGCATCGGTGCGGGCCAGCACGAACATCTTGTTCGCCCAGTGTGCGTGCGTGGTCCAGATCTTCGATCCGTTGATGACGTAGTGATCGCCCTTTTTGACGGCAGTCGTCTTCAGGGAGGCAAGGTCAGACCCGGCGTTCGGCTCGGAAAAGCCCTGGCACCAGTAATCCTCGCCCGACAGGATGCGCGGCAGGTACTTGTCGCGCTGTTCCTGCGTGCCGAACGAGAAGATCACCGGGGCGACGAGCTTGAGGCCCAGCACGGTGAGATTGGGCGCGCCGGCCAGAGCGCACTCCTTCTCGAAGATGTAGCGCTGGGTCGGGCTCCAGCCGGTGCCGCCGACTTCCTCGGGCCACTGGTAGCCAAGCCAGCCCTGCTCGTTGAGCCTGGCGTTCCAGTCCTGACCGATGTCGGGTTCGACGAAGACGCTGGGCGAGCTCACCGCTCCGTCGCGGATGCGGTCGGTCAGGTTGTCGCGCAGGAAGGCGCGAACCTCGTCGCGGAAGGCCAGTTCCTCGGGGTTGAGGTCGATGTCCATCTCAACGCTCCAGAATGGTGACGGCCGAAACGCCCGGCGCGCCATAGACGTGGCTGTACGCGGTCTTGGGCTGGTTCGGCACCTGCCGCGCCCCGCCCTCGCCGCGCAACTGCACGACGTTCTCGTACACCTGGCGCAGGCCCGACGCGCCGATCGGCTCGCCGCAGGCGAGGCAGCCGCCATCGGTGTTCACCGGGAGCTTGCCGCCGATCTCGGTCAGCCCTTCGCGCAGCCACTTTTCCTGCTCGCCATCGGCGCAGAAGCCGTTCTCGGCCATGTGCATGATCTCTGCACCCGCCTCGGTATCCTGCAACTGGGCGACGTCGATGTCTTCGGGCCCGATGCCGGCGATCGCGAAGGCGTCGCGGCTGGCGATGTTGGTCGCGCTGCCGCCACGCTCGATGTCGACGCTAGGGGCGAACACCTCGAAACTGCCCGGCGGACGGGTGCGCATCGTCGCGGCCTTCAGCCGGATCGGCGTCTTGCCCAGTTCGCGGGCCTTCTTCTCGCTGCCGAGGATCAGCGCCACGCCGCCCTCTGCCGGCGAGCAGAACATGTATTTTGAATAGGGGTCCGACACCATCGGCGCATCGAGGATCTCGTCCAGCGGAACCGCTGCTGCGCGACCAGCTGGCCCTGAGCGAAGCGCTCGTCACGCGACCGGGCGGCATGCTGGCGATCGGCGGGCTGGGCGCCATCGTCGACGCGCTCGACCGGCCCGACCTGTCGTTCGAGCCGTTCACGCCGCGCTATCCCGAACGCATCCTCGAGCATGACGGCGATGTCTTTGCCGCGATCCGCGCCAAGGACATCGTCATCCAGCACCCCTACGAAAGCTTCGAGGTGGTGGTCGATTTCCTGCGCCGCGCCGCCGCCGACCCGGCGGTCGTCTCGATCAAGCAGACGCTCTACCGTGCGGGCAACCAGTCGCCGGTCATCGCCGCCCTCATCGCCGCGGCCGAAGCGGGCAAGTCGGTCACCGCCGTCGTCGAACTGAAGGCGCGCTTCGACGAGGAGCAGAACCTGCACTGGGCGGGGCAGCTCGAACGCGCGGGCATCCAGGTGATCTACGGCTTCATCGACTGGAAGACCCACGCCAAGATCTCGATGGTCGTGCGCCGCGAGGAAGAGGGTTTTCGCACGTACTGCCATTTCGGCACCGGCAACTACCACCCGGTGACGACGCGCATCTATACCGACCTGTCCTACTTCACCGCCGACCCGGCACTGGGCCGCGATGCGGCGCGGGTGTTCAACTTCGTCACCGGCTATGTCGAACCCGCGCGGATGGAGGCGATCGCGATTTCGCCGCTCAACTTGCGCGAGCGTCTGTTCGAGCTGATCGACAAGGAGATCGAGCACGCGCGCGAAGGGCGGCCCGCCGCGATCTGGGCCAAGCTCAACGCCCTGACCGAGCGGCGGGTCATCGACCGGCTCTACGAAGCGAGCCAGGCGGGGGTCGCCATCGACCTCGTCGTGCGCGGCAACTGCTGCCTGCGCCCCGGCGTGCCCGGCCTGTCGGAGACGATCAAGGTCAAGTCGATCATCGGGCGTTTCCTCGAACACAGCCGCATCTGGGCCTTCGGCAACGGGCATCGCCTGCCCGGCGCGCGGGCACGGGTGTTCATTACCTCTGCCGACGCGATGTCGCGCAATCTCGACCGGCGCGTCGAAGTACTCGTTCCCTTGCGGAACCGGACGGTGCACGATCAGGTTCTTCGTCAGGTCCTCCTCGCCAATTTGCTCGATACCGAACAGAGCTGGCGCTTGCGGGACGATGGCCGCTACGAGCGGATGGCGACCGACGATGAAGGCAGGCGTTTCAACGTGCACACCTATTTCATGCAGAACCCCAGCCTGTCCGGACGCGGCACCGCGCTCGACAGCGAAAGCGTGCCGACCTTGACCCTGCGCAGCGGCAAGCGCCGGTGAGCCGCCCACCACGCCGGGTCGCTGATGGCGGCCCAGACCGGCAGGGGCCGGATCGCGCGGTCATCGACATCGGCTCGAACACCGTGCGCCTCGTCATGTATGGTGGGTCGCTGCGAGCGCCCGAACCGGTCTTCAACGAAAAGGTCTCGGCGAAGCTGGGCCGCGATCTCGCCGAAACCGGGCTGATCCCCGAAAAGGCGGCCGCTTCGGCGATGACCGCGCTGCGCCGGTTCGGCGCCATCGTCGAGCAGCTAGGCATCCCGCAGGTCGACGTGGTCGCCACCGCCGCGATCCGCGATGCGACCAACGGCCCCGACATGCTCGCCGCGATTCGCCGGATCGGGCTCGACGCCAGGCTGCTTTCGGGCGACGAGGAAGCGCGCGCCGCCGCCGCGGGCGTGATCGCCGCCTTTCCCGATGCCGCCGGCGTCGTCGCCGATCTCGGCGGCGGCAGCCTCGAACTCGTCACCATCCGCGACGGCACCGACCATCACGGCGAGAGCCTGCCGCTGGGCACGCTGCGGCTGGCGGCACTGCGCGACAAGGGCGGCGATGCCTTCCGCCGCGCCATCGACCGCGCGTTCGAGAAGTCGGGGTGGGCCAACGACCATGCCGACGTGCTCTACATGGTGGGCGGCACCTGGCGCGCCTTTGCCCGCTACGCGATGATCGTGACCGACCATCCGCTGCACGATCCCCACGGGCTTCGCATCACTGCGGCGCAGGCGGACAAGGTGGCGAAGAAGCTGATGACCGCCGATCCCGCCCGCCTGCGCGAAGGTGACGGCATTTCCGGCACCCGCGCGGCGGCGCTGCCCGATGCGGCGGCGCTGATGCGCGCGATGCTGGCGCGGCTCGAACCTCAGGAACTGGTGTTCTCGTCCTGGGGCCTGCGCGAAGGGCTGCTCTACCAGCGGCTCGGCGATGACCAGAAGACGCAGGACCCGCTGATGGCGGGCATGCTGCAATTCACCGCTCCGCGCGGCGCTTCGCTGGCACAGGCGACGGTGATCGCCGGATGGACCGCCCCGGTGGTGAGCGGCGGCAGCGTGCAGAGCGAGCGGTTGCGACTGGCGGCGACACTGCTCGCCATCGCGTCGTCGCGGCTCGAACCCAATATCCGCACGCGCCACATGCTCGACTGGGCGCTGGAGAAGCGCTGGCTCGGGCTGGAGATGTCGGACCGCGCGCGCATTGCCGCCGCGCTGCTGGGGGCCTGCGGCAAACCCGCGCTGCCCGCCGAACTGCTGCAGGTCGCGCCGGAGGACCAGTTGCGAGAGGCGATCGGTTGGGGCCTTGCCACCCGCCTTTGCCGCCGTCTCGGCCCCGGTCCCAAGGGCAACGTCGCGGACTGCACGCTCGCGATCGATGGCGATCGGCTGGTGCTGACCGCCGGACCTAAGGGCGCGGACCTTGTCGGCGACAGCGTGCGCGGCGATCTCGACCGGCTGGCACAATGGCTCGGCCTGACGGCGGAGACACGGCTTCCAACCGAAAGCTGATCGCGGCAGGTTGCATGACGGAATCGTGACGGTGCTGCCTGCAGGCTGGCCTGTGCGCCTAATGGCACCCATCTTCGGACCAGGCCCATGAAGCAGAAAGGGGGATCGCATGACCAAGTCGTCCAGCACCAGCACCGAAACCCCCGTCGAGAACCCCGAGAAGACCCCCGTCGCGACCGAGGCCAACCGGAACGACGCAGCACCCGTGCGTGAGGGGCTGACCGACAAGCAACTAGCCCGCGCCGTTCTCGACCGCGCCTTTCGCCCGCGCGTGAGCGAGATCCGCAGGCTGGCACAGGCCGTGCTGGGCAAATCGGGCAAGAAGGACAAGGGCGCAAGAAGGACCGCAAAGCCAAGCTCGTCCGCCTGCCCGGTCAGGCGAAGGGCTCCGGGAAGGCACAGGGCAAGAACAGGAAGAAGCGCGACTGACGCGCCGAAAAGCCGGCAGAGCCGGGCAAAACGCGATTGACGAACCAGTTTAACCTCACCGTCAACAAACCGTCACCCGTGCGTCACAAAAGCGCGGCAGAGCCTGCCCTGACATTGGGGCACGGGAATGCGTCGGATAGAGATTCTGGTTACGAGCGAACCCTTCGGGGGAACCGCTCCCTTCATACATGACGACGTGGCGGTCCACTTTCACCGGTGGTCACAGCTGGGCGAACTGCCGCTGATCGAGGGCGAGCTCTGGGCCTTCGTGGACTGGGTCCTGCCAGAGATGTCGGGGCTGGAAGCGTGCCGGCGGCTCCGCTGCGACCCGGTTGCCGCCGACGCGCACGTGACGCTGGTGCTGGAAGAGGACGATCCCGACGCCCGCCGCCGCGCCCTGCGCTATGGGGCGGACGATTACATTCTCGGCCCGGTCGACCGGTCCGGCCTGCTCGACCGCGTGCTCGCCGTGCAGATCGCCGACGACTACACGCGCGAGCCACGCACCATCCAGCACGGGGCCATCGCGATAAACCTTGCCGCGCATCAGGCATCCTTCGAAGGCAAGCCGGTGTCGCTGATGCCCAACGAACTGCGCCTGCTGCGCTACTTCATCGAACACCCGGGCCGCGTCTTCTCGCGCGAGCAGCTGATCAACGCGCTCGGCAAGCAGGAACCGCCGCTCGACGAGCGGACCGTCGATGTCTGGATCGGCCGCCTGCGCCGCGCGCTGCGCCAGGCCGGCGCGGGCAATCCGCTGCGGACCATACGCTCGCTCGGCTACGTCTTCGACGGCTAGACCGGCAATCGGCGCTGGCGGGCTGCAAATGGCGATATCCCGCGCTGCCGGTGCTCACGCACATTAAGTGCGCTGCGCGCCGGGTCGCGGAACATCACCATTTTCGCTCCGCCATCATCCGATCGTGGCGGTCGCGAAGCATTCCAGAAAAAAAGAGCCCGGCCCGCGCCTCCCCCAGAGGCGTGGACCGGGCTTGTCCGTCCGGGTCCCGGCAGGGTGGTGCCGACCCGGCGCTGCGGGTCCGGTCGCCCGCGGAACTTCGGGCGACTGGACCCGGAAGGTCAGAGCTTGACCGTTGCCGTCAGCGCGAAGGTGCGACCGACGTCGTAGGTGTTCTGGTCGACGCGATTGTCGCCGAACTGCTGGTATTCCTCGTGCTTGCGGGCAAAGATGTTGCGCGCCTCGAACTTCCATTCAGTGTCGATGCCGAACAGCGGGATGCCCTGCCGCGCGACGAAGTCGACGGTCAGGCCCGGGTTCTCGATCACGTCGGGCTGGTTCGCGTTGCTGAGCCCGCGGCTGACCACGCGCTTGCTGGCGTAGTTGAGAAGCAGCGTCTGCTGCGACAGCGAATCCCGGTCCTCCAGCCCCAGCTGCAGGTTGGCGATGTGCTTCGACTGGCCGGTCAGCGGCGCGCCGTCGCGGAAGAAGTCCGCCGCGTTGGTGCTGCTGGCCGGATAGACCGCGACCGGGTCGCCGTCCTTCACGTTCAACCGCGATTCCGAGTAGGTGTAGTTGATGCCCGTGACGATCCGCCGGCTGGCGAAGACGTCGAAATTCTTCTGCACTTCCAGTTCCGCGCCGTAGAGGTCGGCACTGGGCGCGTTGGCGAAGCTGGTAACCAGATCGGTGCCGGTGATGAAGGTCTCGATCGGCTTTTCGATCTTCTTGTAGAAGCCTGCCAGCGAGAAGCGCTGTTCGGGCGCGAAGTACCATTCGTAGCGCACTTCGGCATTGGTCAGGCGGCTGTCGGTCAGCCACGGGTTGCCGCGATATTCGCGGTTCGTGTCCGGATCGAAATAGAACTGGAACAGCAGCTCGCGGAACTGCGGGCGCGCTATGGTCTTCGACGCGTTGAGGCGCAGCTTCATGTCGGGATTGACGTTCCACGTCACCGTCGCGGTCGGCAGCCAGTAGTCGTTGTCGAGGTTGGTCGACGCGGTGGAGGCGCCGGGGGTGTTGAACACCTCCAGCGGGGTGACCGTTTCCTTCGCCGTTTCGTAACGCACGCCGGCATCGATCTCGATCGCATCGCCGAGCTGGGCGTTGACCTTGCCGTAACCGGCATGGTTGACCAGCGTGGCAAGGAAGGCGGGGTTGCCTTCGTTCGTCTCGATCATCTCGATGTCGTAGTAGTCGATGATCGCGTCGCCCAGCAGCAGGTCGGGGCGCAGCATGCCGATACCCAGCGGAAAGTCCGAAGGCGCGGTGAACTTGAAGTCGCGGCGCGAACTGGTGCGGCGGGTGTCGGCATAGGCATAGCCGACGGTGCCGACGACGGTGGGTGCCAGCTCGTACGACAGGTCGACCCCGCCCGACCACAGGTCTTCGTTGAGGGTCGAGAAGCTGACCTCGGCATCGCCGCGCTGCCCGTTGTCGAGCACGTTGACGAAGTAGTCGCCATAAGGATCGGCCGGATCGTTGGTACGGGCGTATTCGAACGACAGTTCATACGGCGCTTCGCGGCGCGAATTGGCGTAGGCGGCGCGCATGTCGAGGCTGAATCCGTCGGCGGGCTTCAGTTCGGCGACGACCTGGGTGTCGAACAGCTGGCGTTCGTACCAGCCGGTGTTCTGACGGCGATAGGTCGCGATCGTCTGGTGGCGCGAACCCTCGCTCAACCGCGCGTACTTGACGGTGTCGCGGATGAACAGGTTGGTCCAGCGCAGCTTGCTATCGCCCGCCTCCAGCCCGAAGCCGAGCAACCCGTTGACGACGATCCGGTTCTCGGTGCTGATCCGGTAGAAATCGGATTCGAGCGAAGAGAGATCGCTGTCGAGCGAATACTGGTTGGTGGCCGCGCGGGTCGTCCACTTGTTGGAATAACCGAAGTTGGCGATCACGCCCAATGTCGCGTCGCCGATGTCGAACGACTTGCCGCCGGTGATCCCGCCCGACACGTTGGCGGGCAGGTGATCGTAACGCTGCAGGATCGAATTGTTCTGGTTGACCAGCGCCTTGGCGATGGGCGCGGTATCGACGTTGCCGGCGCTCAGCCGCTCGCGGCTGTCGAAGAAGGCTTGCAGCGGGGCGGGCACGTCACGGGTGCCGTCGTCGAACCCGGTCCAGTCGGTGGAGCTGCCGAAGTAGGTATAGCCGAGCTGGTTGGTCGATTCCGAATCCCACGAACCGCCCAGCTTCAGTTCCAGGAAGCCGTCGCGCGGCGCGGCCTTGGTCGTCAGGTTGATGACGCCGCCGCCGAATTCGCCGGGGAAGTTGGCCGAATAGGTCTTCTGCACCAGCGACGATGCGATGACGCTGCTGGGAAACAGGTCCAGCGGAACGACGCGCTTCAGCGGTTCGGGGCTGGGCAGGGGCGACCCGTTGAGCAGCGCCAGCGAGTAGCGATCGCCGAGGCCGCGGACATAGACGTAGCCCTTGCCCACCACCGACAGGCCGGTCACGCGCGACAGCGAGCCCGAGATGTCGCCTTCGCCGGTGCGCGCGATCTGTTCGCTGGACAGGACCGAGACGACCTGCGGCGCGGTGCGCACGAGATCGCGCGAACGGCGGCCGGTCACGACGATTTCGCCCGGCAGCGAGACTTCGGGAGCCTCTTGCTCCGCATCGCCTTGCGCCGCGTCGTCCTGAACCGCAGCATTGGCGTCGGCAGTCGTGTCCGCATCTTGCGCCAGGGCGGGCGTCGCCAGCGCGGTGGAAAGCAGCAGCAGGGTTGCAAGCCGCGTGGTGGTCATTTGGGTGTCCCCCCGGAACAGGAAATCAGATGTGAAAAGCGGGGGCGGCCCCGTACCAGGCCGCCCCCGCAATCAGGTCAGGCGGCCGATCAGGTGGTCGGCAGCGCCGTGCACAGGCCCGAATTGCCGGTGCCGAAGTCGGCGTGGCTGCTGTTGCAGGTCCAGCCGGCGTACCAGGTGTCCGCGCTGTCCTTCACCGCACCGACGTAAGTGGTGGTGGTGAAGAACGTGGAGATCGAGTTGGCATTGAAGGCGGTGACCGCTTCGTTGGTGCCGTTGATGAACAGGCTGGCCAGCGTCGGCGTGTAGTCGTCGTCGTTGTTGTCGGTGCCGTCGCCAAAGGCGGCTTCGGCGGTGCCGGCGGGAACGCCACTGTCGATGTACTTGGGCGCAAGGCACTGCATCAGCGTCGACTTGAAGTCGGCCGTGACCGACGTGCCCGACAGGCGCAGACACTCGTTGTTCGGCGACACGACGATGCTGTTCATGATCAGGTTGTCCGAATTGCCGCGCAGCAGCATCGAGGCCTGGTCCGAATTGGCAGCGTTGCCGGCGATCATCGTCGCATTCGACAGCTTGACGTTGGTACGCGGGGTATCGTCGAGCAGGCCGTCCGAATCGATTTCCAGCAGGGCGTCGGCCTTGCTCGTCCGCTGCTTGATGATCGCGTACTGGATCTCGACGCGCGCGCCGGTGTCGGCATCGATGCTGTCGTCTTCGGCGCCGACGGCGATGTAGTGCTTCATGCGGGTGTAGCCGCCGAAGAACTCGGTGCCGTCATCCGAGCTGTTGTAGCTCATGATGTGGCCGAGGGTCGTGCCCGAACCGATCGCCGACGGGGTCAGCGACTGCAGTTCCTTGTCCGCGCCGAGCACGAAGCCCGAGAAGCGGATCTGGACGTAGTCCATGATGCCGCTCGAATCCGCGTCATCCGCGCCGCCGAACAGGGCCGGATCGGCCGCGCCCTCGACCTGGCGTTCGCAAGTGCCCCCAGCGACGGTGCCGACGTTGCAGTCGGTGACCTTGCCGCGGCCCATCAGCACCACGCCGCCCCACTGGCCCGACGATTCGTCGTTGTTGAGACCGAGGACGTTGTCACGGCTGGTGAAGATGATCGGTGCAGTGGCGGTGCCGACCGCGTTGATCTTGTTGCCGCGGTTGACCGCCAACCACGACACGCCGGTGCCGCCATAGACGATGACGCCGGGTTCGATGGTCAGGGTGACGGACGGCTCGCCGCTCGCCTTGGTGAAGCCGTTGTCGCTGCCGACATCGACGCGGCCGGCCAACTGGTAGAGCAGGCCCGGCTGCTTGGCGAGGGTCGAGGACGCAGTGAACTTCGCGGGCAGCGTGCAGACGCGCCAGGTGCCCTGCGGACCGGTGATCGTGCCCGCGTCGGTCAGGCCGACGGGGTTGGCGATCGTCGGGCAGCCCGAGGCCGGGGTGACGAGCGTCGCGCCCGGGGTGGGCGTCGGGGTCGGCGTCGGGGCCGGGGTGGGGTTGTTGATGATCACGTCGCCGCCGGTGCCGAGTTCGGCCAGGTCGTCGGGTCCGCAACCGCTCAGGATAACGGCGCTGCAGCCAGCGAGCAGCAAGCCATGGACTTTTTTCAAGATGAATCCCCCTCAAAGGTCGAATCGACTGGCCCTGATTGCCAGTGCGCTTCGCGACCTAGGGGTCGTGCGTGACAGTTTGTTTTCGCTAATATGACGATTTGAATATGACGATACTGCGACGATACTTTGACAATCGCTACGAATTTTCGTGCGCCCAAAGGCATTTGGCCCAACCGGCGAATCGCCTCACACCTGACCGCCGCGCCGAAGATTGCAGTTTTGTGACAGTGTGACGTTTTTGTTGCAGATCGGCGCGATCGGCGGAATTCTCCAGGCATAGACAGTTGGGAGAAAGCCGATGGGCCTTACGATCATTCTTGCCGCGGCACTGGCATCGCAGCCTGCCGTTCCGGCCACTGAAGCCGCCACCGGCGTCGAGAACGTCGACGTGGCCTACAGCGAACTGGCGGGTGGCCGCGACGCCGAGGCGCTGACCAAGCTGGAGCAATCCGCGCTGGTGCAGGCCGGCGATCCCGCCGCGCTCATCAACCTCGGCACCGCTTACGCGCGCGCGGGCGAAGAGGCGAAGGCTCGTGCCAGCTTTGCCGCCGCGATGGCCAGCCGCGATCGCTACGTCCTCGAACTCGCCGATGGCACCTGGGTCGAATCGCAGGTCGCTGCCCGCATGGCGAACGCCGCTCTCAACACCGGCGCGGTCCTGGCCCAGAAGTAGTCATCGCCTACCCGTACTTCGGGGCGCCCGCCCCGCCCATCGCTCGTTCCCCCGGGGGCTAGGGCGGCCTCTCCGACATGGCTCGGACGGGGTCGCCTGCCTGCCCGCACGCCAGTCCGGCATTCTGTGACGAACCCGTCATACGTCTGTCATCAACCTCGCGCAGAGGGGCCTCATGCAATGCGCGAGTCGATCATCCTTCCTGATCCGTAACGGACAGGCGCTGCCCTTCGCGGCCGGCGCCCTGCTGGCGTGCGGTCTGGCATCGGGCCTCGCTCCGGCGACGGCCCGTGCGGATGTTCTGGAGATCGGCGCGGACGGCGCGGTCTGGATCGCGGGCGGACCGCAACAGTTAGCACCCGACAAATTCGCCGCTATTTCGCCCGAAGACGCCGCAACGGGCGATGACGCGAGCGCGCTTGCCGCCAACCAGGCGATGGTCACCGACGCGTCGGGCACTGCCGGCCCCGCCAAATGGCAGGCGCGCGTCGCCGAACTCGCCGCGAAATACGACATCAGCCCCGCCCTGTTCGAAGCGCTCGTCTGGCAGGAAAGCCGCTGGCGCGAAGGCGCGCGTTCGCCCGTCGGTGCGCGCGGCCTCGCCCAGCTCATGCCCGGCACCGCCGCGCAGTTGGGCGTGAACCCCGACGATCCGCACGCCAACCTGGAAGGCGGCGCGCGCTATCTGCGCCAGCAGCTCGATACCTTCGGCGGCGACGTCGAAAAGGCGCTGGCCGCCTACAATGCCGGGCCGGGCCGCGTGCACCGCGCCGGCGGCGTTCCCGCCATCACCGAAACCCGCAAATACGTCGCCGCCATCATGGCGCGGCTGTCCGATCCTGTCCGGAGATAATTGTCCATGCGCCTGAACCGCGTCATCCTTCTGGGCCTCGGCCTTCTTTCGCTGCCCCAGGCGGCTTTTGCCCAGGCCGTCGCCGCCGCCGATCCGAACGGGTCCGGCCCGATCGTCGCCGCCCTCGGCTGGATGCAGGGCACGCTGCTCGGCAACGTCGCCACCGCCGTTGCGGTCATGGCGGTCGCTGCCGTCGGCTTCATGATGCTGACCGGCCGGATGAACTGGCGCTTCGGCGCGACCGTCATCATCGGCTGCTTCATCCTGTTCGGCGCCGGTGCGATCGTGTCGGGCATCCAGTCGGCCGCCGCGGTCAGCTGATGAGCCTCGTCCGCCATCCGGTGCATCGCGCGCTGACGCGTCCGCAGATGTTCGCGGGCGTGACATATAACTTCTTCATCATCAACGCGGCCCTCACGACCGAGATCTTCCTCATCACGAAGAGCTTCTGGGCGCTGCTGGCCGCGCTGGTGATCCACGTCGTCGGCTATCTCGCCTGTCTTCGGGAACCGCGCGTGTTCGATCTGTGGCTCACCAAGGTGAGCAAGTGTCCGCGCGTGCCGAACTGGCAGCGCTGGGGTTGCAACAGCTACGCGCCTTAGGGGGGCCGCCATGTCGAAGTTCCAGTCCATGCTGCCCTGGTCGGCGAAAGAGGCCCGGGCGGGCGATCGCCTGCCCTATCGCGCGCTGATCGACGAGAATGTCGTGCTGCTGCGCGACGGTTCGCTGATGATCGGCCTGATGGTCCCCGGCTTCGCGTTCGAGACGGCCGAGACAGCCGAGCTGAACGCCCATGCCGCGACGCGCGAACTGCTGTTGCGCAGCGTGCTCGACGCGCGCTTCGTGTTGTACCACCACGTGATCCGCCGCCGCGTCCACATCGAGCTGGAGAGCCGCGCCGACGATCCGCTGGCCGCGCACATCGACGATGGCTGGCGGCGCAAGCTGGCGGGCGGTTCGCTCTATGTGAACGACCAGTTCGTCACCCTCGTCCGCCGCCCCGCGCGGGGCAAGGCGGGGCTGGTCGAACGCATGGCCAGGAAATCGAAACGCCGCGGCGACAGTGTCGAGGCCGACCCCGCGGACCTGCGCAGCCTGCGCGCGGCGGCAACTTCGCTGGTCGCCTCACTGGGTGAATATGGCGGGCGTCTGCTCGGCGAATACGAAGGCACCAGCGGGCCGTGTTCCGAAGTGCTCGAGATGCTCTCGGCGCTCGTCAACGGCGACATGCGCCCGGTGCGCCGCCCCGCCGAAGGCACCGACATCGGCCAGATGCTGCCCTACAAGCGGCTGAGCTTCGGCCTCGATGCGCTCGAACTGCGCGGCGCCAATTCGCGTCCGCAGTTCGCCGCGATGGTCAGCCTGAAGGATTATCCCGACACCACCGCGCCGGGCCTTGTCGACGGGCTGCTGCGCCTGCCCTGCGAACTGATTCTCACCGAAAGCTTTGCCCCCGCCGATCGCCAGATCGCGCGCGAGCGGATCGATCTGTCGCTGCGCCGCCTGCGCTCCGCCGACGAACAGGCGATGGCCGAACGCCGCGAGATGTCCGCCGCGCGCGACGCGCTGGGCACCGGATCGACCGGGTTCGGCGACCATCACCTCTCTGTCATGGTCCGCGCCGAGGACCTGGACACGCTGGACGAGGCGAGCGCGACCTGTGCCGCAGCCCTCGCCGATGCGGGCGCTGTCGCCGTGCGCGAGGATGTGAACCTCGAACCTGCGTTCTGGGCGCAGATGCCCGGCAACGAAGGCTTCATCGTGCGCCGCGCGATGATCTCCACCGCCAACATGGCCTGTTTCGGATCGCTGCACGGTTTCGCCATGGGCCAGCCCCATGGCAACCACTGGGGCGAGGCAGTGACGCTGCTCCAGACCACCAGCCTGACGCCGTTCTTCTTCAACTTCCACAACGGCGATCTCGGCAACTTCACCGTCATCGGCCCGTCGGGTTCGGGCAAGACGGTGGTGATGAACTTCCTCGCCGCGCAGGCGCAGAAGTTCAATCCGCGCACCGTGCTGTTCGACAAGGATCGCGGGGCGGAGATCTTCGTGCGGGGCATCGGCGGCACCTACAGCCGCATCGCTGCCGGCCACCCCAGCGGCTTCAACCCGCTGGCCCTGCCCGACACCCCGGCGAACCGCGCTTTCCTGCGCGAATGGTTGGGCGTGCTGCTCAAGGTATCGGGCGCGGAGGAAGAGGCGACCGTGGCCGGTGCCGTCGATGCGGCATTCGCCAACGATCCGTCGCTGCGCCGCCTGCGCCATTTCCGCGAGCTTCTGGCGGGCACCCGCCGCCCCGAACCGGGCGATCTGGCCAGCCGGCTGGACGCCTGGATCGGTGAAGGCGAACACGGCTGGCTGTTCGACAACCAGCGCGACGAGCTTGACCTGACTGCCAAAACCGTCGGTTTCGACATGACCGCTCTGCTCGAAAATCCGCGCCTGCGCACGCCGGTGATGATGTACCTGTTCCACCGTATCGAGGAACGTCTGGACGGCGAGCCGACGATGATCCTCATCGACGAGGGGTGGAAGGCGCTCGACGACGA
>CAYRLC010000070.1:0-13788 GCA_964424995.1 uncultured Croceicoccus sp.
TGTCGGGCTGCGACACGATCAGTTCGTCGATGTCGACGCCCAGCTTCTTGGCGTAGACCGGATCGAGCGCGTGTTCGGCATCGACGAAAGCGGCGGTGCCTCCCGCCTTCTGCGCCTCTGCAATGGCATGCAGCGCCAAGGTCGTCTTGCCCGAGCTTTCCGGTCCGTAGATTTCCACAATGCGACCGCGCGGCAACCCGCCGATGCCGAGCGCGATGTCGAGGCCGAGCGAACCGGTCGAGATCGCCTCGATCTCGAGCTTCTCCCGGCTGCCGAGCTTCATCGCCGAGCCCTTGCCAAAGGCCCGATCGATCTGTGCGAGAGCGGCGTCGAGCGCCTTTTGCCGATCCACGTTGTTTTCCTTGTCCACCAGCTTCAGATTCGCAGCCATGGTTTCGGCCTTTCGCATCGTTGTTCCCCAACCGGCCCGATCAGCCGGAATGACACCGATGTATCTCATTTGTTCTCGTGGAACAAGAGGAGAACGAAAATATCCGAAACGGATGCTTCTACAGCTAAGGACTTATACCGAGCCGCGGGTCGCCGATAGCACCGACGCCACCTTTTCCCCGATCTGCGCGACCGAAAAAGGCTTTGGCAGGAAATACATGGAGGCGATGTCGATCTCGCGGCGAAGCTGTTCCTCGGCATAGCCGGACATGAAAAGCACCGGCAGCATCGGGCGCAGCTTGCGGATTTCCCGCGCCATGGCCGGGCCGTCCATTGTCGGCATGACGACGTCGGAGATGACGAGATCGAATTCCTCGCCCTCGCGCACGGCCTCGAGTCCCTCTTCCCCGTCGGACGCGGTGGTCACGGTATAGCCCTGTCGCACCAGTGCGCGTTCAGCGACGGCGCGGACGGTGTCCTCGTCCTCGACCAGAAGGATCTTGCCCGTGCCGCCGAAAGCCGCGCGCGGTTCGACTTCCTTCTTCACTTCGGCAACGGCCTCGCCCGCCAAGACGATGTGGACCGGCAGATAAACCGAGAAGCGCGTGCCCACCCCCACCTCGCTGTCCGCGAAGATAAAGCCGTCCGACTGCTTGACGATGCCGTAGACGGTGGAGAGGCCGAGACCGGTGCCCTTGCCGGTTTCCTTGGTCGTGAAGAACGGCTCGAAGATCTTGCCGAGGCTGTCCTGCGGAATGCCCTCGCCCGTGTCCTCGACCACCAGGGCCGTATAGTTGCCCGGCGGCAGGATCTCGTTCTTCAACGAGCGGACTTCGCGCGGCGTGATCTTGCGGGTCGAGATGGTGAGCGTCCCCGCCTCTCCCTTCGCCAGCATGGCATCCCGCGCGTTGACGGCCAGGTTGACGATCACCTGCTCCAGCTGCTGCGGATCGGCACGCACGGCGCCCAGCGCGCGGTCATGCTTGACCTCCAGCCGGATCTTCTCGCCGATCAGCCGCTTCAGCAACGCGGATACTTCGGCAACGACGTCGGGCAGTTGCACGATCTGCGGGCGCAGGGTCTGCTGCCGCGAAAAAGCGAGAAGCTGGCGGGTGAGAGATGCGGCGCGGTTCGAGTTCGCCTTGATCTGCTGGATGTCGTCGTAATCGCTGTCGCCCGGCGCGTGGCGCAACAGCATGAGATCGCAATAGCCGATGATCGCGGTCAGCACGTTGTTGAAGTCGTGCGCGACCCCGCCGGCGAGCTGACCAACCGCCTGCATCTTGGTCGCCTGCGCGACCTGCCGCTTCAGGCGCGTTTCCTCGGTCGTGTCCTTGAGGCTGAGCAACACCGCCGCCTCGCCCAGCCCGCGCACCCCGGCAAGGCTCAGCGTCACCGGCTCTTCCGAGCTTGCCTGCAGACGCACCGGCATGGCCCCTGAACTTGGCGTGCCGGCGGCATGGCGACGGATCGAATCGGCGAGCGCGCTCTTGTCCTCGCGCACGACGAGATCGCTGGGGAACGGCGGGATCTCGCCGACGGTATCGAGCGCGGCAGCGCGGCGAAACGCCTTGTTCGCGAAAAGGAACCGCCCCTCGCGGTCGGTCATCGCCAGGCCCAGCGGGAGGAGCGCGAGCAGACTTTCGATCTCCGGCAGGGCGGCGGCATGGCCAGAATGGACCCCACCCTCGAGGATCAGGAACAGCACCGGGGGATTGCGCCCCCGACCCATCGGATCGTCGGGATCGACGACCGGCAGGTGGATGAGGCGCAAGTCCTCGCCGCTCGTCCCTTCACGGGCGTAATAGAAGCGCTCGTGATCGTCGGTGGTCAGGAACTCGACGAATTCGCGGCCGACGAGATTTTCCGGCAAGTCGCCTGCAGCACGGCGTGCGAAGTCGGCATTGGCGCCGAGGATCTCGCCCTCGGCACTGACCGCGACCGCCTGGATGCCCGCGGCGCCCAGCGCCCGGCCCAGCTTGTCGTCGAGCTGCCGGACGAGCCGCGCGCCGAGATCGAGCGTTTCGACCGGGGCGAATTCCCAGACGAGGTGATTCTGCCCCCGCCCCGCCCGGCGCAGCACCGCGTGCCAGCGGCCGTTGGTGCCGACCAGCGAATGGACCGCCGCCTCGCCCCCGCGCCACGCATCGTGCGCAGCCTGGGCCAGCCGTTCCTGCGAATCGTCGTCGAGGGCCAGTGCCGGCGGCGAGTTGTAGAAGCCGAACCACTCACCGTAACGGCTGTTCGCGCAGACGACCTTGCCGCCGCGTTCGGTGATGACGGTGGCAACATCCGGACGTTCGATCGCAGCGACCGTCACCGACCAGTCGGGCGGGGCCAGTCGCTCTTCCGCATCAATGGGCGTGCGGCGCACGACCACGCGCATCAGCGCAATGAACACGACCAGCGCCCCGGCATAGGCGACCGTCAGCGGCCAGAGATCGGTCATGACCTGGATAGCGATGGCGCTCGCCAGTACGGCGGCACCGATCAGGGCCCAGTCCGGCAAGCCGCGCGTCGGCGCGTCCCGGAGCGGGCCGAACATCAGCCCTCGACCTCGATATGGCGGGCCTGTTCCAGCCGCTCTCGCCGCGCGCGCATGGTGCGCAACCGCTTGCGCGCGACAATCCAGCGCCAGACCCAGCCCGATACCAGATAGCCCACCGCGCTGCTGACCACTGCAAGAGCGACGAGACCGAAGGCAGTCACCAGCGTCTCGCCGGTCAGCCATTCGAGGAAGCGGTCGAAATCGGTCTGCTGCATCGCGACCGACACGGGGGCCACGTAAGACGCCTCGTCCATGTGCAGCAGGAGCGAGCCGAACCAGTTGGCGAACCACCAGACCAGCGGCGTCGTGATCGGGTTGGTGATGAAGGTGAGCGCAGCGGCAATCGGCACGTTGGCGCGGAACGGCAAGGCCAGCATGGCGGCCACGAAAATCTGGCCCAGCGGAATGATGATGCCTGCCGCGATCCCCAGGGCCACGCCGCGCGGGACCGAGCGCCGGGTGAACCGCCAGAGTTCGGAACGCAGCACGCGATGCGCATAAGGGCGGAGAAAGCGGTTCTCTTCCATCTGCTCGCGAGTCGGCATCTTGGAACGCGTCCAAGCCGCAACTCGCCGCCCGATGCCCTTGGTCATGAAACTCTTTCCAGCCGTCCGGACCGGGCGAAACCCGGTCAAACCCCCATTAGCGCGCCCCAGATACACCCTTGGTTAACGCCGTCACCTTCCATGCAGCGCCTGACGCGATTTGTCATCAGCCTGTCGCCCGATCGCGACGATCGAACGCAAGATCCGACGCGACTGAAACCTACGCGTTCAGCTATGTTCGCGCATCACGCGGGCCTTGTCGCGCTTCCAGTCCCGCTCCTTGATCGAAGCGCGCTTGTCGTGCGTCTGCTTGCCCTTGGCCAGTGCCAGTTCGACTTTCGCCCGGCCCTTGCCGTTGAAATAGACCGACAGCGGGACCAGCGTCATGCCCTTGCGCTCCACCGCGCCGAACAGCTTCTCGATCTCCCGCGCGTGGAGCAGCAGCTTGCGCGGGCGCTTCGGCTCGTGGTTGAAGCGGTTGCCGTGGCTGAATTCGGGCACGTTGGCATTGACCAGCCAGACTTCGCCGTTGCGCACCTCGGCATAGGATTCGGCGATCGAACCCTCGCCGAAGCGCAGCGACTTTACCTCGGTCCCTGTCAGCGCGATGCCTGCCTCGTAAGTGTCCTCGATGAAATAGTCGAACCGTGCGCGCCGGTTCTCGGCGACGGTCTTGGTCTTTTCGAAAGGAGAGGGTTTGGGCCGGGCCATGCCGGGCATGTAGGGACATGACGCGCGAAACGGAAGAGGAAGCGCGCCGCGGCGTCCACCATAACATTTGACACGCCGGTTTCCGAAGAAACTTTCCGATTGCACTGCAACGGGCGTTTTCATACGCTTGCCGCGGATGGGGCCGGGATTTTCCGGCGAAAATTGGGGTCGCAAACTTGAAACACCGCCTTCTTGCGGCTGCCGCGCTGGCAGTCGGAGCCATGCTGCATGCGCCGGCCATGGCCGCACCGCCGCCGATCAGCGCCTATGCCGAACTGTCGCAGTTCGACCAGGTCGAACTGTCACCCGACGGGCAGAACCTTGCCGCCCTGATCGCGCGGGGCGACAGCTG
The DNA here is from genome assembly GCA_964424995.1 of uncultured Croceicoccus sp. Classification (GTDB taxonomy): domain Bacteria; phylum Pseudomonadota; class Alphaproteobacteria; order Sphingomonadales; family Sphingomonadaceae; genus Croceicoccus. The sequence continues at coordinate 4,547 of CAYRLC010000070.1, forward strand.
GGAACTGCTGCTGGTCGACGGGAACATGAAGCCGCAGAAGCTGGTCACGCTCGGCAAGGCGAAGATCCGTGGCATCGACTGGGCCGGAAACGACAAGGTGCTGGTCTGGTTCGAGAACACGACCGAGCTTCCCTTCGGCTTCATGGGCAACAAGACCGACATCGCCAATGTCATCGTCGTGCCCACCGGGGACGGCAATGCTCAGCGCATCTTCGACAACAAGCGCGACATGCCCGGCTGGGTCGCGGGGGATTACGGCGTGCGCTATCCCGGCGGACGAGCCACCGCGTTCTACAGCTCGATCCGCTTCAAGCAGAAGGGCGGCGAAGGCTACGTCTTCGATCATGGCCGCCCCTGGCTGTTCTCCGTCGATCTCGCGACGATGAAGACGCAGCTGGTATCGCAGCCTGCGGCCGAGGGGCAGTCGCGCGACTGGCTGATCGGCGCGGACGGCAAGGTCGCCGCGCTGATGGAGCTCGACCCCGACGGCACCTGGCGCATCCTCGACGGGCGCAACAACAAGATCGCGGGCGGGCGCGAGAAGCTGGCCCGGGTCGGGCTGGTGTCGCTGGGCACTCGCGGCGATTCGGTGATCTACTGGCTGCGCGAAGCGGTCGATGCAGAGGCTCGCTGGTTCGAGGCTCCGCTGGCCGGCGGCCCGGTCACCGAATTCATGCCGGACGAGGAAATCTGGTCGACCATCACCGATCCCGCGACCGGGCGGCTGATCGGCTATCGCAAGAAGGACCGGAACATTGCGCCCATCTTCTTCGATCCCGCACGCAACGAGATCAGCAAGCGTGTGCTCTCCTCACTGGGCGGCCTGAACGCCCGGTTGTCGAGCTGGAGCAGCGATTTCAAGAAGCTGATCATCCATAGCAGCGGCAACGGCGATAGCGGCTCGTGGTATGTCGTCGACACCGCTACCATGATGACGGTGAAGATCGGGTCGGAACATCCGCTGATCCCCGCCGAAGCGGTCGGCCCCATCCGCAACATCGCATACAAGGCGAAGGACGGAACCGAGCTGGACGGCATCCTCACCCTCCCGCCGGATCGGGCGGCCAAGAACCTGCCGGTCATGATCTTTCCGCACGGCGGCCCCAGCTCGCACGACATCGTCGATTTCGACTGGTGGGCGCAGGCCTTTGCCTCGCGCGGATATGCCGTGTTCCAGCCCAATTTCCGCGGCTCGACCAACCGGAACCAGGCCTTCCGCGCGATGGGCAACGGCGAATGGGGCCGCAAGATGCAGACCGACCTGTCGGATGGCCTAGCCGCGCTGGCGGAAAAGGGCATCGTCGATCCCAAGCGCGCCTGCATCATGGGCGCAAGCTATGGCGGTTATGCCGCGCTGGCGGGCGTGACGGTGCAGAACGGCCTATATCGCTGCGCGATCTCGGTCGCGGGGGTGAGCGATCTCAAGCTGCTCTACAACGAAGAGAACTACATGAACGGCGATTCGCGGATGAGCCGGGAATCGCTGCAGCAGCAGCTTGGCGACCTGAACCTCCTGCCCGACTATTCGCCCAACCGGCTGGCGGCGAAGGCCGATGCGCCGATCCTGCTGATCCACGGTACCGACGATACGGTCGTTCCCTATAGCCACAGCCGCAAGATGGCCGACGCGCTGGCCAAGGCTGGCAAGCCGTTCGAGATGATCGACCTGGCGGCGGAGGATCACTTCCTATCGCGCGCACCGACGCGGCTGCAGATGCTGCAGGCCGCGATCGCCTTTGCCGAAAAGCACAACCCGAGCTGATCGCATTCAGCGGGGAAGATCGAAGGCCGGGGCGGATCGAGCGCCCCGGCCTTTTTCGTATCAGGCGTCGAGCAGCCCTGCGTGGACCAGCGCGGCATCGACCGCGGCCTTGGCCTTGTCCGAGCACTTGACCAGCGGCAGGCGCAAGTCGTCGGTCATCCAGCCCAGCACCCGCGACATCGCATACTTGCACGGCGCGGGGCTCGCATCCTCGAACATCGCGTAGTGCAGCGGGTAGAGCAGGTCGTTCAGTTCGCGCGCGCGGGTGAAGTCGTTGTCGACACAGGCCTGCTGGAATTCGGCGCAGAGCTTGGGCGCGACGTTGGCGGTGACCGAGATGCAGCCGACCGCACCCGCCGCATTGGCCGGCAGCGACAATTCGTCGTCACCCGACAGCTGGCAGAATTCGGGCCCGATGCCCATCCGATGGTCGACCACGCGCGACAGGTCGCCGCTCGCGTCCTTGATGCCGACGATCCGATCGGGGAAACGCTTGGCCAGTTCGCACACCGTTTCAGGCTCGATATCGGTGACCGTGCGACCGGGTACGTTGTAGAGGATGATCGGCAGATCGACCCGTTCGGCAAGATGCGAGAAATGCGCGATCAGACCGGCCTGGCTGGGCCGATTGTAATAAGGCGCGACGACCAGTGCCGCCGATGCGCCGTATCGTTTCGAAAAGGTCATGTGCATCAGCGCATTGGCGGTATCATTGGAACCGCATCCGGCGATGACTGGCACGCGGCCTGCCGTATGTTCGACACAAATCTCGATTACACGGTGGTGTTCCGCATTCGTCAGCGTCGATGCTTCGCCGGTCGTTCCGCACGGAACCAGCGCGGAGGAGCCGTTTTCGATCTGGAAGTCGATCAGGCGGCGGAACGCCTCTTCGTCTACGGCGCCGTCGCGAAACGGGGTGACGAGTGCGGGGATGGACCCAGAGAACATCAGTAAAAGGCTCCGATCTGGTACAGGTTCAATGGTGGAAAACGGAGATCGGGTCAGGACGGAACCACCATTTGCGCCTAACCGTTCAGGGGCTGATAAGGAGGGTGACCCTATAATGTCCAGCATGGCAAAACGTCGATACTCTTTGCTCGCCCGCGCCGGACTTTTCGGCATCGTGGCCGGAGGGATGTCCGCCGTGCCCGCCATGGCGGAAGAGGCTGCACCCGGCCGCACCGCGATGGCCGACACTTTCGGCAACATTCAGTGGGCGCCATCCGATTGGGACAAGGCGCGGATGCGCTCGATGGCCTCGCGCCCCGGCCCGATGGCCTATGCGGTCACACGCTGGAACCAGTTGATCGCGCAGACCGGCGGCAGTTTCGAGGAGTATGCCGGTTTCATCAGCCAGTATCCCGGCTTCCCGCGGCAGGACTACCTGCAGGGCAAGGCGGAAAAGGCGCTGGAGAATTCGCAGGTCGCGCCGGGCCGTCTGGTCGCTTTCTTCGATCGCTATCCCCCGGTCGGCAACGTCGCGCGCAGCCAGTATGCCATCGCGCTGCAAGCGGTGGGCCGGCCCGAGGCCGCCAAGGTGGCCAAAGAGGCGTGGCGCGGCGGTTCGATGTCGCCGGTGGCCGAAGCGACGCTGGCCGCGGCTTTCGGCGCGTCTTTCAGTGCCGACGATCACAACGCACGCATGAACGAACTGCTGTGGCAGGCCGATACCCAAGCGGCGCAGCGGCAGATCATGCGCGTAACCGGCCCGTCGCGGCCGCTCATGATGGCGCGTCTCTCGGCGCTGCAGGGGCAGGACCCGAGCGCGATCGGCCTTGTCGTTCCGTCCGAAGCGACGGGCGATCCCGGCTGGCTCTACAATCGTGCCCGTCAGCTGCGTACCAGCGGCCAGGGCTCTGCTGCCCGCTTTGCGATCGTCAGCGCCCCTGCCCTGTCGCAAACGCCGGCCGATCCGCAGGCTTTCGTCACCGAAATGCGCCTGCAGGCGAACGATGCGATCGCGATGGGCGATATCGCCACGGCGGTGAAGATCGCCCGCCGCGCAACGCAGGCCTTTGCCCCGAACGAGGACGTGTCGAAACTGTCGACCGGTATTCGGGACGAGTACGAGAAGCTGTTCTATCCGCTCGGCGAAGCGGCGCTGGCTCGCGGCGATGCGCGCAGCGCGGCGGAAATGTTCGAGATCTACGGCAAGAGCCAGCGGACCGCGCCGGCCCGAACGAAGGGTTTCTATTTCGCCGGTCTCGCCGCAAGTCGCGCCGGACAGGCCGACGTGTCGCGCCGCAATTACGAGGCGGCGGCCGCCTACCCCGACCAGTTCTACGGCCAGCTCGCGCTGGAAAAGCTGGGCCGCCCGCTGAAGGCGCCCACGTCTTCCCTGCCGATGCCGTCGATGGACAAGCGCGTGGCGTTTGCCGCCAAACCCCTGGTACAGGCCGCTCGTGAAGTGGGGCGCACCGGTGACTGGCGCACCGCTGTCTATTTCTTCCGCGAACTGGGTCAGCAGGCGCAGACGGCGGAGGATTATGCCCTCATCGCCGATCTCGCCCGCGACATGGGCCGCCGCGATCTCGGCGTCATTGCCGGGCGCGAGGCATCGACCGCGCAAGTCTACGGCTTTGCCAAATATGCCTTCCCGCGCATCGACGTGCCCGTCGGCACCGGCGCGGCCTGGTCGATGATCCACGCGATCAGCCGGCAGGAAAGCCAGTTCGCGCAGGACGCCCAAAGCCACGCCGGCGCGCGCGGGTTGATGCAACTGATGCCCGGCACCGCGCAGGAGCAGGCGGGCAAGATGTACATGTCCTACAACCGCGACTCGCTGATCTCCGACCCGCAGTACAACGTGCGGCTGGGGGCCGGTTACTTCGGGCGGATGATGGACAGCTACGGCGGGTCCTATCCGCTGGCGGTCGCGGCCTATAACGCGGGGCCCGGCAACGTGAACAAGTGGCTGCGCGCCAACGGTGATCCCCGTACCGGTCAGATCGGCTGGGTCGAATGGATCGAGAAGATCCCCTTCACCGAAACGCGCCGTTACGTCGCGCGCGTGCTGGAAAATGCCGCGTTCTACGATGCGCTCTATCCCGGGACCGGCAACAAGAGCGGCGATTACCCGCTCAGCTTTTACCTTGGGAAACGGCCGGGTCAGTAATGGCCCGCCGCGCCCACCCGCGCTAAGGCGGGCGGCATGAGCGAACCGGTCGAAGATACCCGCAGGAAGGTCGGCGGCAATCCCATTACGCCCGCGGGGTTCGATGCCCTGCGCGCGCGTTACGACGTGCTGCTCGGCACCGAACGCCCGCGGATCGTCGACATCGTCAGCTGGGCCGCCGGAAATGGCGACCGCAGCGAGAATGGCGACTACATCTACGGCCGCAAGCGCCTGCGCGAGATCGACCGTGAACTGGCCCATCTTGCCCGGCGGATGAAGGCAGCGCGGGTCGTCGATCCTGCCGACCAGCCGGACCGGAACAGAGTGTTCTTCGGAGCGCAAGTCACCATCGCCGACGAGGATGACAGACATCGCATCGTCACCCTTGTCGGCGATGACGAGGCTGACGCCGACAAGGGCCTGATCGGCTGGGGCTCCCCCCTCGCCCGGGCGTTGCGCGGTGCGGCCATCGGCGATCTGCGTACGGTCAGGCTGCCCGCCGGGGACAAGGAGTGGGAGGTGATCGCCATCGCCTATGGCTAGGTGGGCCGCCCTTCTCGCCATGGTCCTCGCGGTGCCGGCAGCCGCTGCTCCGCAAGCCGTGTCCGTGCATGGCGGCTGGGGCGCCTTTCGCGACGAGGGACGGTGCTATGCCATTGCGGTGGCCCAGCCCTCGCCTTTCGCGCGCGAGCGTCAGCCTTTCGTCAGCGTCAGCGTTGCGCCGGTCCCGCAACGTTTCACCATGCGCCTGTCGCGCACATTGGCGCCCGGCGCGGTTGTGACGCTCGACGTAGGCTCGCGGAGATTCCGGCTGGGCGGCGGCGGCGACAGCGCCTGGGGCACGGCCGGGCCCAACGGCAGCGGGGCCATCATCGCAGCGATGCGCACGTCCGACACGATGACGGTGGGGGCCCGCGATGCGCAGGGCCGCTTCTTCCGCGACAGCTATCGCCTGCGCGGCGCGCCGACCGCGATCGATGCGGCCATGGTCGCCTGCCGCTGACACGCGAAAATGCGGGCCGGTTTCCCGACCCGCGTCTTTTCGCTTGGGACTGCGTTGCGCTTAGAAGCGCATGCCGACCGATGCGACGATCTGGTGACGATCGGTGTCGATGTCGAAACGGTCGCTGTCGGGCATGTCGCCGTTCTCGAATTCCGCTTCCGAATACTTCGAGTAGCGGTACTCGATCTTGGTGAACATGTTGTCGCTCATCGCGTATTCCAGGCCCGCGCCTGCGCGCCAGCCGTCGGTGTTGATGTCCTGCTTGAGCTCGGTTTCGCCATCGGTGGCCAGCACGTTGAACTTGGTGTTCGTGTAGCCGCCCTTCACATAGGCGAGGAGGTCCGGCGAGACTTTCGCACCGATGCGCGCGCCGATGTAGAGGTCACGGCCCGTATCGACACGACCCAGGCCGAAGCCTTCGTAGTCGGCGCCGTCGCTGAATTCGGTCTTCGCGGTCGAGTCGGTATACTCGCCTTCGATGCCGAAGACCGCACCGCCCATGTCGATGTCATAACCGATGCCGACACCGTAGAGCAGGCCGTCGATGTCCTGGTCGTCCTGGCTGTTCAGGTCATTGTCGGCGGTCGAACCGGCCTGCGAGGCATCGTAACCGATGATCGCTTCGACGCGGGGGCCCGTGAAATTACCGCCCTGCATGTTCTGCGCGGCGGCGGGCATGGCAACGGCGCCGAAAGCGGTACCTGCGGCGAGAATGGCAACAATCTTCTTCATGGTAACTCCAATCATTTCCCTCATTATCCCCGACGTGCGGGGTGTACCCTCGAAATGACCGAGGCACAACGAAAGTTTCCTGAACCTCAGACAACACAACGCTTTACCGCAAATGCGGCACGTTCTGTCGGCCAGTCGTTTCGCAGATGCGGCAAACACCTTCGCGATACGAAATGCTACGGAACCAGTCGTTCCAACCGGAGTTCGCGCGCCCTTTGCGCGCGCGCGCTTTCCTCACTATATGGCGCGCATGCAGATGAACATGCCTGTCCCGGGTCACATCGATCCCGTTCCCGTCCCGCGGGAAGTGACCCCGCGCGCCGATGGGCGAATCGACCTGCTCGGCCTACCCAAGAAACAGATCGCCGCGCTGTTCGAACAGGCGGGCCTCGATGCGAAGGCGGCCAAACTGCGCGGCAAGCAGGTTTGGCACTGGATCTACCACCGCGGCGTCTCGGACTTCGAGGCGATGACCGACATCGCCAAGACGATGCGCCCGTGGCTTGCGGAGCGTTTCGTGATCGCACGGCCCGAGATCGTCGAGGCGCAGCATTCGACCGACGGCACCCGCAAGTGGCTGCTGCGCACCGCCGACAACCACGATTTCGAGATGGTATTCATCCCCGATGCCGATCGCGGCACGCTCTGCGTGTCGAGCCAGGTCGGTTGCACGCTGAACTGCCGCTTCTGCCACACCGGCACCATGCGCCTCGTCCGCAACCTGACCCCGGGCGAGATCGTGGGTCAGGTCATGCTGGCCCGCGACGCGCTGGGCGAATGGCCCAAGGGTTCGATGTCGGGCCTCGACGCTGAGGAGGATGAGGGCAGCTACACGTCCGACGGGCGCCTCCTCACCAACATCGTGATGATGGGCATGGGCGAGCCGCTCTACAATTTCGACAACGTGCGCGACGCGCTGAAGATCGTGATGGACGGCGACGGGCTGGGCTTGAGCAAGCGCCGGATCACGCTGTCGACCAGCGGCGTCGTGCCGATGATGGAGCGCTGCGGCGAGGAGATCGGGGTGAACCTCGCGGTCTCTCTCCACGCGGTGACCAAGGACGTGCGCGACGAGATCGTGCCGATCAACCGCAAGTACGGCATCGAGGAACTGCTGCAGGCCTGTGCCGACTACCCCGGCGCTTCGAACGCACGGCGGATCACGTTCGAGTACGTGATGCTCAAGGACAAGAACGACAGCGACGAGGACGCGCGCGAGCTGGTCCGGCTGATCAAGCAGTACAAGCTTCCGGCCAAGGTCAACCTGATCCCGTTCAACCCGTGGGACGGCGCGCCTTACGAATGCTCCAGCCCCGAGCGGATCAAGAGCTTTGCCAAGATCGTGTTCGACGCAGGGATCAGCGCTCCGGTGCGCACGCCGCGCGGGCGCGACATCGATGCAGCCTGTGGCCAGTTGAAGACGGCTGCGGAGAAGAAGAGCCGCGCAGAACTCGACCGGCTGGCGGAAGAAAAGCAGGCCGCGCTGGGATAACCGGCCTTAGCCGACCTTGCGCTGGACGACCGCTTCGGGCTCTGATGTCACCGGCGGTTTTCCGGCGACAGCGGCGATGCGGCCACCTTCGTCAAGGCGCAGCGGCATCGAGAACTCGACGCCCATGCGATCGTCGCTCGACCAGCGGCAGGTGGCGGTCACGGCGTGATTGTCGGCCAGCAGCACGCGGAAGATCGTGCCGGGGGGCACGTTCCACAGGCCTTCGATCAGCGCGCCGGTCTGGCTGATGTTGCGGACCATGGCGTTGTAACGATGGCCGCCATGATCGAGCACGACCTTGCGCAGCATCGACTGGCGCGCGGCGCGGGAAGAGCGCGGGCCTTGCGCGATGGCCATGAGGCCGGTGGACAGGCGCGCAGCGGCATTCATCGCCGATAGCGGGCGCTCGTAGATATAACCCTGCACGTGGCTGCAGCCGAGCATGCGGACGAGATCGAGTTCGTCTAGCGTTTCGACGCCTTCTGCCGTGGTTTCCATGCCGAGCGCTTCGGCAAGGCTGACGATCGAGGCGATGATCGCGCCGTTGCGGCTGCCGGGCTGGGTCGCACCGCGCACGAAGGACTGGTCGATCTTGATCTTGTCAAACGGCGCCGAGCGCAAGTACCCGAGCGAGGAATAGCCAGTGCCGAAATCATCGAGGGCAAGGCGGACGCCGATGGCCTTCAACGACTTGAACATCTGGTCGGTGCCCTCGTCGTCGTTGAGGAACACGCTTTCGGTGATTTCCAGTTCAAGGCGCTCTGCGGCGACCTGCGAACTTGCCAGCGCATTGGTGACGACGATGGGCAGCGAGGGGTTGGCAAACTGCAACGGCGAGACGTTGACTGCGACGCGCACGTTCTCGGGCCAGCGCGAGAGGTCCTGGCAGGCGGTGCGCAGGGCCCATTCACCGATGGGCGCAATGAGGCCGGTGTCCTCGGCAATGGGAATGAACCGGGTCGGGCTGATCCAGCCGTGCTGGGGGTGGTTCCAGCGTAGCAGCGCCTCGAAGCCGGTGATCTTCTCGGTCGCGGTCTGGACGACCGGCTGGTAATAGAGTTCGAGGCCGCCGTTGGAGACCGCATCGCGCAGGTCTTCTTCCATCTGGCGGCGCTCTTCGGCATCGCTGTGAAGGTCG
>CAYRLC010000071.1:0-13551 GCA_964424995.1 uncultured Croceicoccus sp.
CCGACGCCGAGCGCCAGCGTCTGCTCGCAGAGGCCAACCTGCGCAGCGCCGTCGCAGCGCTCACTGCCAGCTACGTCGCGGTTCAGAAGTCGCTTGGGCTGGGATGGAGCGAAGCCAGCGGAGCAACTTGAGAAGCTGCCGCACGAGTAAGACATCAAGGATACACTCGACAGCGACAAGCAAAACCGTCCCCACGTTGGCTTCACTCGAGGGGCAAATTCGCATTTTATTAGAGTTGGCATGCCACCTGTTGCGGGGCGGGGGCAGGTGCATGCAACTTGATTAGGGACGCCCGGGGCGCGCCCGGTCACAGCCAACGGGGTGGAAATATCCGTATAGAGGTCCGCTTCATTGCCTTGCCTTCGCAAAGCGGACGATCCGCTTGGGCCAACCTTTGCTTTTCACAGGGCCAGCGGCGCCGCAGTGCGGCGCATGTCGATAGCCGTCGCCAAGCAGCGGTTCTATGGTAGTGTAAACGGCGATTCGTATTCGTTATGTTTGTCCAGCGCGGGGCGCCAAATGCCGCCGCAGGCCGCCGAAGCTGCGAACGGGCTGGCGTTGCTGCGATCAAGATTTCTATTGAAGTGATCTCTTCGTAAGCACGGGGGGCCTCGGCGGCCAAATGCGTTCGAATCCTTCCTGCTGGAATCGCCACCGCATACTTGGGGGCGCTTGGCCAGCGGACAGCTTGGCGGCACGATCGAGCGCGAGTGGCTGCCAGACGGGCTGCGCGTACCCTGACGGTTCTGTGCGATCGCCTGACGTGAGGCTCTTCGCGCCGCTTGACTTCCCGACCTAAGACCCGCTCGCGGCGGGTAAGCGCACGCCGGATATTTGCTCGACGACCTGGCGCGCGGCGCGCGATGGCACAGCCAGGCCGATGCCGACATTGCCGCCATTGGGGCCGATGATCGCGCTATTCACACCGATTGCTTCGCCCCGCATGTTGATCAACGGGCCGCCCGAATTGCCGGGGTTGATTGGCGCATCGGTCTGAATGTAGCCAGCCCTGCCTCCAGGCGAGCCGCGCAGCCCACTGACGATCCCCGCCGTGACCGTCTGCCCAACCTCGAACGGGTTGCCGATGGCGACCACATAGTCGCCGACCTGTGTCCGATCGGAATCACCGAGCGGGAGCTCCTTCAGCCCGCGCGCGGGAATTCGCAGCGCGGCGATGTCGGTCTGCGGATCGCTGCCGAGAAACTCGGCTTCGACCTGACGATCACCAACGCCCACGGCGATGGCACGAGCGTTTTGAACGACATGATGGTTCGTGACCACCAGCCCGCGTGCGGCATCGACCACGAACCCGGAACCCGCCGAGATCCGCGGCGCCAGGGCCTCGTCGGGAACGCCGAGGAAGAAGCGATAATAAGGATCGCGCAGCAGCGGGTTCTGCGCATAGGGCGAGGCCTGTAGCACCGCGATGTTCACGACGGCCGGCGCGACGCGCTCCACAAGCGGTGCCACCGTCAACCTGCCCAGCGGAACAGCGTCGACGGAAACCCGTGCCCTTTGCGCGGTAGCGGCGGGATCACGGTCGGAGTTGAGCCAAGCCACCCCGACGCCGCCCGCTACGCCCGAGGCGAGACCTATCGCCGTCAACAAGGCCAGCCATCCGCGGGCGGATGCAGGTCCGGTCCACGCAGGCTCACGGGCGGCCATCCTACAGCTCAAGCGGGTCAGCGACCGCTGCGCCGGCGGTTTCGAGGATCTCGCACAGTCGGCACACGGTCGCGGACACCGGGCGCGGCGCCGCCGGAAAATCTGGCAGATCGCCGCGAGCTCGTGCCACGGCCTCCATCAGATCGGCCCGATCGCCGCCAACCTCCAATATCTCGACGACGAAGCAGTCCTCCAGCGACCCGGCGATCGCAATCACGTCTTCTCGCGTCATGCGGCCTGTCCCTTTTTCCCTTCGCGGCGCTGGCGCAGCCGCAGCCCGAACCCGATCAGCACCACGCCGGCAATGACAGCGTAGATTGCGATCACCCACGCGACGGACAGGATCGTGGCGGGGGGGGTCACATAGAGCGCCACCGGCACTGCGAGCCCCAGCAATATCGAAAGCACGCCCGACAGCCCGAGCAACCACTCGCCTTCGATCTCTTTGCGCAGGCGGATCGCGGCGACGATCTCTAATATGCCCGTGAGAACGGCCCACGCGCTCAGCATGCCAAGCGTCGCCAGCGCATAGCTGACCGTCGCCACCAGCGGCATCAGCACGAACAAGGCTGCGACCGAGATGCCGATGATGCCGCGCAGGATGAGCGCCCACCAGCGCTCTTCCTTGCGGCGCGCGCCCCGAACGCCAGCAATTGTCGATAGCAGGCCATCGGCGCCAGCATAGGCGGCGAAGACCAGGGTGAAGGCGAACAGGGCGCTTACCGGAAACAGGAATGCGACCGTGCCGAGGATCAGGGCAAGAACGCCGCGGAGAACGAACCACCTCCAGTTGCGGCTGAGTAGCGGTACGCCGGTGCGGGCTTCGCCGCCCGCACCGGCATTGGGAGCCGTGGCCGATATGCTCGTCATTGCCTCCTCCTCATTCCTCGCGCTGGCCGAACAGGCTCAGCAGCAGCTGGAACAGGTTGATGAGGTTGAGGTAGAGCGACAGCGCGCCCATCACCGCCAGCTTCTCCGCCCGCTCGGACCCGGCGTAAGCCAGATATTCGATCTTTAGGCGCTGCGTGTCCCAGGCGGTCAGGCCCGTGAACACCAGCACGCCGGCGATCGAGAAGACGAGCTGCAGGGTTGAGGACCCGACGAATAGGTTGACGACACTGGCAATCACCACGCCGATCAGGCCGACCATCAGGAACGTTGTCCAGCGGGACAGGTCGACGTTGGTCGTGTAGCCCCACAGGCTCATGCCTGCGAACACAGCCGCCGCGCTGAAGAAGGCGACCGCGATGCTGGTGCCGACGAAGACGAGGAAGATGCTCGCCATCGACACGCCCATGACAGCCGCGAAGGCGTAGAAGGCAGTCCGCGCCTGGGCCGTCGTCATCCTCTCGACGCGGAACGAGAGAAACAGCACGAAGGCCAGCGGCGCGAGGATCGCCACCCACTTGAGCGGCGTGCCGAAGATCGGCTGGTAGAGAGCCGGGGTGCTGGCGACCAGCAGCGCGACGAGCGCCGTGATGCCGAGACCCAGCGCCATGTTGCGATAGACGCCGAGCATGTGCCGACGGAGGCCTTCGTCATAAACGGCCGCGCCCGTCGCGCGCACCGACGAGGGTGGCGGATAGGTAATAGGGTCAAAAGGTCTGTTCATGCCTCACTCCATTGCTTTCAGGTCAATGAGGCACTCGGTGGCTTAGCTTTGAAGCTCGCGATCCTGCACCGAGCGCGCTCGATGCGGTCCGACATCACGGAGGCTGAACAGCCGCCGTCAGAGGGGCCCGGTCCGCAGGCGGGAATCTTGTATTCGTCTCTCGGATTTCAAGCTTTTGTCGATGGCGTGCGACGCCGAATTGTGGTGACCAAGGAAGGTCGTCCGCGACTCAAAAAAATGCTCTTGAAAGCCCTTGGCCGCTTCCTAACTTTTTCTCGCCGGACGCTGCAACCGGGTCCGGTTGGACATCGAGAGCGTCGGCTCTCTCCGGCGCGTCTCATGCCCAAATTGCTTCATAAGGAGGATTTGGAGATGAGAACCAACTTCGACTTTTCGCCCTACAGGCGCTCCACCGTCGGCTTCGACCGTCTGTTCGATCTGCTCGAGACCGGCATGCGCGGCGACGGCGTGGATGGCTACCCGCCCTTCGACATCGAACGACAGGGCGAGGACAGCTACCGCATCACGCTGGCGGTCGCCGGCTTCCGCCCAGACGAGATCGAGGTGGTGGCGCAGCAGAACCAGCTCACCGTCACCGGCAAGCGCGCCGAGGATAAGGACGAGGGCCAGTATCTGCACCGCGGCATTGCGGCGCGTCCGTTCGAACGGCGTTTCCAGCTCGCCGACTTCGTCGAGGTCCGCTCGGCCTGCTTCGACAACGGTCTGCTGAGGATCGACCTGCAGCGCGTAGTCCCCGAGGCTATGAAGCCGCGGAAGATCGAGATCGGCGGCGGCTCGCCTGCCAACGATCGCATCGAGGCGCCTAAGGAAGAGAACCGTCAGGCCGCCTGATCCCGGCGCATCGGCTCGCCGTCCAACGCGGCGGCGAGCCCCTACTCAACTCTCTAGCCAGACAAGGAGATGACATCATGGCTATTCGTGATCTGATCCCCTGGAGCCGGCAGGAGAACCGGCTCCCCGCTACGGTGAGTGCAGAGCATGACCGAAGCGATCACCCGCTGCTGTCGCTTCACCGCGAGGTGAATCGGCTGTTTGACGACATGTTCCGCGGCTTCGGCGTACCGTCGCTCGGCGGCTTCGACCGCAGCCTGTCCTGGCCCAACCTCGAGCTTGGCGAAACCGACAAGGAAATCCGGGTCACGGCCGAGCTTCCAGGGCTTGATGAGAAGGATGTCGACATCACCGTGGAGGAGGGCGTGCTGACGCTACGCGGTGAGAAGAAGTCCGAGGTCGAAGACAAGGACCGCGGCTATACCGAGCGCAGCTATGGCCGCTTCGAGCGACGGATCGCTCTTCCCCGCGGGATCGAGCGGGATAAGGCGAGCGCGACCTTCAAGAATGGCGTGCTCACGGTCACCCTGCCGAAGTCGGAGGCGGCGAACGAGAATGTCCGCCGCATCCCGGTCAATGCGCAGGCAGCATGACGGGCAGGCCCGGGACTTGGGTCCCGGGCCGAACCCCGAAGCGCCGGAGCATTCACCCCGGGCTGAGGTGATTGCCGCCAACGATAACCATTGGGTCGGCCCAAGCCATTCGAGCGCATTGCCTGCGGATGCCTTGGCAATCATCGAACCGGTGCCGATGGCGGTCACTCAGTCTGGCCGAGCCGCAGCCGGCCGGTGGCGGTTGCGCTTTGGCGAACGCTGGGCACCACATGCCGATCCGCTGACGGGATGGGCCGGTGGAGGCGATCCGCTCGGGCAGATCGAGCTTCGTTTTCCTGATGTGGAAGCGGCCGAGCGCTATTGCAGACGCGAGGGCATTCGGTTCGAGCTTCGTGGTTCGCCCGCCTTGCGTCGTTCGGTGATGCCATGCCTGATCGACGAGGCGCCGCCGCGGCTGTGCTGCTGGCCCACTGGTCCCCGTGCAATGTGCTGTGGAGCCACCCACCACCTTACACCTGACGGTCTGAACGAAAGAGCCGGATAGGAGAGGTAGACCTGCTTCATTCCGGTGCCACCAAAGATATGATACAGAATTCGATCGATTGGCTTCTGATGGAAAGCATCGGCGGCGCGCCCGGCTGGGCGTGGCTGCCCTTCCTTGTGATCGTGCTCGGCCTGCTCGCGCTCGATCTGGGCGTCCTGCATCGCGGCGATCGCGCCATGAATATGCGGGACAGCCTGCGCGCCAGCCTACTCTACATCCTCGCCGCACTGCTGTTCGGCGCCTGGATCTGGCACGAGTTCGGGTCGGATGCAGGCCTGCGCTTTCTGACAGGCTATGTCATCGAGAAGAGCCTGTCGCTCGACAACATCTTCGTGATCTCGCTGATCTTCGGCTATCTCGCCATTCCGGCAGCGCTCCAGCACCGTGTGCTGTTCTGGGGCATCCTCGGGGTGCTCGTCATGCGCGCGCTTCTCATCGGGGCGGGCACCGCGCTGGTGCACGAGTTCGCCTGGCTTCTGCCAATATTCGGTCTGCTGCTGATCGTCGCCGCCATTCGGATGCTCCGAAATGATGAGTCCACACCTTCCCATGGCCAGGCGCATCTCCTGGCCGCTTTGCGTAGGCGCCTGCCCATGACGGAGGCGCTTCACGGCCGGGCCTTCCTCGTGCGCCTGCCGGATCCGAGCAAGCCGGGACGCCTGAAGCTGTACGTCACACCGCTTCTTCTCGCGCTAGTCTTGATCGAATGCGCGGACGCGCTGTTCGCGCTGGAGAGCGTGCCGGCGATCCTGGCCATCACGCAGGAACCCTATCTCGTCTACACGTCGAACATCTTCGCCGTGCTAGGGTTGCGTGCGCTCTACTTCGCGCTCGCCGCGATGGTGACCCGGCTTGCCTATCTCAAGCACACGCTCGCTCTGATCCTGATCTTCATCGGCGGCAAGATCCTGTTCCAGCAGTTCGGCGGCCACGTTCCGCCGCTTGTCTCGCTATGCGTGACCCTGTCGCTGCTTGGGGGCGGCGTCCTGCTCTCTTGGCGGGTTGGCCTGAGCAGTAGGGCTCCTGATCAGGCGGGACGGCGAAGGGCGGACAACGGCGGCCTTAGGCGCTGCTAGAGTAGTACAAACGGCGACTCATATTCGTCAGGTTTATCCAGCGAGGGGCACCAATCGCGAAGATCCGCACATTCTTGCGATTATCCGTGTCTACCCAACCGAAGCGTCTGGAGCAACTGAAGCACGCGAAGGGTGCTGGTCCAAGACATCAGTGAACGCAGGTTATCGGTAACCGCGATGCCCGACATGCAGGGCCGTCCCCACAGTCCAAGCCAGAATGCAAAGCGGCCGGGGCTCGGGGTCTTGGCCGTCCTTCCTCGTCCCGAAGCAAGCTTTGTGACCAAGCCAACTGGAAGCCAGCCCGTCCGCCGACTTCGCCGCCGTAAGAGTCTACGCCTACGTCGGCAGAGACAGCCGTGATCGGGCTGGTGCCGTTGCTGTCGGCGGCGACGATCGAGATCGCACCCGTCTGCGAGGCGTTGCTCGACGCCAGCGAGGCAATCACGACCTGACCGTCGCTGGTGGCAGGTTCCTCGTTGCCAACCGCAACAGAGGTTGCCCCCGACGCGGTGTTCTGGAAGATCAGACCTGATCGAGCGGACCAGCCACGATGATCGGCAGGGTCGGGGCCGCATGCGGCGTCGCCTGTTCGGTTTCGTAAGTGATTGCAAGGGTCGCGCCGGCCTGCATCAGACGCGCTTCCCCGGCGGAAAGATCGCGTGCGAACCGGCCTTCGGATGGTATCTGGCCCAGCGAAACCGGTGCGCCGCCTCGTGGTATGACCCACAGTTGGGGGGCCTTGCCGTCGCCGGGCTGCAGACCTTGCGCGGTCAGGGCGAGCTTGCGGGTTCGCGGATCGATCGCGCTGGCGAGGCGCACCGCGCCGTCTTCCGCTGCCATCTGCGACACGAGCTGCGGGCCGAGTGCAACCTCTGCCGGTGCGGGAACGGGCAGCGGCGCGACGGACGGGGTCGCGACGTAGAGCGCCACGGCCGCAGCCGCAGCACCCAGTCCGCCCAGGGCAACAGCGATTCTCCACGGGGCCGGTCCGCGCCGAATCGGAGCGACCTCGCCGCTGGTCGTACCTTCGAGCGATGCCTCGATCGCCGCCCAGATCCGGGCCGATGGCGCGACGGGCGTGACTTCCTCGGCCCATGTGCCCAGCCTGTCTTCCCACCACGCGAAGTCTGCGGCGAAAGCGGGGTCGGCAAGCACGCGGCGACGCGCATCGGCCAGTTCGGCTCCTTCGAGCACGCTAAGGCATATTCGCCCGCCAGCATGTCGGGATCGACCGCGTCAGCCACCGAGGCACCCCTTCAGGCTGGCAAGCCCGCGCCTGATCCAGCTCTTCATCGTGCCCAGCGGCACGCCGACCGGTCGGCCAGTTCGGAATGGCTGCCCCACCGCGTCGCGAAACACCGGCTGGAATGCCAGCGGGGTGGCGCCCGCACCGTCGCGCACCTGCTCCCGGCGGTTCGCGAGATTGCCGATGTCCAGGCCGAGACGGGCGCGGCGCAGCACGGGCGACGACGGAGCGATGCGCTGCCCTTCGACGAAGGCCCGCAGATTGAGCGTGGTCAGCGGTTCGAAAGTGAGGAGGCCGGTCCCGTCCGCAGCAGCGAGGTAGCTAGCACCCCGCCGCTCCCCGGTCAGGCGCACGCCGAGACCGCGTTCGGCATAGCCGAGGGTGAAGTCGAACCGTTGCCGCGGCCGCATCGCCCCGCCCAGCGCGACGCTGCTGCGGCCCAGAAGATCGATCGTCGACCCGTTCGCCAGCGAGAGCTCGCTGTCCAGCAGGTACCGCATCGATGCGCTGACCTGCAGCCGCGGGCGGCGTGGCGATTGACCCAGCGGCAGGTTGAGATTGACGCTGGTGCGCAGCTGTTCCTCTCGCTGTCCGGGAAAGACGACCGGGGTGAGGTCGACACGGGTCAGCCGCCCGGTGGCATCGCGCACGAAGCGTTCCCGAAACAGGTCGAGGACGAGCGCACTCGCCTGCGGCAGGGCGCTGACCACGTTGGTGCTGCGGGTCGAGGAATATTCGCCGGTCAGCAGGAGATCGACCGATCGCAGGGGGCGAAGGTCGACGGTGAGCGAGCGGATGTCGATGCGCTGGCGTGGCAGGTCGGTCCGTCCGCCGGACACGGCCACGATCTCGACCGTCTCGCCACGAAGCGGATCGAAGTACCGTACACCCGGCGTTTCGAGGATCGGCTCGTTCATCAGGCTGACGCTGGGCGCTGTCGTGACTTCGTTGACGAGGCCGGTCACCTGCAGCCAGCTGGCGGGAGCCCAGCGCAGCGACCCGGTGCTGGATCTGACGCCGACACCGCCGCTCTTGCCGCGGCTCGCCTCCGCGCGGAGGGCGAGGGTGCCGAGCCAGGGCAGGGGGCCCGCCGGCCCGGTGAGGGGTATGTCGATCCCTGCGCGGACATTGCGGCTGTTGCGGCCGAACGCGGTGTCGCTGGCGCCTTCGATCCTGACGCTGTCGCGCCGCGCGCTGGCACCGAAGGTCAACTGCACCGGCCCCGCGGGCAACTGAAGCGCCGGTCCGTTGGCGAGAAAATTGATCTCACGTCCGGTGGTGCGAGAGGTGGACGAACTGCGCATCGCTTCCGCGCCTGTTTCGGTCCGCCGATGGTCGAAGCGGGCGTTGCCGTCGAGCGTGAAGAACCAGGCGCCGCGCATGGCGCCAAGCTGCGCCGAAAGATCGACCGTCCGGCCGGTTGTTTGCCGGGCAATCACATCGCCGCTCGCGTCAAGCCCGAGCAAGGCGTCGCTCCGTGTGCGGCGCAGCTTGACGGTCGCGAGACCATCAAGCCACGGGGCCAACTGGTCCGCGCCGGATAGCGACAGTTCGTATCCCGTCCGCTCCGGCACCAGCGTGGGCGCATCGGCCGCCCCCTGTCCGGTGCCTGGGGCCTGGCTCAGCGGGCGTTCGCTTTCCAGAAGGGCGCTTTCCTTGCTGACTTGCAGCGCGAGGTTGAGGCGTTGTGGCTGACGGATGCGCGTGCCGCTGAGATCGGTGGTGACCGCGCCGGTGCCGCCATCGGTGGCCGACCGCGCTCTGAGCCGCGCCGTGCCCATTCGTGCTTCCGGCTTCAGCACGATGTCGATGACGCGCTGCCCGGGGGGCGCGCCGCTTGCTGCACCGCTCTCGCGCGGGAGGATCTCGACCCGCTCGATCGCTTCGGCCGGATAGCTTTCGATATCGGCCATCCCGGTAACCCGGCGGCCGTTCACGAGGATGGTGACCGGGGCATTGCCCTCTCCATTCTCGGCAGAGACTTCCTCGATCAGTTCGCCGATGGTCGCCGAACCATAGGCGGCCAGTTCGTCCCCCGCGATGACTTGCCGCGAGGGCAGCGCCATCGGCCGTTCGCCAATGACGACGATCGGCTCGTCCGGCGTATCGGTGCGCCCGGCCGTCTGCGACACGGCCGGGGTCGCCGCCGTGCCGAGCAGCAAGGCGCCCAGCACGGCGCTACCGAACCGTGCGGGCCCGCGAGGGAGCGGGCCCGCACACGTCCTGCGCAATCGCGGCGAGGGGGAGGCCGCAGGGATCATCGCGCAGGCCGCGCCTTAGCGGCTCATCTGCCCGCGCAGGGCTCCTGCGGGATACTCGGCATTGTGCACCACGACGTAATAGTCCGAGGGCATCTTCACGATCTCCGTCGCCAGTTCCTTACCGACATCGACGCAGCCGCTGCTCATTCCGCTGGTGGGCGGCGTGAATTCGACGACGACCGGGCCGTTGCCGCCTGCCGGGCCTTCGTGGATGTGGGCAGCAGTGGCAGGCGCGATCATCTGCGCCGAAAGCGTGTAGCACAGTTGGCCGGTGCCCGGCGCAACCCGGATCATAGCGGTCCCGCTGCCGTCCGGGTCGCCGCCGAACGTCACCTGTTCACCGTCCAGCGGCACGTTGAACTTGGCACCGGCGTTGTTGTGGTTGGCCATTGCCGCAGTGCTCGTCAGCAGCGCCATGGCGAGGCCGCCTGTCATGAGTGCGATACGCATCGAGTATACTCCTTCCCAAATGCGGGACCTGACCCGCTGCCGTAGATACGGAGGCAAGATTCGACCGGATGCACGGGAAGGCGAAAAAAAATCCGAAGGGCTTATTATGCGTTGATCATCAGTGCCGGGTTCGTCCCCATTTGCTGTCGGCACTGATCCGAGCGAATGGCAGAATCAGGGTAAAATCCGGGTAGGCTCGAGCGCCCGAGAGCAGGGCGGTCGCCGGCCATGACCGCTCTTCGCATTACAGCGTCAGCAGACAATTCGGCGATCAACAGCCGCCACAGTTAAACGGCGAGAGCAGAGGAGTTACCAATGCTCTCGCCGTTCGAGCGTCAGCAGTTTCCCTGGCTATGCGTTGCTAAGCGCTTCCAGGTTTGCAGCATCCCATGTCGTGTCATCGACAGACGCGTACATCATGTATGTGTCGGTGCTGGTGGTCTGGTCGAGCAGGGTCGAAAGCTCGGCATCGCTGCTCGCGATATCGTTGGTAGCTGTCCCGGTGCTCGTGTCGCCGACGACCGCATCGATGAGCTGATCGATAGTGGTTTGTTCCTCGATCTCGGCAATTGCTTCGACCATGGCAGCCGTGTCTTCGCCGCTAGGCTCGACCGGCGCAGCGTAAGTGTCCATGGACAGCAGCGTGTCCATCATCGCGGCATCGTCAAAGACGAGCGTGGTCGATTCCGACGAGCTTGGATCGATCACATCCGCAGTTGTTTCATCCATCTGTATGGCAAAAGTGCTGTCTCCAGCGGCCTCGTCCACGATGTTCAGATCGGATTGCGCCTGCACCGTGTCGACGTTTGTGGTGCCGTCGACCAGAAGTGCGCTCGCTGCGCTTTCCTGCACCTCGCTCTCTGCAGACGCATAGATCGCATCGGGTTCGGACAGGACGATTGTCGCGTCCAGCACGGGTTCCGGTTCGCTTTCGACGAGGAGGGCGGCGGGTTCCGATGCCTCGACGACGACAGCGGCGATGGCCGCAACCGTGGCCATTTCCAGCGATCGTGTGACAAAGGCCGCATCTGCCAGAGTGCCCGTCGATCCGTCAGCCCAGGTGAAAGTGCCGTTGCTGGCAACCTGCACGTCGCCATCGGCTGCGCTGTAACTATCGCCGCTTCCGGTCAGGGAAATGGCCGCGATGCCGACATCGGCCAGCGATTGCAGCTCGCCCATGTCGACGGTGCCGTCGCTGTCGGCATCCTGCCAGACGGCGAGATTGGCGAAGGCCTCGTCCGTTTCGGAAAGCTGCCCATCGCCATCGCTATCGTACCTGGCGAGACCTTCGAGATCGGTGCCGCCATCGGCAAACACGAATTCCGAGGCGTCGTCGACCGTGCCGTTGTCGTTGGCATCGAGGATGAGGATGCCATCTTCCGGCCCGACCCATGCGGTGCCGACCGCACCGGCGCCGTAATCGTAGGTGACGCCCGCATCGGCGTTCAGGAACCCGACCCGGCCATCACCATCAAGATCCAGCGCAATGGGCGCAACCACCGCAGTCGTGGTGACGGTGGTTGCGGATCCACCCGATGTATACTGGAGCAGGTAGGTGCCGCCCGTCACGTTGACGGTACCGACCTTGACCCAGCTGTTGCCGCCGCCGTTCGCGTCGACCTGGATTTCGCCGGAGGTCGTGACCCGCAGGTAGCCGCCATTGATGACATCGGTTCCAGTGGCGACATTGAGGATCGACGTGAGGTCGATAACATCTTTGTCCGCGTTATTGTTTGCGCCATAGAAATAATCGACGATGGTATCCGTGCCGCTTGCAGTGCTCAGCACGAATGTATCGCTTCCGCCACCGCCGCGAAGGTAATCGCTGCCCGCGCCGCCGATCATCCTATCATTGTTCGTGCCGCCGATCAGGTAGTCGTCACCGGCGTTGCCCGTGATCGTATCAGTGTTGGCGCCACCATAGAGGGCGTCGTCATTCGTGCCGCCGGTGACATTGTCGGATCCACCAAGACCGAATGCGATGACCATGTCGGTTGTGATTGAGCTGCCGACATTTTCGGTGTTGTTATTGTTGTTGGCGCCAACGTCGAAAAAGACCGTTTCAGTGCGGCCACCGGCCGTGATCGTGAACGTGTCATCGGATGCTGCGCCGCTTGTGCTCAAGGTACCGTTGGCATTGACTACGAGATTGCCGCCCAGATCTGCTGCGGTGAACGTGACGCCCGGAATGACGTTGCCCAAGGCATCGTACGCGACGAATGTCCCTACCGGGCCGTTCACATTGCCGCTGTCGAAATCGTCGGTATTGGGGACAAACTTGATATTGGCCACAGCTGCCTCGACGACATCAGTCACGGTGACCGCGATGGCCTGTGTATCGACGAGTGCGCCGTCCGAGGCTTGGACGACGACGTCGTAGACATTGTTGCCGTCCGTATCGGCCTTGGTCTCGTAATCGGGCGCAGTGACGAACGACAGGGCTCCGCTGACCGGATCGATGGCGAACTTGCTCGCATCGGCCCCGCCGACGATCGAGTAGGTGATCGTCGCGCCAGCGTCGGGATCGGTGGCCATGACATTGGTGACCGACGTCGTATTCTCGGCCGCGTTGACCGAGGCGCTCACACCGCCTCCGTTGGAGGTGATGGCGGGCGCTTCGTTCGTATTCGTGACGGTGACAGCGATGGCCTGCGTATCGACGAGGGTGCCGTCCGAAGCCTGAACGACGACGTCGTAGACGTTGTTGCCGTCCGTATCGGCTTTGGTCTCGTAATCGGGGGCAGTGACGAACGACAGGGCTCCGGTGACCGGATCGATGGCAAACTTGCTCGCATCGGCCCCGCCGACGATCGAGTAGGTGATCGTCGCGCCAGCGTCGGGATCGGTGGCCATGACGGTGGTGACCGACGTGCTATTCTCGGCCACGCTGACCGAGGCGCTCGCGCCGCCGCCGCTGGAAGTGATGGCCGGCCTGTCGTTGCTGCCGGTGATGGTGATGGTCACCGTCTGCGGGGCGGAGGCGGCGTTGGCCGCGCCGCTGTCGTCGGTGGCGACGACGTCGTACGAGAAGGTGATGGTCTCGCCTGCGGCCAGGAAGTCGAGATCGACGCCGGCGCTGTAGTCCCAGCTGTCCTGGTCGACCGAGAAACCGGCGACGAGCGCCGCGGCGATGGCGGGATCGAGCGTGCCGCCGCTCCAGGCGATGTCGTCGTTCGAGGTGGCCGAGACCGTGACCACGTCGCCGTTGTCGACATCGGCAAAGCTCAGCGCGCCGCTGTCGCTCAGCGTTGCGGCACCGTCGCCCTCGGTCATCGCACCGGCGGTGTCGGT
>CAYRLC010000072.1:0-6157 GCA_964424995.1 uncultured Croceicoccus sp.
GCACCTCGTCGATATAGGTGAGGGCGTTGTACTTCTCGGCCAGGTCGCAGATGGCGTGGATCGGGGCCACGTCACCATCCATCGAATAGACGCTTTCGAAGGCGATCAGCTTGGGGACATTGGGGTCTTCCGACGCCAGCAGTTCTTCCAGGTGGGCAACATCGTTGTGCCGCCAGATGCGCTTTTCGCAGCCGGAATTGCGGATGCCGGCGATCATGCTGGCGTGGTTCAGTTCGTCGGAGAAGATCACGCAGCCGGGCAGCAGCTTGCCAAGCGTGGTCAGCGTGGTGTCGTTGGACACATAGCCGCTGGTGAACAGCAGCGCGCCTTCCTTGCCGTGCAGGTCGGCCAGTTCGGCCTCCAGCTCGACGTGGTAGTGGGTGTTGCCGCCGATGTTGCGGGTGCCGCCCGATCCGGCGCCGACATTGTGCAGCACCTCTTCCATCGCCTCGATCACCTTGGGGTGCTGGCCCATGGCGAGATAATCGTTGGAACACCACACGGTGATCGGCTTGGGCCCGTTGTGTCCGGCAAAGCAGCGCGCGTTGGGGTAGGACCCCTTGTTGCGCAGGATGTCGATGAATACCCGGTAGCGGCCTTCGGTGTGAAGCCGGTCGATCGCCTGGTCGAATACCTGATCGTAGTTCAAAGTAGCGCTTCCGTCGTTGTCCGAATGGCCAGCGGCACGTTGGGAAACATCCTGGTCCACGACCCGGAGCCCGTTCCGTTCTGCGCGCCCATAATCCATCGTCACTCTCCATGCAAAGTCTTTGCGCGATCGCGGAGTGCAGCCGGCTGGTTTTCCGGCAGCGGGTCGATCGTCGCCCGGCAGCCCGCCCCATATCCATTTCGGATGTCGGGCGACGATCTGCCGGTGCCATGCCGCGCGCAGGCTATGGCCTCATTGCGCTCGATCAAATTGGCCAAAAGGCTAATCTAGAGAACGGACATGTCCTCGATCCCCCGGGTCGCCAGCGCCGGGCGCAAGGCTTCGAGTCTCCCGTCGTCGGCGGTAAAGACCGCGCGGTCGGGTCGGCTGCGGGCAAAGGGTTGTCCGCGCGTCAGATGGGCGATCCGCCGCGCGATGCCCGCCGCGCCGTCGATCAGGGCCACGTCCGGCCCGAAGGCGGCGCGAAGTTCGTCGGACAGCAGCGGGAAATGGGTGCAGGCCAGAACGAGCACGTCGATGACGTTGCCGCTGGCCATCATCGTCAGGTCCGCCGCTGCCCGCTTCACGGCGGCGATGTCGACCGGCTCGCCGCGCAGCTTGGCTTCCGCGGCAGCGACGAGGTCCGGCGCGGCGAGGCGGAGCAGCGTTTTCCCTTGCGCGAATTCGGCCTCCAGCTTGTCGACATAGGCCTGCCGGATCGTCGCCTCGGTCCCGATGAGGCCGATGGTGCCGGTCCGCGTCCGCTCCGCCGCCGGTTTGATCGCGGGGACGGTGCCGACGATGGGAATGTGCAGCACGTCGCGCACCATGCCCAGCGCGATGGTGCTGGCGGTGTTGCAGGCAATGCAGGCGAGGCGCGGGCGATAGCGCTCGCTCATGCGTCCGAGCAGCCCCGCGACACGCGCGGCAATCTCCGCCTCGCTCTTGCTGCCATAGGGCAGGCCGGCGGTGTCGGCGGCATAGATCAGCGGTGCATCGGGCATCGCGGCGCGCACGGCATCGAGCACCGACAGGCCGCCGACCCCCGAATCGAATATCAGGATCGGGGCATCGGGAGGGACGGTGGTGGGGTCGGCAGCCGTGTCGCTCATCGCCCCTTGGCATGGAACGGCAGGGCCCTATTGGCAAGTCCACACCCCGGATTGTGCCCGCGATGCCAAGCCGCTAGCGTCGCGCGCAAATCGGCCCGACCTTCCGGCCCATACCAACCGGCCAATAAGGAAACCTCGACTTGTCCGTCACCGCGCTGATCTCGGCCCTGATCCTGGGCTACGTCCTCGGCTCGATCCCCTTCGGCGTGATCCTGACCCGCTTGGCCGGTGCAGGCGACCTGCATGCGATCGGTTCGGGCGGCACGGGGGCGACCAATGTTCTGCGCACCGGGCGCAAGGGGCTGGCGGCGGCGACGCTGCTGCTCGATCTGGCGAAGGGCGCGCTGGTCGTGTTCCTCGCCCGCGGGTTCTTCCCGGGGATGGAGGCGCTGGCCGGCCTCGCGGCGGTGGTGGGCCATTGTTACCCGCTCTGGCTGCGGTTTCGCGGCGGCAAGGGCGTGGCGACGCTGATGGGCGTGTGCCTAGGCCTCGCCTGGCCGATCGGTCTCGTCTTCGCGGTGGTCTGGCTGGGCATGCTGGCGGCAACGCGCATCTCGTCTGTCGGGGGCATGAGCGCGGCGATCGCGGCGCCCATCGCGGCGCAAGTGCTGGGCCCGGCGGTCTATGCCCCGGCGCTGGCGGCGATGACGGTGGTGGTGCTCTGGCGGCACCGTGCCAATATCCGGCGCCTCGCCAGCGGGCAGGAGCCGCGCATCGGCGGCAAGAAGGACCACGCGAACGAGGGCGGGGCCTGACCTCCGGCATGTCGCTGTCGCAGGAAGAGGCGTTCGCGCGCATCCGGCTGCTGCGCACGGCCAATGTCGGGCCGGTCAGTTTCCGCCACATGCTGGCACGCTATGGCAATGCGGTCGCGGCGCTCGACGTGCTGCCCGAACTGGCGGCGCGCGGCGGCAAGCGGCAGGTCGCGGCCCCGGCGGACGGGGTGAGGGCCGAGATCGCGGCCGTGCGGGCGGCGGGCGCGCGTTACCTGTTCCATGACGATCCGGCCTATCCCGCCCTGTTGCGCGAAGCACCGTCGTCGCCCCCCATCCTGACCTATCGCGGCGATGCCTCGCTGCTGGAACGACCGGCGGTGGCCGTGGTCGGCGCGCGCAATGCCAGTGCCGCCGCCCTGAAGCTCGCGCGGCAATTCGCAGAGGCGCTGGCCGGGCAGGGACGCGTCGTCGTGTCGGGCCTTGCCCGCGGTATCGACGCCGCCGCGCATGAAGGCGCGCTCGGCACCGGCAGCACGGCAGGGGTGATCGCGGGCGGCATCGACGTGGTCTACCCGCCGCAGCATGCCGACCTGCAGGAACAGATCGCCAACGAGGGCGTGCTGGTCGCCGAACAGCCCCCCGGGGTGGAGCCGCAGGCACGCCACTTCCCGGGCCGCAACCGCGTCATCGCCGGGCTCTGCGCCGGCACGCTGGTGGTGGAGGCGGCACCCCGTTCCGGCTCGCTCATCACCGCGCGGCTGGCGGCAGAAGCCGGGCGCGAGGTCATGGCCATTCCCGGCAACCCGCTCGACGGGCGGGCGCGGGGCTGCAACCAGCTGATCCGCGAAGGGGCAATCCTTGTCCAGACGCCCGACGACGTGCTGGAACTGCTCGACGGCTTCACCGGCCTGCCGCGCAGCACCTTCCGCGAGGAGCGGGAGCCGTTCGAAATGCCCGAGGCCGATGCGGACGATGACCGTCCGGCCGACATATCCAGCCTGCTGTCCGCCGCGCCGGTGCCGGTCGACGATATCGTGCGGGCCAGCGGCGAGAGCCCGGCGGCGGTGCAACTGGCGTTGCTGGAACTGGAACTAGCGGGCCGGCTGGCGCGTCATGCGGGCGGGAAGGTCAGCCTGATCGCCTAAGCGATTGTAATTCGGCGCTATCGAAATTTGTCATCCCGGACCCTGCGCTTTTGCAGCGGACGACAGCCTATCGGCGCGATACAAGCGTTGCGTCGGGGCAGGGGTGCCCCGACCCAGTCTGGGGGGACTTACCATGAACAGCCGCATCAAGCGGATCGTCGCCGCGGCCATGCCGGCCGCGCTCGCAATCGCCACCACGACCGCGCTGGTCGCCGTGCCGCAGGTCGCCATCGCCAAGGATACGGCGCCGCTCAAGGTGACGGACAAAGGCGCGGTGAAAGGCGCGAGCCAGATCGGCGTCGCTGCCTTCAATGTCGGCTTCATCTTCGAATCGATCGACGCCACCGCCGCGACCGGCGGCCTGATCGGTGCCTTCGGCGGCGCGACCAAGGCGAAGAGCACGCTGGTCGGCGTGACGCCCGAAATGATGCAGGCGATCACCGATGCCGCCTATGTCGATTTCGTGGCCCAGATGGGCGCGCAAGGTATTGCCGTAGCCGCGCCCGCCACCGTGTTCGGCGCGGCAGAGATGGCGAAGCTGAAGCCGGTGGCGGGACCCACCGACATCAATCTCGCGCTGGAAAAGGGCAGCAAGGGCAAGGCGCAGTTCTTCAAGCCCAGTGCGCTGCCGACGCAGATCATCCTGCCCGGCGACTTCACCGGGTCGGGCCTCAGCAGCCTTGGCCTGCAGATGAGCGGCGCACAGTCGGCCATGGCGGTCAGCCAATATGCCAAGGCCAGCGGCATCCCGATGGTGGACGTCGTCTACCTGATCGATTTTTCGGACCAGAAGCGCCCCGGCGCGTTCAGCTTTGCCGGGATCCGCGTCAACGCCAGCCTGTCGGTGGCCGCGCAATTCTCGAAGATGACCGTCTATGGCGCGAACGCCAAGCAGAACAGCGTGCTGTTCAACCAGCCGGTCGCGGTGGAGGGCGAATTCATCGAGAAGAACGATGCCAGTTCGGGCCTCGACAAGAGCAGCCAGGCGGCGGCCAACGTTGCGGGCGGACTGGCGGCGGTCGCCGGGCTGGGCGGCCTGCGCTTTGGCAAGACGCGCAAGTTCGAATTCGCGGCCAAGCCAGGCAATTACGAGGAAGGCGCGGCCAAGGCGGCCAGCCTCGCCAACGCCATGCTGGTCGCGCAGGTCGCTGCCGCGCGCTGACCGGACCGCTGACTCAATCCGGGCCCGGCGGTGCATCGATGCGCCGCCGGTCTTGCTTTATCGCCTTGACGGGCCGAGGGGGCGGTCCCCAGATTCGCGCGTACACACGTAAGGGGCGTTTTCGGCCCGTCGGGAAGTCATTTTCGCAATGCAACTGGTTATCGTCGAATCGCCCGCCAAGGCGAAGACCATCGAGAAGTACCTTGGGGCCGACTACAAGGTCCTCGCCAGCTATGGCCATGTCCGCGACCTGCCGCCCAAGGACGGCTCGGTCCGCCCGGACGAGAATTTCGCGATGGACTGGGAGCTGTATGGCGACAAGCAGAAGCAGGTTCGCGCGATCACCGACGCGGCCAAGCAGGCCGATCGCCTGATCCTCGCCACCGACCCTGATCGCGAGGGCGAGGCGATCTCGTGGCACGTCCAGGAACTGCTCGCCAAGCGCAAGGCGCTGCCCAAGGAGGTCGAGCGGGTCACCTTCAACGCCATCACCAAGCAGGCGGTGACCGACGCGATGGCAGCGCCGCGCCAGCTCGACCGCGACCTGATCGACGCCTACCTCGCCCGGCGCGCGCTCGACTACCTGTTCGGTTTCACCCTTTCGCCCGTCCTGTGGCGCAAGCTGCCCGGCGCCAAGTCGGCGGGCCGCGTGCAGTCGGTCGCCCTGCGCCTGATCGTCGAGCGCGAGCGCGAGATCGAGGCGTTCACGCCGCAGGAATACTGGAACGTCCTGGCCCATCTGGAGCATGACGGCACGAAGTTCGACGCCCGCCTCGTCCGCTTCGAAGGCGAAAGGCTCGAACGGCTGAGCCTTGGCGAGGAGGG
Source organism: uncultured Croceicoccus sp. (assembly GCA_964424995.1). Taxonomy (GTDB): domain Bacteria; phylum Pseudomonadota; class Alphaproteobacteria; order Sphingomonadales; family Sphingomonadaceae; genus Croceicoccus. Next base: position 5,610 of record CAYRLC010000072.1, read on the forward strand.
CATCGCCCTGCGCGCGAAGAAGGCGGTCGAGGACGGGCTGTTCACGGTCGAGGCCGTCGAGACCAAGCCGCAGCGCCGCAACCCGGCCCCGCCGTTCACCACCAGCACCCTGCAACAGGAAGCCGCGCGCAAGCTGGGCTATTCGGCCAGCCATACGATGCGGCTCGCGCAGGGTCTCTATGAACAGGGCGCCATCACCTACATGCGGACCGACGGTGTCCAGATGGACCCGAGCGCCATCAGCGCCGCGCGCAAGGCGATCAGCGACCGTTTCAGCGGGCACTACCTGCCCGAAAGCCCGCGCATCTACCAGACCAAGGCCAAGAACGCGCAGGAAGCGCACGAGGCGATCCGCCCGACCGATTTCGGCAAGGACCGGGCCGGGCAGGGCGATGCGGGCAAGCTCTACGACCTCATCTACAAGCGCGCGATGGCGAGCCAGATGGCCAGCGCCTCGCTCGAACGCACGACCGTCACCTTGCGCGATGGAACCGGTCAGAACGAGCTGCGCGCGACAGGGCAAGTGGTGAAGTTCCCCGGCTTCCTCG
>CAYRLC010000072.1:6167-13423 GCA_964424995.1 uncultured Croceicoccus sp.
GACCAGAAGGGCGACGACGACGAGGAGGGCCTGTTGCCCTTCATGAAGTCCGGCGATCGCCCCGCCAAGACCGGGGTCGAGGCGACCCAGCACTTCACCCAGCCGCCGCCGCGCTTTTCGGAAGCCAGCCTCGTCAAGCGGATGGAGGAACTGGGCATCGGGCGTCCCTCGACTTACGCCTCGGTGATTCAGGTGCTGAAGGACCGCAACTACGTCCGCACCGAAAAGAACCGCTTCTTTGCCGAGGATTCGGGCCGCCTGCTGACCTCGTTCCTCGAACGCTATTTCGAACGCTATGTTGCCTACGATTTCACGGCCGGCATGGAGGAAGAGCTCGACGACGTGTCGGGCGGCCGGGCCGACTGGCAGGCGGTGCTCGACGCGTTCTGGCGCGACTTCAAGCCCAAGTCCGACGAAGTCATGGAGCAGAAGCCGTCCGAGATCATCGAACAGCTCGACGTGTTCCTGCAGGACTACCTGTTCCCGCCCAGGGCCGACGGCAGCGATCCGCGTGCCTGCCCGCTCTGCGCCGAAGCCGGGCGCGAGCATGGGCGGCTGAGCCTGCGCGGCAGTCGCAACGGGCCGTTCGTCGGCTGCTCCAACTATCCCGAATGCAAGTTCACCCGCGGCTTCGGCCAGCCGGGCGCGGATGGCGATAGCGGCGGTGACGGCGTGGTCGGGCAGCATCCGGAGACGGGCGAGGACATCGTCCGCAAGACCGGGCGCTTCGGCCCCTACATCCAGATGGGCGACGGCAAGGAAGCCGCGCGCGCATCCATCCCCAAGGACATTCCCGAACTCGACCTCGACTGGGCGGTGAAGCTGCTGTCCCTGCCGCGCATCGTCGGCCAGCACCCCGAAACGGGGCAGGAGATCGAGGCGAACATCGGTCGCTACGGCCCGTATTTGCGGCACGATGGCAAGTACGCCAAGCTGTCGGGCACCGCCGAAGTCTTCGATACCGGCATGAACGCCGCCGTCACCATGCTGGCAGAGGCGCAGAACCGCGGCGGGCGGGGCGAGCGGACCAAGGCGGAACCGCTCAAGACCTTCGGCGCGCACCCGGAAAGCGGCGGCGAGATGAAGCTGCTGTCGGGCCGATATGGTCCCTATGTCACCGACGGCACCACCAATGCGACGATCCCGCGCGACATGAAGCCCGAGGACGTGACCGAGGAGGAGGCGATCCGTCTCATCACCGAGCGCGCGGCGAAGGCCCCGGCCAAGAAGGGCAAGAAGAAGGCGGCGCCGAAGAAGGCTGCGGCCAAGAAGGCGCCCGCCAAGAAGACGGCGGCCAAGAAGACCCCCACAAAGAAGGCGGCGAAGGGGTCCGAGAGCGGCGACGAAACCGACGTCTGATGCGACAAACGCGCGCGGAACCCGGCAAGGGCGGCCCGCGTTGAGCGGGTATGCTGCAGATGCGAGATAACGACGCTTCCGCCGTCAGCGCACCCGACCGGGCGGAGCCGCTGCCGGATGCGATGACCGGCACGGATCGCCCGGCGGAGGTCCACGACGGCCTGCCGATGCCGCGCCGGTTCTGGGCCATCGTCGCGATCTGCTTCGGCACCGGGCTCGTCGTCATCGACGGGGCCATCGCCAACGTCGCCCTGCCGACGATCGCGCGCGAACTGAACGTCAGCGAGGGCGCGGTGACCTCGGTCATTACCGTCTACCAGCTGGTCATGGTGATGGGGCTGATGCCTTTTGCCAACCTTGGCGACCGGATCGGCCTGCGCAAGATGTACCAGCTCGGCCAGCTGGTGTTCTGCGCCGCGTCCGCCCTGTGTTTCTTCGCCATGAGCCTGCCGATGTTGCTGCTGCTGCGCGCGGGGCAGGCTCTGGGTGCGGGCATGGCGCTTTCCGTGGCGGCGGCGTTGATCCGCGAGATCTACCCGACCAAGAGCCTTGGCACCGGGCTGGGCATCAACGCCGTGGTCGTCGCATCGGGCTATGCGCTGGCCCCGACGATCGGCGGTTTCATCACCGAACATATCTCGTGGCAGATGGTCTTCATCGTCGGCGCGCCGCTGGCGGTGATTTCGCTCCTGCTGGGCCGGGCGCTGCCCAAGGTGCCGCCGCGTACCGGCAAGAGCGATCTGGTAAGCGCGTTGTGGAGCGCGGTGACCATCGCCCTCATCGTCGGCGGCATCCAGATCGGCACGCATGGCGGCCTCGCGCTCGCGACCGTCGCGATCGTCGCAGGGGTCGTGTCGGCCTTCTACCTCTACCGCCGCGAATCGTCGAAGTCCGCGCCGGTCGTGCCGGTGGACCTGCTGGCCAACAAGGCGCTGGGCTTCACGGCGCTGGCGGGTTTCGTCGTTTTCGTCGCATCGGGCGCGCTCACCGTTTCGCTGCCGTTCCGGCTGGAACAGGGCATGGGCTATTCGCCGGACGAGGTCGGCCTGCTCTTCGTGCCGTTTCCGCTGACCATGCTGTTCGTCGCGCCTTTTGCCGGTTGGCTGTCGGACCGCATCGCCCCCACCAAGCTGGGCGTGGCGGGCATGGCGCTGGCGGTCACCGGCCTGCTGTTCCTCGCCTGGATGCCCAATCCGGCCAGCCCGTTCGATATCGGGTGGCGGCTGGTCCTGACGGCGCTCGGCTACGGGCTGTTCGTGTCCCCCAACTCCCGCCTCCTGATCGGCGCGGCCCCGCGCGAGAGGTCGGCGGCCGCGGGCGGGTTGCTCTCCACCGTGCGGCTGCTGGGCCAGACGATGGCGGCGGCGTCGGTCGGCCTGATGCTGACGCTGGGCGTGGGCACCGGGCCGGTGCCGATGCTGATCGCGGCGGGGCTGGGCGTGGTCGCTGCGCTGTGTTCGCTGGCGCGATTCCAGTCTTCGCGCGCACTGGGCGGCGAGAGAGCGGCTGCGTCTATCCGCAACTGATCGGGGTGGGACTGATCAGGGCGCGGATGCTCGCTCCGCGAAGGCGCGCGCTTCCGTGCTGCGTTCCCGGGCTGACGGCGACATCCGGGCGAGCACGTCGTGCACGAAGGCGCGCTGCTCCTCCTCATCGGCGAAGGCCGCTTTCGGCACGACGAACGTGGTCATGTCGGCCACCACCGTCCATGCGGTGGGTGTCGGCACCAATTCGGCGATGAAGGGCCAGCCGATCGCATAAGTCATGCGGCCGTTCCCCGCCTTGAACGCCGTATCGGTCAGGCGGATGGTGACCGCGGCACGCGCCGGCATCCCGCGCTCGTACATGCCGAACAGGTAGCGCCGATGGTAGGTCCTGGCAGCAAACCTCATGCCCAGGGCATATCCGACGATGGCCAGTGCGACCGTGATCCCGGTGGGCAAGCTCATCAAGACGATGGCCACCGCCGGATTGATCAGGAACATCGCGGCATTGAGCGACGGCGTCAGCGCCAGGCCCAGCGCAAGCCCTGCCAGCGCGCCACCCACCGGCACCCAGCTCATGAAGCGAAGCGAGCCTACCGCGCGCGCATGGGCGTGTGCGGCCGCATCGATCGAATCCTGCGGCGTGATCTCGAAGCTGATCGCCGGCGGCGGCGCAGCCTCCGTTACCGCTTCGCTCATTTCACCCAATCGAGACCCAGCACTTCGTAGAACTCCCGGTTGTCGGCCCAGTTCTCCTCCACCTTCACGTGGAGGAACAGGTGCACCTTCTGCCCCAGAAGTTCTGACAATTCCTTACGCGCCGCTTCGCCGATCGCCTTGATCCGCATGCCTTTTCTGCCCAGCACGATGGCTTTCTGGCTGTCGCGCCCGACCACGATCTGCTGGCGGATCTCGACCGAGCCGTCGGGATTTTCCTTGTAGGCTTCCGGCCGGACCGCACTGTCGTAGGGCAATTCCTCGCGCAGTTGCAGGTAGAGCTGCTCGCGCGTCACTTCGGCGGCGAGCAGGCGTTCGGAGGCGTCTGAGACCTGGTCTTCCGGGTAGAGCCACGGGCCTTCGGGCATCAGCCCTGCCAGATAGGCTTTCAGGTCGGGCACGCCGTCGCCGGTCAGCGCCGAGACGAAGAACACTTCGGCAAAGTCGCCCTTGGCCGACAGGTCCTGCGCCAGCGTCAGCAGCTCGTCCTTGCGGCTGACGTCCACCTTGTTGAGCACCAGCAGCTTGCGCTCCTTGCGGTGCCCCAGCGTTTCGAGCAGCGGCTCCAGTTCGTGGCGGCGCAGCTTGACGCTGTCGACCACCAGCATGATCGCGTCGGCCGCCTCCGCGCCTTCCCACGCGGCGGAAACCATCGCCCGGTCCAGCCGCCGCTTGGGCGCGAAGATGCCGGGGGTGTCGGCCAGCACCATCTGCACATCGTCTGCCAGCGCGATGCCGAGCAGGCGGGCGCGCGTAGTCTGCGCCTTGGGGCTGGTGATCGCGACCTTCTGCCCGACCAGCGCGTTCACCAGCGTCGATTTGCCCGCGTTCGGCGCGCCCAGCACCGCGACCACGCCGCAGCGCGTGCCTTCGCCCGCCTTTTCGCCCGCTGCGGGGCCCAGTTCGGGGCCCGGCTCGGGCAGGTTGTCATCCGTGTTCATCGAGAAACCTCTCGGCCGCGTTGGTTTCGGCCTGTTGCTTGGAATCGCCCTCTCCGGTCATCTCGCCCACGCCCTTGACGCTGACCCTGACGGTGAAGCGAGAGGCGTGGTCGGGGCCGGAACGGTCGACCAGTTCGTATTCGGGTGGCTTGCGGCGATTGCCTGCGGCCCATTCCTGCAGCGCGGACTTGGGGTGCTTCTTCTGCCCGGCGCGACCCTCGACCGCGTCGCCGAACCAATTGCGCACCATTCCGCGCGCGACGTCGAAACCGTGATCGAGCAGGCATGCGCCGATCAGCGATTCGATGATATCGCCGAGGATATTGTCGCTTTCGAGCCCGCCGTCGGCCCGTGCCTGCTTGCCCAGCCGCATGTGCGAGGCCAGATCGATCCGGCGGGCGACCTGCGCGCAACTGTCGCGGCTGACCAGCGCGTTGAGGCGCTGCGACAGCTTGCCCTCGGCCGCGTCGTTGCGCTCGTACAGCCACTCGGCGATCACCAGCCCCAGCACCCGATCGCCCAGGAATTCCAGTCGCTGGTAATCGAAATCGTCGCCGGTGCTGCCGTGGGTCAGCGCCTCGACCCACAGCGCCAGGTCGGCGGGGGGCCGCCCCGCCTGTCGGGTCAGCCAGTCGAGAGTTTCGTCCTTCAGCGTCATGTCCGGATGCTCAGAACAGGCCGCCGATGCGGTTCCAGCGGGCGGCAGTGAACCATGTCCACGGCATCAGCCATTCGGCAGACCCGTCGGTCGACCACATCATGACGGTGGCCCGCCCGACGAGGTTCTCCATCGGCACCATGCCGACGCCGCCGCCGACTTCGGCGGGGAAGCGGCTGTCTTCCGAATTGTCGCGGTTGTCGCCCATCATGAAGACGTGGCCGGCGGGCACGGTAAAGACCGGCGTATCGTCCTGCGGCGTGCTGGTCAGGTCGAGCACTTCGTACTGCGCGCCTTCGGGCAGGGTCTCGCGAAAGCGGGCATAGCGGCAGGCCAGTTCGCCATCCGCGCCGCGCAGCTCGAACTGCGCCGTGGCGCAGGGGCTGGACCGGCCATCGGCGGCGGCGGCATCGATCATGTTCTGCGTGACCGGCTGGATGAAGTCCTCGATCCGGTCCTTCTTCACCGCCGTGCCGTTGATGAACAGGACGCCGCCCTGCATCTGGATCTGATCGCCGGGCAGGCCGATGACCCGCTTGATATAGTCCAGCTCCTGCGTCGGCGGGGCCTTGAAAACCACCACGTCGCCGCGATCGGGCGTGCTGGCCATGATCCGGCCCGGGATGAGCGGCAGGTCGAAGGGCAGCGAATACCTGGTATACCCGTACGACCATTTCGACGCGAGCAGGTAGTCGCCGATCAAGAGGCGCGGCAGCATCGATTCCGATGGGATCGAGAACGGCGAGAACACGAAGCTGCGGAAGATGAAGACCACCAAGGCCAGCTTCACGAGGAAGACGGCGAAGCTGTCCTCCTTCTTTTCCTTTTTCCCCGCCGGCGCGGCAAGGGGATCGCTTGCCGCGGGATCGTTCTTCTGACCGAGCTTGAATCGCATTAAAAGGCTTTCGTCCGTGCCCACTGGTATCGCCCGGCGGCATAGGGCACTAGGCCCGTGTTGCAAAGCGAAACGAAGGAATCGCGCCGCCCCATGACCGATATCGACGCCTGCTGGAACCGCCTCTTCGCGATGCCGCGCCCGACGCTGGAGGCGCTGTTCGCCGCCGATGCGGGCCGGGTGGGGCGCTATGCCGACCGGCTGGCGATTCCGGGCGGGGAAATCCTGTTCGACTGGTCTAAGACGCACCTGTCGGACGAGCTTGTCGCGGGCTTCGCCGATCTGGCCGAAGCCTCCGGATTCGACGGCGCGCGCGAAGTTATGCTGACTGGCGGCATCGCCAATCCGACCGAGGGGCGCGCCGCCGAACACACCGCCCAGCGCGGTATCGGCGCGGATGAGAGCGTGGCCGAGGCGGACATGTTCCACATGCGCATGCGCGGGCTGGTAGAGGCGATCCACGACGGCCTGCTGGGCGATGTGAGGCACCTGATCCACATCGGCATCGGCGGGTCGGCGCTGGGTCCGGCGCTGGCGATCGATGCGCTGGCACGGCCCACGGCGGAATGGCGCGCGCCGGTCGACGTGCATGTCGTCTCGAACATCGACGGCAATGCGCTCGAAGCCGCGTTCGAGGCCTGCGATCCGGCGACGACGATGATCGCGGTCGCGTCCAAGACCTTCACCACCATCGAGACGATGACCAACGCCGCCTCTGCGATCCAGTGGCTGGAGGAATCGGGTGTCTCCGATGCCTATGGCCGGGTCGTCGCGCTGACCGCGTCGCCGGACAAGGCGGTGGAATGGGGCGTCGACGAAACCCGCGTCCTGCCGTTCCCGGAAAGCGTCGGCGGGCGCTATTCGCTGTGGTCGTCGATCGGGTTTCCGGTCGCGATGGCGCTGGGCTGGGACGGCTTTGCCGCCATGCTGGAAGGGGCCGCCGCGGTCGACCGGCATTTCGCCGACACCGACGGGTTCGCCAACCTGCCGCTGCGCGCCGCCTTTGCCGACCTGATGTACGTGCAGCTGCGCGGTTGCCAGACCCGCGCGACTTTCGCCTATGACGAACGGCTGGCGCTGTTCCCCGATTACCTGCAGCAGCTGGAGATGGAATCGAACGGCAAGTCGGTGACCGTCGACGGACAGCCGCTCGAACGGCCGAGCGCGCCGATCACCTGGGGCGGCACGGGCACCGACGCGCA
>CAYRLC010000073.1:0-13115 GCA_964424995.1 uncultured Croceicoccus sp.
ATCGGCGCAGAGCGACAGCCTACCTCTGACTGCCGCCAATCTTTGCAACAGAGCCGTTGTTCCATCCGCTTGCCGAACACCCTGACACCGATCTCGCCCTGGCGCACCGCGCGCTCGACCAGTTCGCCACGGTTGGCACGGTCTGTGTACTGCTGCTGGTCGCCACCGGCATCCTCAATGGCATCCTGATCGCAGGCCTGCCCGCTTTCGACCATTTGGCAGTCTCGACCTACGCGCGGCTGCTCGCGGTCAAGCTGGCGCTGTTCGCCGCCATGCTCGCGCTCGCCGCCGCCAATCGCTGGCGCCTTGCCCCCGCGCTGCGCGTCGGCGCGGAAGCGGGGACTGTTGTCCAGTCGCTGAAAGCGCTCCGCCGAAGCCTTGTCGCGGAGGGCAGCGCGGCGCTCGCCATCCTCGCGCTGGTCGCCTGGCTTGGAACGCTGGAGCCGCCGGGCGCCATGGGCTAGCCCGGAAGCTACTTGCAAATAGGGGGCTGATTGACTTGGCTGAACGTGCAGACCTGATCCGGCAACTCATCCGCCAGTGGCGGGATGATCCCGGCGCGACCTATCGCAGCTGGTTCCTGTGGGACGAACGGCTGAAGAATTTCGGATCGATCCGCCGCGGTCTCAAGGTCGTCGTCGACGAAATCGAGAAGGGCACTTTCGGCGTCGCCTACCGCGGCTCTTCGCTCGAAACGGTGGTGCATTCGGTTGCCGAGCAGCGGCAGATCTTCAAGGGCGCGGATCACGCGTTCCTGTGGAAGCCGAAACTGCGCATTCCCGACATCTACGAAAGCCCCACGAACCAGCGCGCGTTCGGCCAGCTGCTGCACAACTGCTCCTGCTGCGACGAAGCTGCCGACATCATCGCGCACATCCAGCGGATCGATGCCTTGGGGGTCAAGGGCCTCGGACCCGCAGTCGCCAATCTTCTCTACTTCCTTCACCCGACGCTGGTGCCGCCGTTCAACACCGCGATCGTGAAGGGCTACAACGCGCTGACCGGGGCCAACGTCAAACTCGGCAGCTGGGATCACTTCCTCGCCATGCGGCTTGGCGTGCTCGACCTCAACGAACAGTTCCGCGATCTCCTGTCGAACGACCTCGGGGCGATCGGCGGGCTGCTGTTCGACATCGGCTGCGGGCGCTATCCCGCACCGCCGCTCGACAGCGGGGACGCGGAGAACGGCACCTGGAGCGCGCGGCTCGAGGAGGCGCGGCGCCAGGCCAGCGAACTCGGCAAGACCGCGCTTGCGCAGGAGGCCGACGATAACAGCCACGCGCAGGTGCAGGGGTGGCTGCGCGATCTCGGCCTCGCACTCGATTTCGATGTCTGGATCGCCGCGAACGACCGCGGACGACTGCTCGACGGCGCGGCCTTGGGAACGGGCTGCCTGGACACACTTCCCGCGGCGATTGCGACTTCGCCGGGCGCGGATTCGATACGGCTGATCGACGTCCTCTGGCTCGATCGGGCGACCGGCAAGGTTAGCGCCGCCTTCGAGGTGGAGCATTCGACCTCGATCTATTCCGGCATCGTCCGGATGCTCGACCTCGCGCTCAGCGGTGACGAGGGGCACCTCGCGGCAAGCCTGTTCCTGGTCGCCCCCGATGCCCGTGAGGCGGACGTCCGGACGCAGCTCTCCCGGCCCGCATTCAGCCGCGTCAGCGATCTCGACCTAGCTTACCTGCCCTACGGCGAGCTGCGCAGCCACCGCGAAGCGATCGCCAGGTTCGGAACCGGACTGAAAGGCATTCGTGAAATCTCGCGGAGGCTCTGAAACCGTTTGACCCTGACATAATGTCAAGGTTTAGAGCCATGGCGACAAGGAGAAACCGGCATGATCGAGTCGCACCACGACCATGCGCATTGCGCTCATTCGGCTGAGGCCGCCGGACCGGAAACCGATCCTGTCTGCGGGATGAAGGTCGATCCCGAGACAGCCCGGCACAGCTTCGAGCACGACGGCAAGACCCACTACTTCTGTTCGGCCGGCTGCCGCGCGAAGTTCGCTGGCGATCCCGAACACTACCTCGCCGGCCGGCACCGGGAGCCGATGGCGGACGCACCCGAAGGCGCGATCTACACCTGTCCGATGCATCCGCAGGTGCGCCAGATCGGGCCCGGTTCCTGTCCGATCTGCGGCATGGCGCTCGAGCCCGAGACCGTATCGCTCGAGACCGGACCGGACCCCGAATACATCGACATGCTGCGCCGCTTCCAGGTGAGCGCGGCATTGTCCGTGCCGCTGCTCGGCTATGTCATGGCGGGCATGCTGCCGGGGCGTCCTCTCGACGCGGTGATCCCGGCCGCGCTTGCGCGCTGGTTCGAACTGGCGTTGGCGACTCCGGTGGTGCTGTGGGGCGGCTGGCCCTTCTTCGCGCGCGGCTGGCAGTCGCTACGCAACCGCGCGTTCAACATGTTCACGCTGATCGCGCTCGGGGTCGGAGTCGCATACCTGTTCAGTCTCGTCGCGGTGCTGGCGCCCGGACTGTTCCCCCCCGCCTTCCGCGACATGCACGGCCGTGTCGGGGTCTATTTCGAGGCCGCGGCGGTGATCGTCACGCTCGTCCTGCTCGGCCAGGTCCTCGAACTGCGGGCGCGCAGCCAGACCTCGGGCGCGCTGCGGGCGCTGCTCGAACTCGCCCCGCCGACCGCGCGGCGGCTCGGCGCGGCGGGCGAGGAAGAGGTATCGCTCGATCAGTTGATTGCGGGCGACAAGCTGCGGGTCCGCCCCGGCGACAAGGTTCCGGTCGACGGGCGGGTCGCCGAGGGTTCGAGCAGCGTCGATGAAAGCATGATCACCGGCGAGCCGATCCCGGTCGCCAAGCGCGCGGGCGATCCCGTTACGGGCGGGACGGTCAACCAGACCGGCAGCTTCGTGATGGTCGCCGAACGCCTCGGCAAGGACACGCTGCTCGCCAAGATCGTGCAGATGGTGGCCGAGGCGCAGCGCAGCCGCGCGCCGATCCAGCGGCTCGCCGATCGGGTCTCCGGCTGGTTCGTGCCGCTGGTGGTCGCTGTCGCGGTCGCCACATTCGCGGTCTGGGCGATCTGGGGACCTGCTCCGGCGCTGGCCTATGCCCTGGTCAACGCTGTCGCGGTGCTGATCATCGCCTGCCCCTGCGCGCTGGGCCTGGCGACGCCGATGTCGATCATGGTCGGGGTCGGCAAGGGCGCGCAGCACGGCATCCTGATCAAGAATGCCGAAGCGCTCGAGCGGTTCGAAAAGGTCGATACCCTGGTCGTCGACAAGACCGGGACGCTGACCGAGGGCAAGCCGAGCCTGGTTGCGGTTTCTCCGACGAATGGCATTGCCGAAAACGAGTTGCTGGCGCTGGTCGCAGCGGTCGAACGGCACAGCGAGCATCCGCTGGCCGCGGCCATCGTCAAGGGGGCCGAAGCGCGGGGCGCCTTCGCGGGCGAAGCGGAAAACTTCGAATCGCTTACCGGAATGGGCGCCCAGGCCGAGGTCGGGGGGCGCATGGTCGCGGTCGGTAATGAAAAACTGATGGGGCGGCTCGGCGCATTGGACGCCGCGCTCGTGAGCGGTGCCGATACGGCGCGCGGCGCGGGCCAAACCGTGATGTTCGTCGCGATCGACGGCCGGGCGGCAGGCACCATCGGGGTCGCCGACCGGATCAAGGCGACCACTGTCGAGGCCATAGCCAAGCTTCGGGACGAGGGCGTCGCGCTGGTGATGCTCACCGGCGACAGCGAGGCGACCGCGAGGGCGATCGGGCGGCAGGTCGGGATCGACGATGTTCGCGCCAATGTCTCGCCCGAGGACAAGCACCGGATCGTGCGCGAGCTCAGCGAGGCGGGCAAGGTGGTGGCGATGGCGGGGGACGGCGTCAACGATGCCCCGGCTCTGGCCGCTGCGGATGTCGGTATCGCGATGGGGACTGGAACCGATGTCGCGATTGAGAGCGCCGGCCTGACGCTTGTCCGGGGCGATCTGATGGGGCTCGCCAAGGCTCGCCATCTGAGCCGGGCGACGATGCGCAACATCCGCCAGAACCTGTTCTTCGCTTTCATCTATAACGCGCTCGGCGTGCCGGTCGCGGCGGGCGTGCTCTATCCGGTGTTTGGCTTGCTGCTGAGCCCGATGATCGCCGCTGCGGCGATGAGTCTCAGTTCGGTCTCGGTCATCGGCAACGCCTTGCGCCTCAGGAGCACCCGGCTGTGACAAGGCACTACGAGGCGGCGAGCAATATCGCGGCCTCTGCCGAGAGCCTGTTCGCGCATCTCGACGATCAAACCCGGCTGGCGCACCACATGAGCAAGCCCTCCGCGATGATGGGCGGCGGAGCGATGACCTATGAGTTCGATGCGGGCGGGGGCATGGCAGTGGGTTCGCATATTCGCATGGCGGGGCGGGCCTTCGGCATCGAACTCCAGGTCGATGAAGTCGTCACCGCGCGGCATCCTCCGCTGAGCAAGGCCTGGGAAACCACCGGCAAGCCGCGTCTCCTGATCGTTGGCGGCTACGCCATGGGCTTTCGGATCACGCCCTTGCCCTCCGTCAGCAGGTTGACCGTGTGGATCGACTACACCTTGCCCGAAGGTACGGTAGCGCGATTGCTCGGATCGCTGTTTGCCGGGTACTATGCGCGCTGGTGCGTGAGCCGGATGATCTCCGACGCGGCTCTGGCCTTCCCCGCCGGACCGGAGGGGGCGCGGTGAACATCGGCCAGGCCTCGACCGCCACCGGCGTCTCGCAGCGGATGATCCGCCATTACGAGAGCGTCGGCCTGATGCCGTCCGCTGATCGCCGCGACAACGGCTACCGCGACTATCCGCCGCGCTCGGTCGAGCGGTTGCGTTTCATCGCCAATGCGCGCGATCTCGGCTTCTCGCTCGAAGAGATCGCGGCGCTGCTCGGCCTCTGGGACGATCGCACCCGCGCCAGCAGCGAGGTCAAGGCGATCGCCCTCCATCACGCCGAGGATCTCGCACGCAAGGCCGCGGCACTCGAAGCGATGCGCCATACGCTGCTCGAACTCGTCGACGGGTGCAGCGGCGATGCGCGGCCAGATTGTCCGATCCTTGCCGGGCTTGCCGAACCACGGCAACGCGAGAAGACGCAATTGACACAAGCGCCGCCGCGTAGGAAACCGGGACCGTGAAACGCCTGCTCGCCCTGACCTTGCTTGCCGCTGCGCTGTTCGGCCTGATCGGCCAGGGCGCGGCATTTGCGATGGCCGGTTCGATCCGGGCTACCGGCCAGCCATCCGAAGCAACCGCCTCGATGAGCGCCGATTGCGCCGAGATGATGGGGCTGGCCAAGGAGCAACCGCCGCAACCGGACAAGCCGTGCAAGGGCATGACCCCCGAGTGTGTCGCCAAGATGGGCTGCGCGGTTCCCGTGGCGCTTACCCCTCCGCTCACTCTCGATCCGCTCCCGCAAGATCGGGCGGCCGTCCCATTGCAATCGCCGATCGCGGCGCTTGTCGGGCGCGAAACCGGCCCCGATCCGCATCCACCCGCACACCTTGGCTGAACCCTGACGGCCCCCTGCCGAGCGCTCGCGTTCGGTAGGGAGCCATTCTCCCGTTTAACCAAGGACATTTTCCATGAAGACGATTTTCACACTCGCCGCCGCTGCGGCGATGCTTTCCGGCGCATCGGCTGCTTCGGCCAGCGATGCCAGGGGCCATTGGGAATGGCGGACCCGCTCAGTTCCAGGGCCGCGCTCGAGTGTGCCCGCGCAGGTGCGCGTCTGGGTTCGCGATGACGTTGCCGCCATGGCCGGTTGCGACTGCGCGATGATGCACGCGAGTGCTGCCGATTGCATGAAGCCGATGCCCGGCGCGCCCCGCGCGCCCTCGGCCGGCTGAGGCGATTGCCCGGCCGATAACGACAAGATAGTGAGCCGGGCGCGCGGCGCCGGCGGAGTCACCGCTTCGCCGGCGCCGCGTCACCAGCGGACCATCGACGCGCATCGGGCGGGCGATCTCCCGACTGGAGATTCCGATGAAAAAATACATCGTGCTGCCGCTTGTGGTGGCAATTCCCGTCGCGGCGCTGGCGGATCCGCTGACGTTCGATGCTGCGATCGAGCGGGCTGCGCGCAATGCGCCGTCCATCCTTGCCGGCGAAGCCGGGGTCGATGCCAAGCGTTCGGCGGCGGTCGCGGCTGGCCAGCTGCCCGACCCGACCCTCAGCGTAGGGGTCGAGAACTTCCCCATCTCGGGCCCGCCTGCATTCAGCTTCAGCCGCGACAGCATGACCATGACCCGGATCGGGGTCGAACAGGAATTTCCCAACGGGGGCAAGCGCCGCGCGCGCGTCGCGCGCGCCGGAGCCGATTTCGGGATGGCCGAAGCAGGCCTTGCGCTCGAAACACAGAATGTCCGGATCGAAACCGCGCTGGCCTGGATCGATCTCTACTACGCCGAGCGCCGCCTCGCGCAGCTCGATCTCCTGATCAAGAGCCTCGACGATCTCCAGGCGACCGTCTCGGCGCGGCTCGCCTCGGGCTCGGCGCGGCCCTCGCAGGCGCTCGAGCCCTCGCAGCTGCGCGCCCAGGTCAACGATCGCCGCAGCGCGCTGGCGGCCGAGGTCGCCAAGGCCCGCGCGCGACTGGCGCGCTTCACCGGCGATCCCCTTCCCGAGGTAGCCGGCGCTGCCCCTGCTCTGAGCGTCGATCGCGAGGCGCTGATTGCGGGGCTTCCTGCGCTGCCGCAACTGGCGCTCTACGATGCGGGGATACGGGGGGCCGAGGCCGACAGCGCGCTGGCCCAGGCCGACAAGCGGCCCGACTGGCGGGTTGGCACCAGTTACGGCCGCCGCGACCCCGCCTATGGCGACATGGTCTCGGTGACTGTCACCGTCGATCTGCCGCTGTTCGCCAAGCGCCGCCAGGACCCACTGATCGCCGCGCGCGCAAGCGAGCTTAACCAGGCGGGTCTCGCGCGCAGCGCGGCCGAGCGGGAACTGCGCGCCGCGCTCGACGCGGACCTCGCCGAATACGACATGCATGTCGCCCAGCTCGGCAACGCCCGGTCCACGCTCGTGCCGCTCGCCAGGCAGCGGGCCGAGCTCGACATGGCGACTTACGCGGCAGGCAAGCTCGATCTCGGCAGCGCGCTGCTATCGACGCTGGCATTGGCCGAGGCCGAGGTCGACGCGCTGGCGCGGGAAGCCGCTGTCGCGCGCGACGCTGTGCGGATCAACTACACTTACGGAGGGGTTCGGCCATGATGCTCGACCGAAAGAATGCGGCGCGGCTGGGCGCGGGCCTGCTCGCTGTCGCTCTCGTCGCTGGCGGCGGCGGGTACTGGCTGGGCCAGCGCGGGCAGGGGCCCAAGGCGGAGTCAGGTGCGGCCGCCGACGGGCGCAAGATCCTCTACTGGTACGACCCGATGGTTCCGGCCGAACACTACGACAATCCCGATTCGCTCTCGTCGATGGGGATGAAGACTATTCCCAAATATGCCGAAGCCGCTCCCGATACGGGGCCGGGGGTGAGTGTGGATGCGGCCGCGCGGCAAAGTCTCGGCACGCGGGTCGTCGCGGCCGAGTTCGGGGTCCTGCCTTCCGCGCTGACCGCTGCGGGCACCATCGAATTCAACCAGCGCGATGTCGCGATCGTCCAGGCGCGCTCGGGCGGGTTCGTCGCCCGGGTCTACGCCCGGGCGCCGGGCGACGTGATCGGCGCGGGCGCGCCGATCGCGGACGTGCAGTTTCCCGAATGGGCGGGCGCCCAGGGTGAGTATCTCGCGGTCAGGCGGCTCGGCCGGCCGGACCTGACCGCGGCGGCGCGCCAGCGGCTGCGTCTGTTGGGGATGTCTGAAGGCCAGATCGCCGCGGTCGAGCGGACCGGGCGTGTCAACGCGGTGGTCACCATCCGCTCGCCGATCGGGGGCGTGATCCAGACGCTCGACGTGCGCGCGAGCATGACGCTCGCGCCCGGGCAAAGCCTCGCCCAGGTCGGCGGGATCGGCACGGTCTGGCTCACCGCGGCCGTACCCGAAGCGCAAGCCGGACAAGTGCGGATCGGGCAAGGGGTGAGCATCACGCTGACCGCCTTCCCGGGCCAGTCCTTTGCCGGGCGGGTGGCGACAGTGCTCCCCTCGGCGCAGAGCGACAGCCGCACGCTCGCCGTGCGCATCGAACTGGTCAATCGCGGCGGCCGGTTGCGCCCGGGCATGTTCGCCTCGGTGGCCTTCGCGGGCGACGGCGGGTCGGTCCTGCTTGTGCCGAGCGAGGCGGTGATCCGCACCGGAACGCGCTCGCTGGTCATGCTCGCCCTGCCCGACGGGCGCTATCGTCCGGCCGAGGTTCGTGTCGGCCGCGAAGGCGGCGGCAGGACCGAGGTTCTCGCCGGCCTCGCGGCGGGCGAGAAGGTGGTCGCCTCGGGGCAGTTCCTGCTTGATTCCGAGGCTAGCCTGACCGGGGTCGCGGCGCGGCCGATCGGGGGCGGGCAGTGATCGCGGCGATCATCCGCGCCTCGGTCCGCGCCCGCAACCTGGTCCTTGCGGCCGCGCTGGTGCTCGCCGCGATCGGCGTCGCGGCGGTTCGCTCGACCCCGGTCGATGCGCTGCCCGACCTCTCCGACGTGCAGGTCATCGTCCGCACCTCGTGGCCCGGGCAGGCACCGCAGATCGTTGAGAACCAGGTCACCTATCCGGTCGCCTCGACCATGCTCTCGGTGCCTGGCGCGCGGGTCGTCCGCGGCTATTCGTTCAGCGGCGACAGCTTTGTCTACGTCCTGTTCGACGACGGCACCGATCTTTACTGGGCGCGCAGCCGGGTGCTCGAATACCTCAGCCAGGTGCAGGGCCGCCTGCCCGAGGGCGCGCGCGCCTCGCTCGGCCCCGACGCCACCGGGGTGGGGTGGATCTACGAATACGCGCTGGTCGACCGGACCGGGAGGCACGATCTCGCGCAATTGCGGAGCCTGCAGGACTGGTTCCTGCGCTTCGAGCTCAAGACCGTTCCCGGAGTGGCCGAGGTCGCCAGCATCGGCGGCATGGTCAAGCAATACCAGGTGGTGCTCGATCCCCAGCGGCTCGCCGCCTACGCCGTCACCGCCGAGGACGTGACCGCGGCGCTGAAGCGCGCCAACCAGGAAGCCGGCGGCGGCAGCATCGAGATGGCCGGTGCGGAGTATACCGTCCGCTCGAGCGCATATCTCAAATCGCTCGACGATTTCCGCGCGGTCCCGATCCGGACCGCGGCGGGCGCGGTGCCGGTCACCCTCGGCGATGTCGCGACCATCCAGCTCGGCCCGGAAATGCGCCGCGGGATCGCCGAGCTCAACGGCGAGGGCGAGGTCGCGGGCGGCGTGATCGTGATGCGCCAGGGACAGAACGCGCGCGCGGTAATCGAAGGCGTGCGCACGCGGCTCGAGGAACTGAAGAAGGGCCTTCCACCGGGGGTCGAGATCGTGCCGACCTATGATCGTTCGGGCCTGATCGACCGCGCGGTCGAGAACCTCACCGGCAAGCTCTTCGAGGAGTTCCTGATCGTCGCCGCGGTCTGCGCGCTGTTCCTGTGGCACGCGCGCTCGGCGCTGGTGGCGATCCTGACCTTGCCGCTCGGCATCCTGATCGCCTTCATCGTCATGCGCGTTCAGGGGCTCAACGCCAATATCCTCTCCTTGGGCGGGATCGCGATCGCGATCGGCGCGATGGTCGATGCCGCCGTGGTGATGATCGAGAACGCCCACAAGCATCTCGAGCGCTGGCGGCACGATCACGGGGACAGCGAGCCCGACGGGATCACCCGCTGGCGCCTCGTTACCGAGGCGGCCGCCGAGGTCGGACCGGCGCTGTTCCTTAGCCTGCTGATCATCACCTTCTCGTTCCTGCCGATCTTCACCCTGCAGGGCCAGGAGGGCCGGCTGTTCGCGCCGCTCGCCTCCACCAAGACCTACGCGATGGCAGCCGCGGCGTTCCTTTCGATCACGCTGATCCCCGTGCTGATGGGCCTGCTGATCAAGGGCCGGATCCCGAGCGAGGAAGCGAACCCCGTCAACCGCTGGCTTTCGCGGGCCTATCGGCCGGTGATCGACCGCGTTCTGGCGAGGCCCAAGTTCACCCTCCTGATCGCGGCGCTCGTCTTTGCCACCAGCCTGTGGCCGATCGCGCGCCTCGGCGGCGAGTTCCTCCCGCAGATGAACGAGGGCGACCTGCTTTACATGCCTTCCGCCCTGCCGGGGCTGTCGGCGGCCGAGGCGGGCCGCCTGCTCCAGCGGACCGACCGTCTGATCAAGACCGTGCCCGAGGTCGAAAGCGTTTTCGGCAAGGCTGGCCGCGCCGACACCGCGACCGATCCCGCGCCGCTCGAGATGTTCGAGACCACGATCCGGTTCAAGCCCAGGGACCAGTGGCGGCCGGGGATGACCTCGGCGAAGCTGATCGACGAGCTCGATGCGCGGGTGAAGGTGCCGGGCCTCGCCAACTTCTGGATTCCGCCGATCCGCAACCGCATCGACATGCTGGCGACCGGGATCAAGAGCCCGGTCGGGATAAAGGTCGCCGGATCGAACCTTGCCGATATCGATCGCACCGCCAAGCGCATCGAAGGGGTGGTCAAGGCGGTGCCCGGCGTGTCCTCGGCGATCGCCGAGCGGCTGACCGGCGGGCGTTACATCGACGTCGATGTGAACCGCGCCGCGGCGGCACGCTACGGCCTCAATGTCGCCGACGTCCAGGAAGTGGTCTCGGGCGCGATCGGCGGCGAGAACGTCGGGCAGACGGTCGAAGGTCTGGCGCGCTATCCGATCAGCGTGCGCTACCCGCGCGAACTGCGCGACAGCGTCGACAAGCTGGCGAACCTGCCGGTGCTGACCCCCTCGAGTCAGCAGATCACGCTGGGCACGGTTGCGACAGTCCGGATCAGCGACGGTCCGCCGATGTTGCGGAGCGAGAACGGCAGGCCTGTCACCTGGATCTATGTCGACGGGCGCGGCGGCGACATGGCGGGGCTGGTCGGCGACATCAACCGGGCGATCACCGCGAAGGTCGCGCTGCCGCCGGGCGTGAGCATCTCCTACACCGGGCAGTACGAGTTCCTGGTCCGCGCCAAGGAACGCATGAAGCTCGTCATTCCAGTGACTCTGATGATCATCTTCGCGCTGCTCTACCTGACCTTCCGCCGCTGGGACGAGGCGCTGCTGATCATGGGCACGCTGCCTTTCGCGCTCACCGGCGGGCTGTGGCTGCTCTACTGGCTCGGCTACAACCAGTCGGTCGCCACGGCGGTCGGGTTCATCGCGCTCGCCGGCGTCGCCGCCGAGTTCGGGGTGGTGATGCTGATCTATCTCAAGCAGGCGCTCGAGGCGCGCGGCGACGGCGATGTCGCCGCCGCCGTGCGCGAGGGCGCGCTGCTGCGCGTGCGGCCGAAGGCGATGACCGTCGCGGTGATCCTCGCCGGCCTGTTCCCGATCCTGGTCGGCAGCGGAGCAGGCTCGGAAGTGATGAGCCGGATCGCCGCGCCGATGATCGGCGGCATGCTCACTGCCCCGCTGCTCTCGATGCTCGTCATTCCGGCGGCCTATCTGCTGATGCGCCGCCGTTCCCAGACCTCAGTTCAAACCCAAGGAGAAATGAAGTGAAGAAGACTGTCCTGATTGCATCCAGCCTCGTCGCCGTGGCCTCGCTCGCCGCTTGCCAGAAGAAGGCCGAAACCCCGGCTCCCGCCCCGAGCGCAAGCCCGATGGCGGGCGACATGAGCGGGATGCCGATGGCCGGCGCGATGAAGCACGGCAAGGCGACCGGCACGGTCACCGCGATCGATGCCGCCAAGGGTACGGTCACGCTCCATCATGGCCCGATGAGCGGGATCGACTGGCCGGCCATGGAAATGGGATTTGCAGCCAAGCCGGATCAGCTCGGCGCTATCAAGGTCGGCGACAAGGTGGAATTCGAGATCGACTGGGACGGCAAGGCCGGCACGATCACCAGGATTGCCAAGACCAAGTGAACGAAGCAGGCCCGGCGAGCTCGCCGTTTGCCGGGTCTCCTTCACCCTCAATGGTGGCCGAATGTTTGTCAATTTTGGCGACCTAAAGTCGGCCGTGTGGAATTGATGGTGCGTGAGGTGCCATGTGACCTCCTGATTGACACTGATTGTTGCATTTGCTGCATTGAATGAGCGCAATACCCTCCAGACAGCTCGCCTTTGAGAGGCGTGACATGGTCTATAATCGATTGGCATTACTGGCTGCGGTATCACTTCTCTGCGAAACTCCAGGAGCGGCACGCGAAGTTGTGGTCACGCATTTCTCTGACGCAGCCGTTAAGGAAGAAGAGGTAAGTCCGACGGCCGCGCCAGTTACGGCTGTTCTGCGCCACCATCTTGAACGAATGGTAGAGCCGACGTCCAAAACCATTCCCAAGATCTGGCCAAAACCGACTGCATTCGATTGGGTCTCATCGTCAAACACCTTACCTGCAATGACCACAGAACCTTGCATTCTTACGCACTATGCACCGACCTGGTGGCTACCGCCTGAAGTCGAAGTTCGCCGAGCTGCTCATTTTGGGACCATATCATCGATCGCATGTGAATTTGGCATCCCCACAAGTCTTCTCGACGCCGTTATTTCTCAGGAATCCGGCTACAAGGCCCAGTCGGCCCCAAGCTGCGATTTTGGCCAAGTCGGAGAACGTTTTGGGAACGTGGCATTCGGTATTGACGATGGAAATCATAGAAGAGGACAGTTCGCTCCATCATAGGGAGTGGGTTGATGGATCGGAGTATTCCGGGCGGGGATTTGATCGGACGATGGAGCCTGAGCTTTGCCGATATTGATTTTGTAAATTCGAAGCCGGCCCTGACGCGCCTTGGCCTCGCCGCGCAGCTGAAATTCTTCGCTTCCCTGGGGTTTTTCGCGATCGATCCCGGCTCAATCCCTACCGATGGCCTCTCGTATCTGGCCGAGCAACTCGGTGTCGAGGCTGGCGAGATAGCCGGTTATGACTTTTCCAGTCGGACAGCACGGCGGCATTGTGCGGAGATCTTGATCCATCTTGGATATCACCGCATGAAGCGGGGGCATCGCGCGCAATTGACGGAATGGAGTGCTGGCGAGCTGTGCCCGGGCGGCCACCGAGGCGCTGATCGCCGCCTATCAGGCCGCTTCGTCGCCTCACAGCATCCGC
>CAYRLC010000074.1:0-13052 GCA_964424995.1 uncultured Croceicoccus sp.
CGCAGCAGGAATTCCTGCAGGTGGACACGACCAACATCCTGTTCATCTGCGGCGGTGCGTTCGCGGGTCTCGAAAAGCTGATTTCGGACCGCTTGCAGAAGCGTTCGATCGGCTTCGGCGCGCATGTCGCCGATCCCGAAAAGCGCAAGGTCGGCGAACTGCTGTCGAAGGCGGAACCGGAAGACCTGCTGAAGTTCGGCCTGATCCCCGAGTTCGTCGGCCGCCTGCCGGTCATCGCCACGCTGGAAGACCTCGACGTCCCGGCGCTGGTCATGATCCTGAAGGAGCCGAAGAACGCGCTGGTGAAGCAGTACCAGAAGCTGTTCGAGCTGGAGGACGTGGCCCTCACGTTCACCGACGACGCGCTCGAGGCGATCGCCCAGAAGGCCATCAAGCGCAAGACCGGCGCCCGCGGACTGCGCTCGATCGTCGAGGCGCTGCTGCTGGACACGATGTTCGACTTGCCCACGCTGGAAGGCGTGTCCGAAATCGTCGTCGACAAGGATGTCGTCGATGGCCGCAAGGAGCCGGTACAGGTCCACAAGGGCCAGGAAGCCGCAGCCTGATCATGTGTCCTCGCCCGGTGGGCGAGGACCTCGATACCACCGGGCGCAAGGCGACCCGCCTGGTTCGCGTCGGACGCGAGCGCGGGTTTGCGCTTCCGGCAGTAGGCTTCGGCGCGACGATGCGGGTTTGGTCCGGGCGGGTTTGGTCCGGTTCAGGCTGAGCGCAGCTCGTTGCGAGGTTTCTGCGCCTGGCCGGATAGAAGCGCTGACGGCCATCTCGACGGGCGATCGGGTCGGGTCAGCGCCGCACCTCGGGCATCCGGCCGTGCTTGCCTGTCGCCTGCAACCAAACCGCAAATCTCGAGCCTTTTCGGCCAATGGCAGGGTGGCCATCTTCGCCCCGATTGTGGCCCTTGTTGAAGGGGTTGGCAGATCCGGCCAAAGAAAGATTAGGGAAATCCCCCCCATCGTGTTAGAGCGATGTTGCTGACGTCGAAATTTGCGACGGACTTCGGCCTTTGAAGACCGCCGATCGCCTTGCGCGGCCCCGGCGTAAACCAGACGACGACTTCCTTTCTTCTGACGACCTTTGCGCTTCCGTTCCGCATGTCGCGGCGCGGTGATCCATTGTTCTCGAAAGGAACTTACCATGAGCAAGACCGGAACCGTCAAATTCTTCAACAGCGACAAGGGCTATGGTTTCATCCAGCCCGATGATGGTTCGGACGACAGCTTCGTTCACATCTCCGCCGTGCAGGCGGCTGGCATGCAGACGCTCGATAAGGACCAGCGCCTTAATTACGAAGTCGAGCAGGGCCGCAATGGCAAGGCCAGCGCGGTCAATCTGTCCGCGGCCGACTAAGCGCGTCACCAGGGTTCCTTCCGTGCGGGATGGCGATCCCCCGTGCGGAAGGAGCACGTGAATCTGCTGCGAAATCGCTTTGGTAGGGTGGGTATGAGCCAGACATTCGAATTTTACGACGCCCGTGCTCTTGAGGCGGCAGCCGAAGCGAAACAGGCCAGTCTTCAGAACGTGAAAGACCGTTGTCTTCGTGCCGAGAAGACGTGGCGGGGGCTGGCCGATCAGGCTCGCCGGGTGATGCTCGACCGGGCCAAGGCCGAGCGTGAACGGGCAGCAAGGCGAGACGCCGAGGCACAGCCCGATAGCATCGGTTAGGCAGAACGCCCGCTTCCCACTCCATTCCCCGCCATTCGCGGCTTACCGCAGCATGGCCACGAAGCAGGTGTTTCCGCGCCTGATCGGAAACCGTTTTCCTACACGGCTTCAGGCTGTCATGCCGTCTGTCGCTCTTTGCCATCGTCCAGCGTCGCCGGCTTGATGTCATCCGTCATCCGGCCCGAATAGTCCGCGATTTCTGCGGGGCGGGAGGCTATCGGGCGAGTGACACACTGTCGCCTTCGTCACCCGGATGGCCAGCGGCCTACTTGCCTTTCGCGTCGAGCAGTTCGCTCATCGTCACCGATTTCAGCCCCCGCTCGTCCAGACCCTTGAGGATCAGCGGCAGCGCGGCGCGCGCTTCTTCGTCGTCTGCGCCCAGGACGTGCAGCATGACGATCGAGCCCGGCTGGACCTGCGCCAGGATCGCGCTGGCATAAGCCTCTGCCGGAGCTTCGCGCCGTCCGTTGTCCGATACGTCGAACATCACGAGCTTGTAGTCGCGCTGCTGCAGTTCCCACAGCAAGCCGACCGACCGGATGCCGTAGGGGGGCCGGAAAAAGTGCGGCCGCTCCACCCCCGCCTTGCGCAGGAGCGCGTCGGTCTTGTCGATTTCCGATGCGTAGAACGACTGCGGCTGGTTCTCCATCGTCTGGTTCGAATAGCCGAGGTTGCCCAGTTCATGCCCCGCGGCGAGCAGTGCCTTGGCCGAGGTCGGGTCGTTCTCCAGCTTCTGCCCGGTCAGGAAAAAGGTGCCCTTGGCGCCGTGGGCGGCGAGCAGCGGGAGGATCTGGTTCTGCGTCGCCGCGTTGGGACCATCGTCGAACGTCAGCGCCACGACGTTGCGGGTGGTCGACACGCTGCACACGGCATCGAACATCGCGTTGAAACAGCGCAACTGCGCCAGATTGACGAACGCGGTCAGCACGCATGCGATGATGCCGATCACCAGACCGACCCGCAGCAGAACGCTTTTCAGCCGTTCAGTATTCAATGAAAGTCCCCCATGTAGCGGAGACCCGGCGAAACCGGCGCTCCCTACGCAGGGAAAGATATTTCAGTCGCCGGACAAGCGCAACATCATGGCAGGATTTGTCATCTTGCCCATCAGACCCACCCGATTACTTGAACGATAAATCAACGACTTGTCATACGACGTGATCGGAATGCAGCGCGCAGGCCGCGGCGTCCTGCTCGATCTGGATGGTCGCATGCTCGATTCCGAAGCGGTCGTGCAGGCGTTCGGCCACATCGTGCAGGAAAAGATCACCGGGATGTGCGCCCGGCACGCACAGATGCGCGGTGAGTGCGGTTTCGGTCGTGCTCATCGGCCAGATGTGCAGGTCGTGGACGGCGGTGACGCCGGGGCAGGCCAGCAGGACCTGGCGCACCTCGCCCTCGTCGATGCCGTCGGGCACGGCGAGGAGCGCCATCTTCACGCTGTCTTTCAGCAGGCCCCACGTGCCGACCGCGATGATCGCGACGATCACCAGCGAGGTGGCCGGGTCGATCCACGCGATCCCGGTCAGCCAGATCAGCAGACCCGCGACCACCACGCCCGCCGAGACCGCCGCGTCGGCGACCATGTGGAGGTAGGCTCCGCGAATATTGAGGTCGCCCTTGCGTCCGCGCATGAACAGCAGGGCGGTGGCTGTGTTCACCACGATGCCGATGGCGGCGACGACCATGATCGGCCCGGGTTCCACCTCTTCGGGCGCGAACAGGCGGCGGACCGTTTCCACGGTGATCGCGCCGAGCGCCACGAGGAGCAGCGCCGCATTGGCCATCGCCGCGAGGATCGAACTGGACTTGAGGCCGTACGTGAACCGGGACGAGGGTGGCCGGGTGGTCAAAACGCTGGCCCCCCATGCGATCAGCAGGCTGAGCACGTCGGACAGGTTGTGCCCTGCATCCGCGACCAGCGCCATCGACCCGTAGATGAAGCCCGCTGCCGCCTCGACCAGCACGAACCCGGTGTTGAGGGCGACACCGATGGCAAAGGCGCGCCCGAAATCGGCCGGGGCATGCGAATGGCCGTGACCGTGATGATGGTCATGCCCGTGGTGATGGTCGTGCGGATGAGCGGCGCCCACGGTCAGGCTCCCTCAGTCATAGACGCAGACATCGAGGCCGTCGCGCGAAACCGAGCCGATGCGACTGCGGATGGTGTTGCCGTGGCGGGCGAGCCAGCCGGTCGGGTTCTTGACCGATCGCTTCTTGGGCAAGGGCAGGGCCGCCGCCATGCGTGCCGCCTCGGTCGTGGAAAGTCGGTCGGCGCTGTGACCGAAATAGCGGATCGATCCCGCCTCCACTCCATAAGTGCCGATGCCGCTTTCGGCGATGTTGAGGTAGACTTCCATGATCCGCCGCTTGCCCCAGACCTTCTCGATCAGGAAGGTGAACCAGGCCTCAAGCCCTTTCCGGAAATAGCCGCCACCCTGCCAGAGAAAGGCGTTCTTCGCGGTCTGCTGGCTGATCGTCGATCCGCCCCGGATCCGTCCGCCCTGCGCATTGCGCTCCATCGCCTGCTCGATCGCTTCCCGGTCGAAGCCGTCATGGCTGCAGAACTTCCCGTCCTCGGCCGCGATGACGGCCCGCACCATGTCGCGGTCGATGTTCGACAGCGGCTCCCAGTCCTTGGTGATGCCTTTCTCGTCCATCAGCATCGTCACCGTGACCGGCACCGGCACGACCGCGTAGAGCAGCACCCAGAGCACGCTGACGACGATCAGCGCGACGACGATCTTGATGCACGCGAGGATGAACCGCGACACGATGCCGCGCGATGCTGCCTTGGCCATGGAACGGCCCTAGCGGAACGGCAGTGGACTTGCCAACCGGGTCAGGCGGCCTGTCCCGCCGCCTTGCCGCGTTTCGCCGTCGCCGCGACGAAGAGCCAGAAAAGGAGGATCGCCGCCGCCGGGATCAGCAGTTCGCCCAGCAGCATCGTGTTCATGCCGTATGCGTCGAACAGGTGCCCGTCGACCATCGACATCACCGCGATGGGAATGTTCGCCAGCGCCGCCATCAGGTTGAAGTTCGTCGCCGCCGATTTCTTGCCGATCGCTTCCAGCACGATGGCGGCGTAGCCAGTATAAGTCATGCCGATCATCATCTGGTAAGCGAGCACGCCGACGACGAAGACCGTGGGCGTGCGGGGGAGGAAGATCAGCGCCACCGCGACAAGACCGACGAGTATGCCGAACAGCGAATAGGCCCGCTTCAGCTCCATCCGGTCGCAGACGAATCCGGCGATCAGGGCGCCGACTACCGAGGCGAGACCGCCGGCAATGCCGTTGACCAGCGCGACCATGTTGCCGCCCGCGCCCCATTCCTGCGAGATCGCCGCCCAGGGAACGCCGCCCGACCCGATCGGCAGCAGCATGATGAGGAGGCCGAGATAGCCGATGCGCGATCGCGCCACAGCCCAGACATTCACGGCCACTTCCTTAAGCTCGCCGACGTAGCTGCGCGCCAGCGATGTGCGCACCAAGGGCGGAAGGGCCAGCGTCGCGAACCAGCAGGCGAAGCAGGCGGCCGAGATGACGACGCCGGAAATCCACGGCTGTGCGAGGTTTTCGGCCAGAAGCAGCCCGATGCCGCCGCCAAGGCCCGCACCGCCGAGATTGCCCGCCTGCGACCAGCCGCTCGCGCGCCCGCGCATCTCCGCCGGGACCTGGTTGGCCATGAAGATTTCCGCCGACATCGAGACGAACGTGGCAGTGACCGAGGCAAAGGCGATCAGCGCCATGAAGAGCGGGATCTCCGCCTCGGTCTTGGGCAGGATCGACATGACGAGGATCGAGAGGCCGACGCTGATCGTGCCGATGGCGTACCAGACCTTGGGGTTGCCGATGGTGTCGACGAAGGGCGCCCACAGCATCTTCACCGTCTGGGGCCAGGCGTTGAACGCGATCAGCGTGGCGATGATCGCCACCGACAGCCCCGCTTCGCCCAGAAGATAGGCGAGCGTGACCGAGACATAGCCGCTGCCCACGCCGAACGGGGCGAAGAGCGGTGCGAAGATCGCGGGATGGCGCATCGTGGCCGGACTGGTGTGGAGAGGATCTTCGCCCGATTCCGCTTCGATATGCACGGTCATCCGCAAACCTCCGGCTGGGTCGCCAAAGGTTGCAGGTGATACCGGCTGGCGTGGCCGCCGCAAGGGGAATCGCGTCAGGGTGCCGGCGGGTGAGGCGGGGGCGGGGGAGGGGGAACCGGCGCGCCACCATCGGGCGAAGTCACCGGTAACCGGGGCACGGCCGCGACGAAATCGGCATCGTCGTGCCATCCCGCCCCGCCGCAGGTCACGGCATCGCGCGCCAGCGGCAGGCCCCATGGGCCGAGCATCGTGACGGTCGTGCGAACGTCGCGGAGAGCGGGCCAGGTCGTGCTGCCGCCATCGCAACTGCCGGGATCGACCCGCCAGTCACGCACGGCGATTCGCTGGCCCAACAGGCGCAGCGCGTTCTGCCCGACCGGGTTGTCATGCGCGAGCCAGAACGTCGATATCGCTTCTTCGCGATAACCGTCCGGCGCGTCGGGCGGCAGGTCGTCGAGATCGACCAGGCGCGGCCAGAACTCGGATATGAAAAGGGCAGCGCCGATCCAGTACCGGCGCCGCCCCATCGATTTCAACGCGACCGCGATCACGCGCTGAGCGGGATCAACCTTTCGCCGACGATACGCTGCATCGCCTTCTGCACCTTTTCGAAGGCGCGAACTTCGATCTGGCGGATACGCTCGCGGCTGACGTCGTACTGCTGCGACAGTTCCTCCAGCGTCTGCGGGTTCTCCGTCAGGCGGCGCTCGGTCAGGATGTGCTTCTCGCGTTCGTTCAGCACGTCCATCGCGTCGACCAGCATGTCGTGGCGGACCTGCGCCTCCTCGGCCTCGGCCACCGTCTCGTCCTGCAGCGGGCGATCGTCGGTCAGCCAGTCCTGCCACTGCCCGGCACCTTCCTCGTCGCCGCGCATCGACACGTTGAGCGAGGCATCTCCGCCCATCAGCATGCGGCGGTTCATGTTGACCACCTCCTGCTCGGGCACGCCGAGGTCGGTCGCGATCTTGGCGACATCGTCGGGATGCAGATCGGTGTCCTCGAACGCCTCGAGGTTCTTCTTCATGCGGCGCAGGTTGAAGAACAGCTTCTTCTGGGCCGCGGTGGTGCCCATCTTCACAAGGCTCCACGATCGCAGGATGTATTCCTGGATCGACGCCTTGATCCACCACATCGCATACGTGGCGAGGCGGAAGCCGCGATCGGGCTCGAACTTCTTCACGCCCTGCATCAGCCCGACGTTGCCTTCGGAGATGAGGTCGGACACGGGCAGGCCATAGCCGCGATAGCCCATGGCGATCTTCGCCACGAGTCGCAGGTGGCTGGTCACCAGCTGGGCCGCGGCCTGGGTGTCCTCATGCTCCGCATAGCGCTTGGCGAGCATGTATTCCTGCTCAGCCGTAAGCACCGGGAATTTCTTGATTTCGGCAAGGTAGCGGTTGAGGCTCTGCTCTCCGCCCAGTGCCGGTACTGATGGTGTTTTCTTCACGTTCCTACCGAACCTTTCTACCGTCGACCTGCAGGTCGGGACCCCGGCTGGGCATCCCGGATTGCGGTCACGTCATTCCGTTCTAGACCCGTTAGCGTCAGATGTGTTGATGATTCTCTCAATCCAAATCATCGAGCGTTTCGATCAGTTCCCGCATGTCGGGCGGCAGATCGCTGGAAAAGAGCAGCCGGTCGCCGATGACGGGATGCTGGAAGCCCAGAACGGCCGCATGGAGGGCCTGGCGGGCAAAGGATAGCCGCTGGAGGTGGGGGCGAAGCCGGGAATCGGGTTTTCCATAGACAGGGTCCCCTAGTAGCGGATGACCAATTGATGCCATGTGAACGCGGATCTGGTGGGTTCTGCCTGTCTCCAGCCTGCACTCGATCAGCGTCGAGTGGGCGAGCGGCTGCAGGGTCCGGTAATGCGTGACCGCGTGCTTGCCGCGCGGCGACATCGGATCGAGAACCGCCATCTTCTTGCGGTCCTTGTCGCTGCGGCCGATCCGCGCGTCGACGGTGCCCGACGGAGGCATCGGCGAGCCCTTGACCACCGCCTTGTACACGCGGTCGAGCGAGTGTTCGGCGAACTGGCGGGCCAGCCCCTCGTGCGCGACATCGCTCTTGGCCACGACGATGAGGCCGGAGGTATCCTTGTCGATCCGGTGCACGATGCCCGGTCGCGCGACGCCGCCGATGCCCGAAAGCTGCCCGGCGCAATGATGAAGCAAGGCGTTGACCAGCGTCCCGTCCTCGTTCCCGGCGGCGGGGTGGACGACCATGCCGGCGGGCTTGTCGATGACGATCAGGTGCGCATCCTCGAACACCACGTCGAGCGGGATGTCCTGTGCCGCCGTGTCGAGAGGCGTGGTGGCAGGGACTGCGATGTTGAACGAAGCACCCGCAGAGGTCTTGGCAGATCCGTTGGTCGCGACGCGCCCGGCGACTTGGACGCGGCCCTCCGCCATCAGCGCCTTAACGCGTTCGCGGGACAGGTCGGTGAGGTACGCCAGCGCCTTGTCCAGCCGCTGTCCGCCGGCATCGAACACGCCGCGAATGACTTCCCCGTTCCCCATGGCTAGTTAGATGGGCATGGATCGCGCGGCGACAACCCGGCTGGAACGAAGCCTGATCGAACGGGCCGCAGCGGCGCATCCGCTGGAGTGTTGCGGGTTGCTGCTGGGTCGCGGCGGTACGGTGTCCGAGGTTCGCGCCTGTCGCAACGTCCACCCGGACCCGACACGCCATTTCGAGATCGACCCGATCGCGCTGATCGCGGCGCACAAGGCCGCGCGCGCGGGCGGACCGGACATCGTCGGATACTACCACTCGCATCCGGCAGGCTGTGCCCGACCGTCTCTCACCGATGCCGCGCAGGCCGCTGGCGACGGGCGCATCTGGGCCATCGTGGCGGACGATGACGTGCAATGGTGGCGGGATGGGGAGGGGCCGGACGCAGCGGGGCGGTTCGTGCCATGCGAACAGCCCGCATACCGACCGTGACCCGAATACAAACGGGAGCGGTCAATCCCCCGAGTGACCGCTCCCGTAACATCGACCCGGACCTGATCGATGGTGTACCGCGGCCTGGAACGAACCGCGGGGGACAAGGCCCGGCCGATATCTCGCGATAAATCGGCCGGCTGAAAACCTAGAAGAAGCTATAACGGACGTCGCAACAAAAAAGGACCCCCGATCGGGGGCCCTTTCGCGTCCAAAATATCCGTTTCGGAACAATCAGATATTGGTGCGGGTGTCGCCGCTCTGGCGATCCTTCACGCGAAGGTTGTTCTGCACGTGTCCGACGCCTGTCACATTGTCGGCAACATCCTCGGCCCGGCGCTTGGCCTGCCGCGAGGTGACCGTCCCGTCGAGCGTGACTTCACGCTCCTGCACCGTCACGGTGATGTCGCTAGCATCTACATAGCTATCATCGGTCAGACGATCGCAAATGTCGTCGAGGATGCGCTGGTCGGACCGGGCGTAGTTCTGCGGACCAGCTCCTCGATGGTCCTTTTCACGGCGGCGGGCGGCATCGTCGTCGCCGAACCAGCTTGCAATCTCGTCACCGGCGCGTTCGAAGAAGCCGCGATCGTTATCGTAGCCGCGCGAATAGCCGGTGCCGGCACCATAGCTTCCCGCAGTGTAGCCCGAGCCATAGGCGGGGTCCTGACGATAGGCATAGTCGCGTCCACCGTAGCTGCTGCCGGTGAAATTGCCGTAACCACGTTCGTCACGGTAATCCGATTCGATGGTGCTGCGCGGCGTGTAGCCACGGTCGCGCTGCTGACCGACCGGCGGCAGTTCGCGCCGCTGCTGGCGGTCGCCGCTCACGCCGTCGCCGTAGCGGGTGCTCAGGCGGTAATCGGAGTATTCGTTCGTATCGCCTGCCTGGCTCGGCGTCTGGTCCCACTGCTGAGCCTGGCGGCTGCCATAATCGCGATGTTCGGGGTTCGAGCGACGGTCATAACGGTCGTTCATCATATCTCTCCTGTCGGCTGTCAGCCTTGAAATTGAGAGCCGGGTCCGGCGGATGACAGCTTCGTGAAGCCGGACCAGACTTCCCGGCATGCGGGAGCTACGAGAGGGAAACGGCCAGACGGTCTACTGGCTCCACAGCCAATCGTAGCGCCAGAGCGCTTCGCCGCAGGAAGCGAAATATGGCAAGATCATGATTTCGCACGACAAAAACGGCGTGCCGCTGGCAACGCTCATCCCGGGTACCAAGCGTTCGGAATGAGCGACGACCTGAAGCCAGCGATCTTGCGGAACGAATGTCTTACCTTCCTTCCCGGCCGACCCGCCCGAGGCTATGCACTATCGACGTATGATCCAGTCTTGCCCGCACGACCCGTCCCCGCCGAGCCGGCACTCGAACGAATATCGCCTTGCAGGAAAAGACGATTTCTCAACCTGTCGCGGTTATGGCACGGCGCCGTGAACAGGAGCATGCGATGACCACCGACCCTACTCAGCTGGCGAACCTGATGTGCTCGCGCCTTTGCCACGATCTCCTGTCGCCGGTGGGCGGGATGAACAACGGCATCGAACTGCTGCAGGACGAGACCGATCCGGCGATGCGCGAACAGTGTATCGAGCTTCTGGCCCACGGTGCCCGGCGCACCGCGACCAAGCTGCGATTCTTCCGGCTGGCCTTCGGCGCGGCCGGCGGTTTCGATGCCAACCTGCCCGCGGCGGAAGTGCGCGAACTGATCGACGCGCTCGCCGCCGAGGGCCGCGATATCACGGTGCAGTGGACGCTGGGCGTGGACAGCCTGCCCAAGGCGGCGGTGAAGGTCCTGTTGAACTTCGCCCTTTTCGCGATCGAGGCGCTGCCGCGTGGCGGCACGATCACCTTCGCGGTCGAGGATACCGGCACCGCCCACGAAATCGCCATCGGAGCCGAAGGAATGCGGATCGCCTTCGACGCGCACGTGGGCGAAGCGCTCGACGGCAATGTTCCGCTGGCCGAACTCAGCGCCCATACCGCGCCTGCCGAACTGGTGCGGCTGGTCACCGCCGGGTGCGGCGGTGGGGTGCAGCACGCTAAATCGGACAATGCGCTGGTTTTGGGCGCGATCCTGCCGCATGGTCGGGGTGACGATGCCTGAACGCCGCCCTTTCCGTCCCCGGATCGACATCGATCTGGCCGCCCCTTCGCCCAACTGGGACGAGCGGACGCTGCCGGTGTCGATGGTCGTGCTGCACTATACCGACATGCCCGACGTGCGCGAAGCCATAGAGAAGATGTGCAATCCCGACAGCAAGGTGAGCGCGCACTACTGCATCACCCGCAAGGGCCAGATCGTGCAGATGGTGGAAGAGGAAAAGCGTGCCTGGCACGCGGGGCGCTCGTACTGGCGCGGCCGCACCGACGTCAATTCGGCGAGCATCGGGATCGAACTCGACAACCCCGGCCATTCGTGGGGATACGAGGATTTCCCCGAAGAGCAGATGCAGTCGCTGGTCATCCTGCTCAACGACATCGTCAAGCGTCACGATATCCCGCGCGCCAACGTCGTCGGCCATTCCGATGTCGCCCCGCAGCGCAAGGACGATCCGGGAGAGAAGTTCGACTGGGCGCGGCTCGCCAAGCACCGGTTGGCGCTGGCCCGGCCCGAGAAGCTGGAACTGGGCGACCCGTTCCACAACGACGGCTCGTTCTACCTCGCGCTCGAGAGGTTCGGTTACGACATCAGCGACGGGCATTCGGCGGTGAAGGCGTTCCAGCGCCGTTTCCGCCCCGAACGCATCGATGGCGAGATCGACGGCGAGGTGCGCGCGATCCTGTTCCAGCTTCTGGTCGACCGCGACCGGGGCCTAACGCGCTAGTTTCCTTGCAAGCCCGCACGATTGCTGTAGGGACCGACCCCGCACCGGGGGGCCGGGCAGCCGCGTCGGGCGAGGGTTCTTTCTCTGGCCTGCCGAGGAAAGTCCGGGCTCCACGAAAAAAGGGTGGCGGGTAACGCCCGCCGGTCCGTCTTCGGACGGGCAAGGGAAAGTGCCACAGAGAGCAGACCGCCGATGGCTCCTGAGGGAGCACAGGCAAGGGTGAAAGGGTGCGGCAAGAGCGCACCGCGCGACCGGCAACGGAAGCGGCACGGCAAACCCCACCCGGAGCAAGGCCGAATAGGGACGGCGCGCCCGGCCGAAAGGCGCAGGGCAGGGGTGTTTCGCCCCGTGATCGTCCGGGTTGGCTGCTGGAGCCTTGCGGCAACGCAAGGCCGAGAGGAATGGCTGCCGGCGAGGATACGGTGCCGCCATATGGCATACCGTCCGCGTCACAGAACCCGGCTTACAGGCCCCTCGGTGCTTTTTCCCGAAATCCGGCGATTGCGGAACGTTATTCGTAGTGCGCGAAGACCCGCGTGCCGAAATC
Organism: uncultured Croceicoccus sp.; assembly: GCA_964424995.1. Classification (GTDB taxonomy): domain Bacteria; phylum Pseudomonadota; class Alphaproteobacteria; order Sphingomonadales; family Sphingomonadaceae; genus Croceicoccus. The sequence continues at coordinate 12,108 of CAYRLC010000074.1, forward strand.
GCCGAACGCGACCACGTCATAGGGATCGGAATGACCGCCCATGTCCATGCCGGGCGAACCCATCGGCATGCCCGCGACGGCCAGGCCCTTCACGCCTTCGGGCCGTTCACGCAGCAGCCGTTCGATCTCGCGCGCGGGGACATGCCCTTCGATGACGTAGCCCTCGATCTCCATCGTGTGGCACGAGACAAGGTCGGCCGGAACGCCCATCGCGGCCTTCACCTCCGGCATCGGCACGTCCTCGCGCACCACGATCTCGGCCTTCATGCCATCGTGGATGTGCTCCGCCCAGGCCTTGCAGCAGCCGCAGCCGGGATCGCGGAACATGACATAGGGCGCAGCCTGCGCGGCAGAAGTGCACGCGGCCAAGAGCAGCGCGATGGTGCCGCTCGGCATGCGCAGGGATCGAAGAAGGCCGAACATGCGATGACTCCCGGTTCCGAAAAGGACCGCCGCAGCCCTAGCCGCGACCAACGCCCGTATAAGTGAAGCCCGCCGCCGCCATGTCGGCAGGATCGTAGACATTGCGAAGATCAACCATCAGCGGCGACTTGGCCAGCGCTTTCACCCGATTGAGGTCCAGTGCACGGAACGCGTCCCATTCGGTCACGATGACGACCGCGTCGGCACCGTCGATGGCGGCATAGGGGCTGGCGGTCATGGTGACGAAGGGCATCAGCGGCGCGGCCATTTCCATGCCTTCGGGATCGTAGGCGGCGATGTCCACGCCCGCATCGTCCAGCGCCTGGGCGATGGCGATGGCGGGCGAATCGCGCATGTCGTCGGTATTGGGCTTGAAGGTCAGGCCCAGCATGGCGACTTTCTTGCCGCGAGCCTCCTCGCTGCCGCCCAGCGCCTCGACCACCTTGCGGCCCATCGCGCGCTTGCGGCTGTCGTTGACCTTGACCACCGCCTCCACGATCCGCACCGGGCTGTCATAATCCT